>JAMPIW010000002.1:0-300000 GCA_040183005.1 Gammaproteobacteria bacterium
GAAGTCAGACCATTGCCAAGATACTTGGTTCAGATGCTTTTGCGTTTAGGCATCCAGCGGCAGATCCTCTGTCCGGCCCAGCAGCTTGTTGATCGCGGCCACGCCAAACAGCTTGAAACCACGCAGCGCCTCGGGCGGATGGCCTGCCACGCAGACGATGGGTTTGCCATGGGCTACGCCCATGATCAGGGGACGTCCCGAGCGCATCGGCACGCCGTCCACCAGCAGTTCTCCGAGCGCCCGCACCAGGTCTGAGATAAAATCACGCCCGCCCACCGCAGTGCCGCCCGAGATCACCAGCATGTCGGCATCCTTCAATGCCTGCGTGGCGGCCGCAACAAAACCATCAAAATCGTCCCGCATGATACCACCAAACACTGGAACGCCCCCAGCCTGACTAATCGCCGCCGCCAGCATCACGGAATTGCTGTCGCGGATTGCGCCGGGGTGCATGGGCTCAGTAGAGGGAATCACCTCATCGCCGGAGGAAAACACCGCCACCCTGGGTGCGCGCGCCACGTCCACGGTGTCGATACCAAGGCTGGCAACCGTTCCCAGATTCATGGGGTCAAGCACCGTCCCGGCGCTCAGTACCACAGCACCCTTCTTGATATCACAGCCCTGATCTTCAATAAAAAAGCGCGGAGGGAAAGGGCGGGTGATGGTGAAACTATCGCCCTGCCGCGTGGCCTCCCACATCCGCACCACGGAAAGTGCGCCATCGGACACAATACTGCCAGTGGATACCGCCAACGCCTGACCCGGCGCAGTAGCGGGGAAGGTGCTATCCCCAGGCTTCACCTCTCCAATGATCGAAAATGACACGGGATTGGACTCGGAGGCTTCATGGGTATCCGCCGCATTGACCACAAAACCCTCGACAATGACACGATGATAAGGCGGGGAATCCTCTGGCGCGACGAGATCGCTGAACAGGGTCCGCCCCAACGACGCAGAGAGCGCGCAGCGTTCCGCACCCAAGGTGCGAAATGGCACTGCGGCGGCAAAACGTTGTTGAGCCTCGATTAAGGGTGATGTATCGGTCATGCGTGATCCTTTTTCAATAACGCCAGAGTAAGACCAAGACAATACCGGAAAGTGTGCGAGAGTGCATCTACTTCAAAGGATCGACTTCGCGTTTTTCTTTGCTCGACACGTGGCGCGCCGGTATCATGGACGCTTCTCAACTCATCGGTTTTCAATACACATGTCGAACAATCATTATGACTCGATCCGCGCCGTGGAATGGCATGACGACGCACTGAAGCTGCTGGATCAACGCGTGCTGCCGCACCGGCGCGAATATCTCGTGATAGAGGATGCCGCAAGCACGGCGCAGGCCATCACGGACATGGTGGTGCGCGGCGCACCCGCGATAGGCGTCACCGCAGCCTATGGCGTGGTGCTGGCAGCACGTGACCGTTATGCGCACTCCCCCGCTACGTGGAAACAAGACATCGAGGCCGACCTGGAACTGCTTGCGCGCTCCCGCCCCACCGCCGTCAATCTGTTCTGGGCCCTGGAGCGGATGCGCCGCTACCTGGCAAACCTCAGCGGTGATCCGCACCAGTCCTTGCTCGCCGAGGCGCGCCACATCCACGAGGAAGACATCGCCGCCAACCGGCGCATGGGTACGCTGGGGGCCGCCCTCATCGAGGATCGCTGCACGGTGCTGACGCATTGCAATACCGGATCGCTGGCTACCGGCGGCTACGGCACAGCGCTGGGAGTGATTCGCGCGGCCTACGCGGCGGGCCACATCAGCCAGGTGTTTGCAGACGAGACACGCCCCTGGCTACAGGGCGCGCGTCTTACCGCCTGGGAGCTGGTGGAAGATCGTATCCCGGTAACACTGCTGGTCGAGGGGGCGGCGGCGCACCTGATGAAGCAGGGCGGCGTGCGCTGGGTGATCGTCGGCGCGGACCGCATCGCCGCCAACGGCGACGCCGCCAACAAGATTGGCACCTACAGTCTGGCCATATTGGCGCGCCATCATGGCGTGAAATTCATGGTGGTGGCACCCACATCCACCGTCGACATGAACATCGCCAGCGGCGCGGATATCCCCATCGAGATCCGCTCGCCCGCCGAAGTGCTGACCCACGCTGGCCATCCCGTCGCAGCAGAAGGCGCACAGGCCTGGAATCCGGCCTTCGATGTTGCGCCAGCCGAACTGATCGACGCAATTGTCACGGAGCGCGGTGTAGTCCTCGCCCCTACTGCCGCAAAAATGGCCGCCATGATGGGAAGCGGGGCTTAACACGACCCATTGGAGACATTGCTCCTCTATCTTGCTACCGGCGCGGTCGCCGGGGTTCTCGCCGGGCTGCTGGGCGTCGGCGGCGGGCTGATCATCGTCCCGGCACTGGTATTTATCTTTGCAACCCAAGGCGTGCCGGATGCTATCGTCATGCACATGGCGCTCGGCACGTCACTGGCGACCATCGTGATGACCTCGATATCTTCTGTGCGCGCTCATCACAAGCGCGGCGCAGTGTTGTGGCAGGTGGTCTGGCGCCTCACCCCCGGCATTGTAGTGGGCACGCTGATGGGGGCTATGCTCGCCGATATGCTGTCTGGAGGGGTGTTGAAGCGCATCTTCGGTATCTTTGCGCTGCTAGTGGCTTTGCAGATGGGGCTAGCCGCAAAACCCGCGCCGCACCGGCGGCTCCCCGGACGATCAGGCATGGGGCTGGCAGGGTGGATCATCGGCGGCGTATCGGCCATCGTCGGCATCGGCGGCGGCTCCCTGACCGTACCGTTCCTTACCTGGTGCAAGATCAACATTCACAACGCCGTGGCCACCTCCAGCGCGTGCGGCCTACCCATCGCCCTGGCGGGCAGCCTGGGGTTCGTCATCACCGGCTGGAATGAAACCGCCCTGCCCGCCTTCAGCAGCGGCTATATCTACTGGCCCGCAATGGCCAGTATCGCCACCGCCAGTGTGCTGTTCGCACCCCTGGGCGCAAGGCTCGCGCACGCCTTGCCTGCGGATACTTTGAAGAAGTTTTTCGCTATTTTTCTTGCGCTGCTTGGGGCACGAATGCTGGTGGGTTAATTAACCGCCATCCGCGCCCGCGTCTTGCCGACAAACTCGGCAAAAAAAGCCCCAAAAACACCCAGCATCAACCCCAGAACAGCGGCCAACGCCAAGTAAAGCGCAGGTTTGGGTTTGACGGGCTTGGCAGGCAGCGTCGGCTGCCTAAGCAAGATCGTCGGCCTGGATTGCAATTCGGACATCGCCAGCCTTACTGCCGCCTGCTGCTGTTCAATCTGCGGCAACTGCTGCAGCAACCGGTCTTGCTCCAGGGCCAGCAAGCCTGCCAGCGCGGCATCGCTGCCAGCCACCGAAGTGACCCGGCTCCTTAGCAAGATCAACACTTGTTCGACTTGATCCTTTTGCTTTTCTAGCGATTCCAATTGTTTCTGTTGTTCATTCCGTGCCATGTCATACAATTTCAGATGTTGCCGCAGCACCTTGGTCGTGACATCCGCAAGAAATTTCTGCGCCTCGGCCGCGCTATGGGCCTGGGCGGTGATTTCAATACCATTTGCCAGCGTCTTCTCCATGGTTTTTGCTTCCTTGATCAAGGGGAATTTCTGCTCTCCCTCGCTGTCATCCTTGATCCGGTATTCTTCTTTCAGCCTCTGCACGAGGAGCTGCGGTGACTCCAAAGGTCCCACCTGCCCTATTCCCAGCACGGCGCGGCTTTCGTACACAGGTTTAGTGATCGCTATCCACGCCCCCACCAACAGCAAAGACAGCAACAGACTGCCGATGATCATTTTTTTTCTTTTAACAATCACCCGCCACAGATCAATCAAACTGATTTCGTCTTCCTGCAAAGCCTCCCGCGTCTCATGGGCTTGGTCAAGCTGGTCCGTTGAATTTTTATCTGACATTACATCTCCACATATATCAATTACTTTATTTCAATAGCTAACCAGACGCCCACCGTCGCGCTCCAACGGCACTCTTTGGCCGAGCGCAGGTTACCACGACTTTACATGGGGTCAAACAGCAAGTGCAGCTTCGATTTCCGCTTGTATTGTAAGTAAAACACCATTGGGGTCTTCTGATGCGGTAATGGGCCGTCCTATCACGAGATAATCCGATCCGGCACGGATGGCATCATAGGGCGTCATGATGCGCTTTTGATCGTCGCGCAGTGCCCCTTGCGGACGAATACCCGGCGTCACCAGGCAAAAATCCGTGCCCTGGTTTTGGCGCAGATCAGCTACTTCCAGTGATGAGCAAACAACACCATCCAATCCGGATTGTTTCACCAGCGCGGCAAGACGCAGGACATTTTCACGCGGGGTGCCCGGCAAACCGATCTCATGCAGATCGTCCTCATCCATACTGGTCAGGACAGTCACGCCAATCAACAAGGGGCGCTGCGGCGCTTTTTCAACGGCATTGCGCGCCGCATCCATCATGCGCCGCCCGCCCAGGGCGTGGACATTGACCATCCACACGCCAAGATCGGCAGCCGCAGCACAGGCCTGCGCTACGGTGTTGGGAATGTCGTGGAATTTGAGATCGAGAAAAATGTCGAAGCCATTGCCCGCCAGTCGTTCCACCAACGCCGGGCCACTGCGGGTAAACAGTTCTTTTCCAACCTTGAGACGACAACGGCGGGGATCCAGCCTGCTTGCCAGCGCCAGCGCCTGAGCGGCATCGGCACAATCCAAGGCAACGACAATACGAGGCCCGTGAGGCTTAACTTCAAACATGTCTGCCATTCATGCCCTTTGGGTAGTCTTCGATTGCACACAGGGCAGGGCCTGCATCTGTATCGGTTTTACGCTGCCCCAGGTTTTACAGCCAGGACATTGCCAGTGTATGGATTTTCCCGAAAAGCCGCAGTGATTACACCTGTATAAGGGGTTTTCCTTTAGCAGTTTTTCAATCCCTTCCTTGATCATCAGCAAGCTGGACTGCGCATTGCCATCGCTATCGGCAAGTTGCAAATCGATCATCGAAACCAATCCCGTAAGCGTAGGTTGCTTTTGCAAATGATCCGTGACAAACACCATTGCATCACGTTCGCCATATTGATTGCGTAAAAATTCAACCAACGCGGATATGGGCACAATGCGGGGGTATTTCTGCACCAGTTTCTTCAGGTAGTCCATCATCTCCGTCGGATTGTCCAAGACGTGATAGCAGCCCAGCATCGGTGGAATCACCTCGGAGAGATACTCCGGATCCTGCGCTTCAACACGCTGATAGGTTCGCAATGCAGCCTTGCAATCTCCTGCCCCCCTCTCCATATCACCTTGCATAATGGTGGCGCGAACACAACCGGGATCAGCAGACAAGGCGCGCTTGGTCATTTGTGCGGCACGTGCGTCATCCTTCTGCACGCGGGCCTGATCGGCAATTTCGCAATAATATTGGGCAATAAGACTGTTCAGCTTTTTGCCTGTTGCGACCTCAAGCTTGCGGGCCATGTCTATAGCCTTGTCCCATTCCTTTTCCTGCTGATAGATATCACACAGCAAACGCAACGCCGACGTGGCTTGCCCGCTGGCTTCTATCAATTCCAAAAAGAGGGCTTCGGCGCGGTCAAGAAGTCCGGCACGCATATAATCCTGCCCCAGCTCCAGGAGTGCCTGATTGCGCTGATCGAGACTCAGCGTTGGTCTGGCGATAAGATTCTGATGGATACGTATTGCGCGGTCTACTTCTCCGCGCCGACGAAACAGGCTTCCCAGTGCGAAATGGGTTTCGACCGTATCCGAGTCCACTTCAAGCATCCTGACAAACACCTCAATGGCCTTGTCAGGTTGCTCATTGATCAGATAATTGAGCCCCCTGAAATAATCGGGGCGAAGTCCTGCTGCCCCTTCGTCATGCTTGCGCCGGGTTTCCTGCTTGGCCATCCACCAGCCTGACGCAGCCGCCACCGGCAGCAATAGCCACAATAAATCCGACATGCTCAACGCTCATCCCGGATCGGCAGTGAGCGTAAATTGACAAGCTCTGTCTCGGTAGACTTGGCTACCTTGCGCAGCCCGGCAATTTCCCGTTTTAATTGTATGATCACGCTCAGGCTGGCCAGAATACCGCAAAGGGCACCTATTACCAGGGAGATCACTACCACGAGGGACAAGGATAGCTGCCAGCTACCGAAATAGTAGTCGAGCTGTACGGGCTGAGAATTAAGAACGGCAAAACCCAGGCCGATTGTGAGCACTACCAGAAAGATGATGAGATAGATAATGCGCAACATACCCCTCCTCGGCAACTGCTCCATGCGTTGCACTACCTCGTCCATCCATGGACTCGTCTCTTTGGGCTGCAAACGGACGGTCATTCAACACAACCAAAGGGTAGCGGGTGCTTGAAACCCTCTACTATATATCGCCCGCCTACTGCTCCATGCTGCTGTTAACCCGGTCACGCAACTCCTTGCCCGGCTTAAAGTGCGGCACATACTTACCCGGCAGAGGAACGGCTTCGCCGGTTTTTGGGTTTCTCCCCATGCGCGGTGGCCGGTGGTGCAAGGAAAAACTGCCAAATCCGCGAATTTCTATACGCTCCCCACCCGCCAGCGCCTGAGCCATTTGCTCGATGATGGTCTTGACCGAGAATTCAACATCTTTATAGGTCAAATGATTCAGTTTTTGCGCAAGTGCCTCGATTAACTCGGATTTGGTCATTGCTTTTATATCCATGCTTCAACTCCCCAATAGACTTTTGGCTGAATCATTCGGCAACTGCTCTATGCGTTGCTCTCGGCCGCCGCTACCGGCGCGGCCCTACCTCCTCCCTCCCTGGAGTCGTACCTCGTCCATCCATAGACTCGCGCGCGACGGAAAGTTTGGTTTGAGATATCCGTAACCAGAGCAGTTTGCCAGATTGGCTGACGCACCGAGGAAAAGCCGTCTCACACTAAACTGCTGCTTAGAACTTATCCGTGAAAAAACCGTGCCCGCAGGCCACTGCTCCATGCGCTGCTCTCGGCGACCTTTAGGTGGCAACACAACGCGAAATCTTCACGGATAAACTCTTTGCTCAATACAGAATAGAGGCGCAGGTGTCTGCGCCTCTATTACTGGCACACCATTTATTTACTTCTTACTAATTATTCGGCCCTGCTTTCCATCTTTTCCTTGATGAGATCACCCAGAGTGGTCGCACCGCCGGATCCCTTGGTGTATTCCTGCATCACCTCGGCCTCTTCCTCGTTATCCTTGGCTTTAACGGACAAGACGATGGTGCGGTTTTTACGGTCAACGCCCATGTATTTGGCCTCGACCTGGTCGCCCACCTTCAGCACTGTGCGAGCATCTTCCACACGCTCGCGGCCCAGCTCGGAAGCACGCAACTGCCCTTCTACGCCTTCTTCCAGCTCAATAACCGCACCCTTGGCATCCACTTCTTTCACCACACCCGTGACGATACTGCCCTTCACGTGATCAGCAACGAAGTTAGAGAAGGGGTCTTTCTCAAGCTGCTTGATGCCCAGCGAGATACGCTCACGCTCGGGATCAATGGCCAGCACCACTGCCTCGACTTCATCGCCCTTCTTGTAGTTGCGCACGGCTTCTTCGCCAGGGATATTCCAGGAAAGGTCCGTCAGGTGCAGCAATCCGTCGATACCGCCGTCGAGACCAACGAAGATACCAAAGTCGGTGATGGATTTGATCTGCCCAGCAACTTTATCGCCCTTGTTGTGAGTCGCGGAGAACTCTTCCCAGGGATTAGGACGGCACTGTTTCATGCCCAACGAGATGCGGCGGCGACCTTCGTCGATGTCCAGCACGGTGACTTCCACTTCGTCACCCATATGCACCAGCTTGGAAGGATGAACATTTTTGTTCGTCCAGTCCATTTCCGAGACATGCACCAGGCCTTCGACACCGCTTTCGATTTCAACAAAGCAGCCATAATCGGCAATGTTGGTAATCTTGCCGAACAGGCGGGCGCTGACAGGATAACGGCGTGCAATATCAACCCAAGGATCTTCGCCCATCTGCTTGAGGCCGAGCGAGACGCGATTGCGCTCACGGTCAAACTTGAGCACCTTGACGTCGATCTCGTCACCCACGTTGACGACTTCGGAAGGATGCTTAACACGCTTCCACGCCATATCGGTGATGTGCAGCAAACCATCGACGCCGCCCAAATCGACAAATGCGCCGTAGTCGGTGAGGTTCTTGACCACACCCTTGACCATCTGTCCTTCTTCCAGGTTCTCCAGCAGGGCCTGGCGCACGGCGCCGCCTTCGCTTTCAACCACGGCGCGGCGTGACACCACGACATTATTGCGTTTGCGATCAAGCTTGACGACTTTGAATTCGAGCTCTTTGCCTTCCAGATGGGTGGTGTCGCGCAACGGACGAACATCCACCAGCGATCCCGGCAAGAAGGCACGTACACCGCTGGTATCGACGGTGAATCCACCTTTGACCTTGCCGCTGATAATACCCTTGACGATCTCGCCGGCTTCCATGGCGCGCTCAAGGCGGGTCCAGGATTCGGCACGCTTGGCTTTCTCCCGCGACAGGCGGGTTTCACCCGTACCGTCTTCCATCATCTCCAGCGCGACATCCACGATATCGCCAACAGCGACTTCGGCAACACCCATCTCGTTATAGAACTGCTCCATGGGGATGGCGCTTTCGGACTTCAGTCCGGCGTTCACGATCACCATATCCGGTGTCATACGCACCACGGTTGCCGTTACTATGGCACCGGGACGAATGCGGGTTACAAAAAGACTCTCTTCCAATAATTGTGCAAAGCTTTCGCTCATTGATTCTTACCTTGCCCCATAAAGAACGCTGGGACGACTGTTGATCCGCGTTGATCGCGGGTGATTTATAAACGCCTGATTCAGCAGTGAATCAAGCTCCTAAATAAGCCGGAAACCGGCTTCTAACTTCCATCAAGAAGACTCGCCCCGCCATAAATCCATGAGCTGTTGTACGACCGCATCAATGCCAATACCCGTCGTATCGACAACAATAGCGTCGTCAGCCGCCTTCATGGGAGCGAAGCTGCGCGTGCTGTCACGCACGTCACGTTCGGCAATCTCTTTTAGAAGATTGCCAAGATTAACATCCAAACCTTTATCTTTCAACTGTTTATACCGGCGTGTTGCGCGCTCTTCGGCGCTCGCCGTAAGAAAGACCTTGAGTTGGGCGTCCGGAAAAACCACCGTACCCATATCGCGCCCATCCGCCACCAGCCCAGGCGGCTCAAGAAAGGCGCGCTGGCGATCCAGCAGGGCAAAGCGCACACCAGGCAGCGCGGCCACACGGGAGGCATCGTTGCCACATTCCTCGCTACGCAAGGCGTCGGTAACCTCCTCCCCCTCCAGGATAACCCGGATTTGCACTTCCTCGTCGGTATCGAACTGCACATCAAGATGCGCCGCCAGGGTTTCCAAGGCAGGCTCGTTATCCAACGCGATGGCATGGCGCTGGGCGGCCAGACCGACAAGACGGTAAAGAGAACCACTATCGAGAAAGTGCCAGCCCAGCTTTTTGGCCAGGATGCGGCTCACCGTCCCTTTGCCGGAGCCGCCGGGACCGTCGATAGTAATTACTGGCGGGGGAGTTTTGGGCATCATGGCTGGCGATTATCTCCGACGACACCCAGACCGGCGGCGCGCGCCAGATCGACGAAGCCGGGGAACGAGGTGCCGACATTGGCGCAATCATCAATCATGATCGGACCAGTGGCGCGCAATGCCGCCATGGCGAAGGCCATGGCAATGCGATGATCGCCGTGGCTGTTGATGCGGCCGCCGCTCAGACCGCCGCCGCGGATCACCATGCCATCGGGCGTGGGTCGGGCATCAACCCCCAGCGCCACAAGACCGTCGGCCATCACCTGGATACGATCGCTCTCCTTGACGCGCAGCTCTTCCGCGCCGCTGAGCACCGTCTCACCCTCTGCGCAGGCCGCTGCTATAAACAGCGCGGGGAATTCGTCTATCGCCAATGGCACTTGATCGCGCGGGATGGTTATCCCGCGCAGATGGCTGGAACGCACCCGGATATCGGCGACCGGCTCGCCGCCCGATTGGCGCAGATGGCTTATTTCGATACTCGCACCCATCAGGCGCAAGATGTTTATAACACCGACGCGCGTCGGATTGATTCCGACATGCTCCAGGGTCAAGTCCGAACCCTCGGCGATGGCCGCACCCACCATGAAAAACGCCGCCGATGAGATATCGGCAGGCACATCAATCGAGGTCGCGATGAGTTTTCCGCCGCTGCCACCCACACATATTTTCCCGTTTTTGCATTCAACGGGATAACCGAACCCCATCAACATGCGCTCGGTATGATCCCGCGTGGGTGCCGGCTCGGTCACGCTAGTGACCCCTTCAGCATAGAGGCCGGCGAGCAACAGGCAGGACTTGACCTGCGCGCTGGCCACCGGCATCACATAATCTATGCCCTTGAGATGCGCACCGCCCCAAACGTGCAACGGTGGCGTACCTTTTTCGCTGGTCTCGATGCGCGCCCCCATCAGGCTTAATGGGTCGGCGACACGCTTCATGGGACGGCGCGACAGGGATTCATCGCCGGTCATCACCACATCGAACGGCTGGGCCGCCAGCAGCCCCGCCAGCAGGCGCATGGAGGTACCGGAATTGCCGAGATAGAGCGGACCCGCCGGAGCCTTCAAGCCGTGGAGGCCGACACCGTGAACAGTGACGTGTCCATCATGGGGACCTTCAATATTTACACCCATCTCACGAAAGGCATTGAGCGTCGCCAGGCTATCATCGCCTTGCAGAAAACCAGTGATCTCGGTCGTGCCTTCGGCCAGCGCACCCAGCATAATGGAGCGGTGAGAGATCGACTTATCACCTGGGACGCGCAGACGGCCCTGCAGGTGCCCGCCGGGTGCAACAAAAAACGTGTTTGGATGCGGTGCGCTCATTTGATTCCAATTATGTTAATCACCATACAAGGGGACAATGGGTGGCAATGTCACGGAGGACAAGGAGAATGCTTTTTCAGGAGTCCAAAGATTCGATCATGGCGGAAGTAAAGTGGTAAATCCTATCAACCATTGTTCTCTTGCCGGCAAAACCGGTCGCGCGCCGTTTTGGCGCGGTCAAACGTGACCAAGATCCGTTCGCTGTCGCCTGCACGAATCGCCTCGCCCAAAGAGGCGATATCCGCCATAAAACGCTCCAGCACAGACAACACTGCCGCCCGATTCGCCAGGCAGATGTCGCGCCACATCGCCGGATCACTGGAGGCGATACGCGTAAAATCGCGGAATCCGCCGGCGGCGAAACGGAATATCTCCTCGCTCTCATCCATGCGCACCAATGTATCGACCAGTGCATAGGCCAGCAGATGCGGCAGATGGCTGGTCGCCGCCAGCACTTCGTCGTGATGCTCAACGCCCATTTCCACCACTTCGGCGCCGGTATGCTGCCACAATACACGCACGCTTGCCAGTGCTTCCGGCTGGGTGTGGGGCAAAGGTGTGAGTATCACACGTCGCCCTTCGAAAAGGCCGGTGAACGACGCCTCAACACCGCTCTTTTCAGTGCCGGCAATAGGATGGCCTGGCACGAATGTCGGCGGGACTTCGCCGAAAACAGCGCGGGCGGCATCCACGACACTGCCCTTGGCGCTACCCACATCAGTAATGATGGTATCCGGACGGATATGCCCGGCGATTTGCCGGAACACCGCCTCCATCGCCCCCAACGGCACCGCCACAACAACCATGTCGGCATCATGCACCGCAGCGGCGATATCGATCTCATACCTGTCGATAACACCCAGCTCCAGCGCCTTGCGTAGCTGAGCCTCATCACGCCCGCCGCCGACGATTTCCCGGCACACCCCCGCCCGCTTTACAGATCGCGCCAGCGAACCGCCGATCAGACCGACACCGATGATCGCAAGGCGTTTGATCATCATTTTTGCCACATGGACCACGCAGGTTTAAACATCAAGAATATCCTCCGTGTTCTCCGTGACTACAAATCCCGCCCTATCACCTGCGCGATGCCGCGCAGTTCGCCCATCAATTGCATCAGTTGTGGCGGGCTAAGAGCCTGATCGGCATCGCACCAGGCCTCGGCGGGCATGGGGTGCATCTCCACCAGCAGTCCATCGGCGCCTGCCGCGATTGCGGCGCGCGACAACGCGGGCACCATCCACGCCTTGCCACCGGCATGACTGGGATCAATGATCACCGGCAGATGGGTCTCACGCTTGAGTACCGGGATAGCGGTGACATCGAGCATGTTGCGGTAATAGGTCTCGAAGCTGCGCACGCCGCGCTCGCAGAAGATGATATTGTGATTGCCGCCCGCAGCAATGTATTCCGCCGCCATCAGCCACTCGGAGATTGTCGCCGACATGCCACGCTTGAGGATCACCGGGGTCTGGATGCGGCCTACCTCCTTGAGTAGGTCGAAATTCTGCATATTGCGCGTGCCGATCTGGATCACATCCACCTTGTGTTCGAGAAAGGTGTCGAGCATGCGCACATCCATCAGCTCGGTGACTATCGGCAGGTTGTGCCGATCCGCCGCGCGCCGGAACATATCCAACCCCTCGACGCCCGCCCCCTGAAAGGCATAAGGGCTGGTGCGCGGCTTGAACGCACCACCACGCATCAGACGGCAACCTGCGGCAACGACACTTTGCGCTGCGCTGTCCATCTGCGACTGGGTTTCCACCGAACAAGGTCCGGCGATGATCTGCACCGTATTGCCGCCGAGCTTGATGCCGCCAATGTCGATAACGCTGTCTTCCGGGTGGGATTCGCGCGACACGATCTTGTACGGCTTCATCACGCGAATGACATTTTCCACGCCACCCAGCGCTTGCAAGGCCTCCATGTCCACCTTGCGCTCATCGCCGATGGCGCCGATCACGGTGCGCTCGATGCCGCGTGACACATTGGAACCCATACCCATGGACTCCAGCTTTTTCTCCACCGCCCGGATTTCCTCATCGGCGACATGGGACTTCATAATAATGATCATTGTCTCGATTTAACCTCTTAAACATGTAGGGTGCGTCCCACGCACCGCATCAACAATGTAATGGTGCGCACAGCGCACCCTACGATTCAAAGCACCGCGCCTGGATAAGAACCCAGCACTTTCATCATTGCCGCCTCATCACCCAGCTCCTGCAGCGCCTTGGCCACGCCAGGATCCTGGCTATGGCCTTCGATATCAATAAAAAACACATAGTCCCACATGCCGCGCCGGGACGGGCGTGACTCGATGCGCGTCATGGATATGCCATGACGGAAGAGCGGCTCAAGCAGACGATGTAAAGCCCCTGGACGATTACGTGCCGAGAGCAGCAATGACGTTTTGTCATTACCGCTGGGCGGCGGCGATTTCGTGCCGATCACCAGAAAGCGCGTAGTGTTGTCCGGCTCATCCTCGATATTGGCCGCCAAAATATTGAGTCCATAGATCTCCGCCGCCGTGGCGCCTGCGATGGCCACTGCCCCCGCATCCTGGGCGGCGCGGCGCGCGGCCTCCGCATTGCTGCTCACGGTCACATGCTCCACGCCGGCAAGATGCTCTTCGATCCATCCGCGACACTGGGCCAAGGCCTGCTGATGCACATACAAACGGCTAACGCCATTGCCAACGCTATTGATGCCATCCATCTTGCCCAGCAGGTTATGATGAATGCGCAGCTCCACCTCGCCACAGACCCTGAGCGGTGAGCTGATGAACATATCGAGGGTATGATTGACCACGCCCTCCGTGGAATTTTCCACCGGCACAACGCCATAATGCGACGCCCCCGCCTCGACATCGCGGAACACCTCGTCAATGGCGCCATGCGACACGGTACGTACCGAATGGCCAAAATGTTTGAGGGCGGCAGCCTGGGTAAAAGTGCCTTCCGGGCCGAGAAAGGCTATTTTCATAGGCTGTTCCAAGGCCAGGCAAGCTGACATGATCTCGCGGAACAAGCGCGCCATTTCCTCGCCGCTCAACGGGCCGGTGTTGCGCGCCAACACATTACGCAACACCTGCGCCTCGCGCTCAGGGCGGTAGTAGTCAGCGGCCTCGCCACCCAGTTTAACCTTGGCGACTTCCTGGGCGCACGCGGCACGCTCATTGATCAATATCTGAATTTGCTCATCCAGATGGTCAATGCGTGCGCGAATAGCTTGTAGTGCGTTGTTGGTCATAGTAAATTTTGCGTAACACACCAAGCGTGCGAAACACACAATCCGTTACTTTAATGAGTGCCTAATGGCACGGCTGGTGGGTTACGGCACAAAAAACGCGCCTAACCCACCCTACATCGACTATAAAACCCGCACCGCCAGAACACCCTCAATGGCGGCGAGTTCCCGGATCACGGATTCGGGGATAGGCGTCTCCACGTCGGCCAAAGTATAGGCCAGATTGCCTTTGGATTTGTTGAGCAGATCGACAATATTCAACCCGGCCTTGGCCATGGCGGTGGAGATCTGCCCTACCATGTTGGGGACGTTGGCGTTGGCGATACCGACCCGGTAGCCTTCGGTACGCGGCATAACCACTTCAGGGAAGTTCACGGAGTTGGTGATGTTGCCGTTTTCCAGGAAATCACTCACCTGGTCCGCCACCATCACCGCACAATTATCTTCCGCCTCCTCGGTAGATGCGCCGAGGTGTGGCAGGGTAATCACGCGTGGGTGGTTTTTGAGCAGATTGCCAGGGAAGTCACACACGTAGCTATAGATTTTGCCGGCGTTGATCGCCTCTACCAGCGCCACATCATCAACGATACCGCTGCGCGAAAAGTTGAGCACCACGGCCCTCTTTTTCATGAGTTTGATGCGCTCGGCGCTAAGCATGTTGCGCGTGGCATCCATCAGCGGTATGTGGAACGTGACGAAATCAACCTTGGACAGCAAATCATCGACGCTGGCGGCCTGTTGCACGTCGGAAGACAGCTTCCAGGCGGCCTGCACGGTGATCGCCGGGTCAAAGCCGATCACCTTCATGCCCAGCTTGATGGCAAGATTCGCCACACGGACGCCGATAGCACCCAAGCCGATCACGCCCAAGGTGCGGCCCGGAAGCTCGTAACCGACGAAATCTTTTTTGCCTGCCTCGACCTGCTTGTCGATACTGGCGTCGTCGCCCTCGACATGGCGCGCGAAATCCCACGCTTGGCAGATGTTGCGGTAGGCCAGCAACATACCCGCAAGCACCAATTCCGCCACCGCATTGGCGTTGGCGCCCGGCGCATTGAACACCGGAATGCCGAGTGCGCTCAACTTGTCCACGGGTATATTGTTGACGCCCGCACCGGCCCGGCCCACCGCCTTCACCGATGGGGCGATCGGGTAATCGTGCATTTTGAACGAGCGCAGCAGGATCGCGTCGGGGTGCTGAATTTCGGAAGCAACCTCATACCTGTTGCGCGGCAGCCGCTCCAGCCCTGCGGCAGAAATATTGTTCAACGTCAGTATTTTGAACATTTTTTCGACCCTAATTTATCAGACTATCCGTGGCGTTTCTCAAAATCGGCCATGAAGGCAATCAGCGCATCCACACCTTCTTCCGGCATGGCATTGTAGATACTGGCGCGCATTCCGCCCACCGAGCGATGACCTGCCAGCGCCACCAGGCCCACAGCCTCCGCCTCTTTGAGGAAGGTTTTGTCGAGATTGGCGTCGGCCAGGGTAAATGGCACGTTCATCCACGAACGGCAGGTCGGGTCCACCGGGTTGGCGTAGAAGGGAGATGTGTCGATAGCGGCATACAGCTTGTCCGCCTTGCGCTTATTGACTTCGGCCATCGCTTGCAAACCCCCGCCGCGCTTAATCCAGTCGAATACCAGTCCGGCGCAGTACCAGCCGTAGGTCGGCGGGGTGTTATACATCGAGCCGTTATCGGCATGCGTCTTGTAATCCAACATGATGGGTGTACCGGCCATGGCCTGACCGATCAGGTCGTCGCGGACGATCACCACCGTCAGCCCCGCCGGGCCGATGTTCTTTTGCGCCCCGGCGTAGATAATGCCGAACTTGCTGACATCAATCGGGCGCGACAGTAACGTGGACGACATGTCTACCACCAGCGGCACGTCACCACCAACCTGCGGCACCCAATGGAATTCCACACCGCCGATGGTCTCGTTCGGCGTGTAATGAACATAGGCGCTGGAGGCGTCAAGCTGCCACTGCGTTTGCGCAGGGATCGTCGAGTAGTTGCTCGCCTTTGAGGTGGCGGCGACGTTCACTTCACAGTAACGCTTCGCCTCGCCAATGGCCTTTTCCGACCACATGCCGGTATTGATATAATCCGCCTTGGTTTTGCCGCGCAGAAGGTTCATCGGCACCATCGCAAACTGACTGCTCGCCCCACCTTGCAGAAACAGCACCTTGTAGTTGGCGGGAACGGCCAGCAGCTCGCGCAGATCAGCCTCGGCCTGCTCTGCAATGGACACAAATTCCTTACCGCGGTGGCTCATTTCCATCACCGACATGCCCGATCCCTGCCAGTCGAGCATCTCGTCCCTGGCCTTCTCGAGAACTTCCTGTGGCATCACCGCCGGTCCGGCGCTGAAATTGTATATGCGTGACATTGTGAACAAGCTCCTCTTGTTATGAGTGTTGATTATTCCGACCCCTGGTCCTCGACCTCTGGCGACTGCTCCGCCTGATCCCCGGCCTCGCCTCCTTCATCCGCAAGGCTTTCAACCCTCTCAACGACAACCAGCTTCTCGCCCTTGCCAAGGCTGATCAACTTGACGCCCTGGGTATTGCGTCCCAGCACCGACACTTCGCTCACGCGGGTACGCACCAGCGTGCCGCCGTCGCTGATCAGCATGACTTCATCCTCATTGCCAACAAGCGCCGCGCCGATCACGGCGCCGTTACGCTCGCTGCTTTGGATCGAATTTACACCCTGGCCACCGCGGCCATGCACAGGGTAATCGCTGATCGGCGTGCGCTTGCCGTAGCCCCTTTCGGTGGCGGTGAGCACATCCCCCTCTCCGCCGGAAATAATCAGCGAAATCACCTGGTGGCCCGGCGCCAGGGTGATGCCGCGCACACCGCGCGCGGTGCGGCCCATCGGGCGCACATTGTCTTCGCTGAAGCGCACTGCCTTGCCGCTGCTGGCGAACAACATCACGTCCTTCGTGCCGTCCGTGATATCCACGCCGACCAGGCGGTCATCGCCAAACAACTCCAGGGCGATAATGCCGCTGGTGCGCGGACGTGAGAAATCCTCAAGCGGGGTCTTTTTCACGGTGCCACTGCTGGTTGCCATGAACACATACTTGTCTTTCTCATACTCGCGCACCGGCAGGATGGCGTTGATGCGCTCGCCTTCTTCCAGCGGCAGCAGGTTGACCATCGGCTTGCCGCGCGCGATACGGCTGGCCTGGGGAAGCTCGTAGACTTTCATCCAGTAGACCTTGCCACGGCTGGAGAAACATAGAATGGTGTCATGCGTGCTGGCAACGAACAGCTTGTCGATAACATCCTCTTCCTTCATGCTGGTGGCCGTCTTGCCTTTGCCGCCACGCTTTTGCGCGCGGTACATCGAGAGCGGCTGGGACTTGGCGTAACCGGCATGAGAAAGCGTAACCACCACGTCTTCCTCGGTGATCAGGTCTTCCAGGCTGAGATCCTGGTGAGTGGTGATGATTTCGGTACGACGCGCATCGCCGTATTGCTCGCGGATGGCGAGCAACTCGTCACGGATCACCTGCATCAGGCGCTCGGGGCTGCCCAAAATATCAAGCAGGTCATTAATTTTGATGAGTATTTCTTTATACTCACCCACTATCTTGTCCTGCTCCAGTCCGGTCAGGCGGTGCAGACGCAGATCTAGGATCGCCTGGGCCTGAACCTCGGACAGACGATAACCCGCCACATCCATGCCAAACTCCGGCGCCAGACCCTCGGGGCGAGACACGGCAGCCCCGGAGCGCGACAGCATCTCCGTCACCAGTCCCGGCGCCCAAATGCGCTGCATCAGGCCAAGCCTGGCCTCGGCGGGGCTGGGTGCAGCCTTGATTAGCGCAATGATCTCGTCGATATTGGCCAGCGCAACCGCCAGCCCTTCCAGGATATGCGCGCGCTCTCGCGCCTTGCGCAACTCAAACAGGGTACGGCGCGTCACCACTTCGCGTCGGTGGCGGATGAAGGCCTCAAGGATCTGCTTCAGGTTCAGCAGGCGTGGCTGCCCATCTATCAGGGCCACCATGTTGATGCCGTAGACATTTTGCATCTGGGTCTGCTGCCACAGATTATTGAGCACCACCTCGGCCACTTCGCCACGGCGCAGCTCGATCACCATGCGCATGCCATCCTTGTCGGACTCATCGCGCAACTCGGTGATGCCCTCAAGCTTTTTCTCTTTCACGAGATCGGCGATTTTCTCCAGCAGCATCGCCTTGTTCACCTGATAGGGCAGCTCGGTGACGATAATGCTGTGCTTGCCGCTCTTGTCGTCAGTCTCAACATGGCTGCGTGCCCGCACATAAATGCGCCCGCGCCCGGTGTGGTAGGCGTCGACAATGCCGCGCGCGCCGTTAATAAAGGCGGCTGTGGGAAAATCCGGCCCGGGGATATATTCCATCAATCCAGCGATATCGATACTGGAGTCGTCAATCAGCGCAATACAGGCGTTGACGACCTCAGTCAGATTGTGCGGCGGGATGTTGGTCGCCAGACCCACCGCGATACCCGCCGAACCATTGATAAGCAGGTTGGGGATACGAGCGGGGAAGACCCTGGGTTCGCGTTCGGATTCGTCATAATTGGGGACGAAATCGACGGTTTCTTTGTCGATATCGGCGAGCAGCTCATGCGCAATGCGCGACATGCGCACCTCGGTGTACCGCATCGCCGCCGGGGCGTCGCCATCTACCGAGCCGAAATTGCCCTGCCCATCGACCAGCATGTAACGCAGCGAAAATGGCTGGGCCATGCGCACGATAGTGTCATATACCGCAGTATCACCGTGCGGATGGTATTTACCGATGACATCACCCACTACACGGGCCGATTTCTTGTAGGATTTGTTCCAGTCGTTACCCAGCTCACGCATGGCAAACAGAACGCGCCGGTGCACCGGTTTGAGGCCATCGCGAACATCGGGCAACGCGCGCCCAACGATAACGCTCATGGCATATTCCATGTACGACTGCTTCATCTCCTCTTCAATATTGACGGGGAGAACTTCTTTGGCGAATTGATTCATCGGGAACGCGGCATCCTTACAGGCTTCATGCAAGCCCAAGAGCTTTTTGGTGTGGGGTTAACGATAACCTGCCGATCTTTTTGCATAAGCCGGAAATGTTACCATAAACATGGGACTTGCTGCACTTTAAGAATTGATCGCGCGCCTTTGCTTTGGACAAAACCCGCACTGCCAAAATACTGAAAATCGCGTAATCCACCCCATACCCGTCAAGGGCACAATGTAGCGGGACCACCAAGCAGGCGAACCCACAAACCATCATAAAGATTATGAAAAACAAATAATTAACTAAAAATCGAGCGGCCAATCACCGTTTTCGGGATAAATACCGCACACGCGCCAAACTTGCCTATCCGCCTTGCGCGCTGCCCACCCCTTGCGCGCAAGGGGTGGGCATTGCCTCAGAAGCCCTTAGTTTCCTTCTTCGCCTTCTTTGCGGCCTTTTTTTCTTTCATGGTCTTGGCCGGCTGTTTCTTGGTTTCCTTCTTGCTGTCGACGCCTTTGCTCATGTTTCTCGCTCCTTGATGATGCAGTTATGAAAAGTGGGACGATCCCGCCGTGGGTTGGTTGACCAGAGTATTTTCACAGGATATCACCAGAGAGAAAATACAGACAGGCTCTTTTGCCACTGTTTTATTCTACCTGCATTCTACGAGCTACGGGATGACCCAAGCCCCGGGGCCGCTCCTTGATGTTTGCTCACAATCTGCTCGATTGCGCCAACCAAACCGCCAACAAAAGGCTGAATCGAATGGTGCGCTTCATAATGTGCTCTGGCCGCATTCCCGATGCTTGATCGCAGACTTGGATCCGCCATAAGGAAATTAATAGCGGAACGTAATTCATCAGCTGAATCAGGCTCTATGAAGTACAGGGTATTCATATGCTCACCATACTCCACAGTTGTGGCTGTTTTCGTAATAATTACTGGCTTGCCTAACGCCATCGCATCGAGAAGCACCATCTGGCCGGAAGATGTCTTTTCATTTTTAAGTGGCAGCACCACAATATCCGCGCCAGCGAGTTGTTTAATGTAGTCACGGCCATAGCATTGCCGGAGTATCGTTACATTTGCAGGATGCTTCACCTCCTGAAGTGCGAAGGCGGAGTCGCAAATGATATGTGCTTGTATTGGAAGCTGCGAGACTGCCTCACAAAGCCGCTTGTAATCCCTCCCCGAGCGGCCAGCTGACAGCACGTACCCGGAATTGCTTGGCTCCAGGTCGTCCGGCTTGTTAAAGACGCCACCAAACAGGGTTGAGATAAACGTGGTGCGCTCTAAACCAAAAAGCTCAGAATAGTACTGCTGCTCGAATTTCGAAAAGCATATCACCCCCAAGGCTTGCGATAACACAGCCCTAAAGTAACGCCATCGTATTGCGCTTATGATGGCTGATTCACGTGTGGTGTATATAAATCCCATTAAGGCTATGGGAAACCGTTTTCGGGATATGAGCCGGGCTATTACAAGTCCGATCAGCTCCATATCGGAACTGACACAAACAAGATCAGGCTGCACATCCCACCGAGCAATCCTTCGTCCGCTCCGGAATGCAAACCATATTAATCTGGGCAGCTTAAGAGCCAACTGAATGCGGTTTTGATAGCGAAGCCCAGACAAACCGCCACAATCAAATGAAGCCTCGGGAATCGCCTTTTGCAATAACTGAACAAGAGGCCAGTTGGATCTCGCCAAGGGAAATATAAAATGAATCTTCATCACTTTATCCATTCGATTGTGTATTTCGGGCGATGTCGCGACACCAGAGCGTAGCATTGGAGCCTTACACACCAACAACCACCACAACCCCATACATCACCACCCACGCATACACCCCCGCCACGACATCATCAATCATAACCCCTATCCCGCCACTGACGTGACGGTCAAGCAGATGAATCGGCCAAGGTTTCCAGATGTCGAACAGGCGGAACAGGCCAAATCCTATCAGCACCCATAGCCACCCCGGCGGGGCGGCGGCCATGGTGACGAGGTAGCCTACGATTTCATCCCACACGATGCCGGGGTGGTCATGCACGCCGAGGTCATGCGTGGTGACATGGCATAGCCAGATGCCTAGCGCGAACAATGCGGCGGTGACGGCAAGATATCCGGTGAGCGGCAGGTGTTGCAACAACAGATAAAAGGGGATGCCAACCAGCGTGCCGAAGGTGCCGGGGGCAACTTTTATCGCGCCCGCGCCGAATCCGAAGGCGGCGAAATGGATGGGGTTCGACCAAATGCTGGCGGGGACATGAGGTTTTTTCACGGCACTCAAGCACTAAAATGCTGGTAGCCGCTGGCAGTGGGCTCAAAGACCTCACCGTTGAGCAGATTACGCAGACCGTGCGGGCTTTCGATCACGCCGATGCGTGTGCAGCCGCCGGGAAAACGGGCGAGACGCTGTTCGGCCTCCGCCTGCTTTTCGGGGGGAACAGTAAAGCATAACTCATAATCATCGCCGCCGGAGAGCGGCAAATTCCACCGCTCTTTGTGCTTTGCCATTACGGTGAAGGCGGTGGACACCGGCATATGCTCGACTTTCACCGTCGCGCCAACGCCGCTGGCATTGAGGATGTGGCCGAGATCGGCGGCCAGACCGTCGGATATGTCGATAGCCGCAGATGCAATGCCGCGCAAGGCCATCCCTGCCTGGATACGCGGCGTGGGGCGCTCCAGCCGCTCGGCAAGAAAGGCGGCATGGGCGTGCGACAACTCTTCCGCGCTGCCGCTCCGGACACGCAAGGCCAAGGCGGCATCACCCAGTGTGCCGGTGACATAAATCACATCGCCAGGGCGCGCACCTGCACGGCGCAGCGCCATGCCTTCCGGCACAAAACCGTGCATCTGCACGGTCAGGGTGAGCGGCCCACGGCAGGTGTCGCCGCCGACCAGTTGCACACCGTATTGCCCGGCCAGAGCAAGCAGACCCGCGCTGAAGGCGGCCAGCCAGGCCTCGTCGGGCTGCGGCAGGGTGAGCGCAAGGGTAGCCCACGCGGGTTCGGCGCCCATCGCGGCCATATCGCTGAGGTTGACGGCCAGCGCCTTGTAACCAAGCGCAGCAGGATCGGCATCGGGGAAGAAATGCACACCGGAGACCATGGTATCCATCGCCACCACCAGATCACTGCCGGGCGGCACACGCAGCACCGCGCCGTCATCGCTGATGCCGAGCACCACATCTGAGCGCGTAGCACCATGATGGGCAAAGTAGCGATTGATAAGATCGAACTCTGATAGCGGCATGGTCTATCCGCCTTTCGGCCCTGCCCTCATCTGCATTTCAGTTGCGCGCAGTTTGCGCGCGACCTTATCAAGTATACCGTTGACATATTTGTGGCTCTGATCGGCGCCGAATACCTTGGCCAGATCCACGCTTTCGTTGATGATCACCCGATACGGTATCTCAAGACGGAATTTAAGCTCGTAGACGCCGATGCGCAGAATGGCGCGCTCCACGGGATCGAGTTCCGGAATGGGGCGGTCGAGCAGGGAGGCGAATTGCGCATCCAGCTCGTCCAGGTGCGCGGGCACTTGATGCAGCAACTCCTGAAAATAGGCCACATCGGCCTTTTTCATGTCATGCTCGGTAACAAACTGGCTGTCGATGTCGCTGACATTCTGGCCGGTCACCTGCCATTGATAGAGGGCCTGTACGGCGCGGTGACGCGCCAGGCTACGGGCGTGGCCAGGGTGCAATCTGCTTGGCCCGCGCCGTGCGGACGCATTCTTTTTTTCTTCTATGGGCTGCGTCATGATTTATCGATCTGCTGCAACAGATTGATCATCTCGATGGCGGTCATTGCCGCGTCCACACCCTTGTTTCCTGCCTTGGTGCCGGCACGCTCAATGGCCTGCTCGATGGTGTCAACAGTCAGCACGCCGAAGGCCACCGGTAGGTTATGCTGCATGGCGACGCCCGCCAACCCCTTGCTGCATTCACCGGCGACATAATCGAAGTGTGGCGTGCTGCCGCGGATCACCGCACCCACGGCAATGATGGCGTTGTAACGCTTGCCTGCGGCGATGCGTTGCGCCACCAGCGGCAGTTCATACGCACCTGGCGCATACACCACGTCGATATCCTGCTCCGTGGCGCCATGGCGCAACAGGGCATCCACCGCGCCATTGACAAGGTGCTCGACAATAAAGCTGTTGAAGCGCCCGGCAACAATCGCAAAGCGCGCGCCACGCACAGTGAAATCGCCTTCGATGGTTTTGATGTTTTTCATAATTTATGACTCGTTGCTTAAAAAATATGGGCCAATTCAAGGCCTATTGCACATACTCGATCACTTCCAGGCCGAATCCTGCCAGCCCATGCACCTTCTTGGGCGCGCCTAATATCCGCATCTTGCCCACGCCTATATCGGCAAGAATCTGCGCGCCCACGCCATAGGTGCGCAAATCAATCCCCGCTGCCGGTTTCGGCAAGTGTATACCCTTATCTTTGAGCTGATAATCCCTGATGCGCCGCACCAGGTCAGCGCCCTTTTCCGGTTTGCGCAACATCACTGCCACGCCGGCGCCTTCTTGCGCTATACGCCGCAAGGCATCGCGCAGCGGCCAGCCGCAATCATCGCGCCGCGTATCAAACACATCGCACAGTGTATCCTGCATATGCACGCGCACCAGCGTGGGCTGTTCCGCGCGCACCTCGCCCAGCACCAGCGCCAAATGTAACTCCTGGTCTATGGCATCCTGATAGGCCAGGAGACGGAACATGCCATACTCAGTCGGCAGATTGCACTCGGCGACGCGCGCCACGGTCTTTTCATTTTCCAGCCGGTAGTGGATCAGATCGGCAATCGTGCCGATCTTCAATTTATGCTCCAGCGCAAACTTCTCCAGCTCGGGGCGGCGCGCCATGGTGCCGTCTTCGTTGAGAATCTCGACAATCACGCAGGCCGGCTCCAGCCCCGCCATCCGTGCCAGATCGCAACCTGCCTCGGTATGCCCGGCACGCGTCAGCACGCCGCCGCGTTGCGCCATGATTGGAAAGATATGCCCCGGCTGCACAATGTCCGACGGCTTGGCATCCGGCGCCACCGCGGCGCGCACCGTGACGGCGCGGTCGGCAGCGGAGATGCCCGTCGTCACACCCTCGGCGGCTTCGATGGACACGGTGAAATTGGTCATATGCTTGTCGTTGGTATCGCTTACCATCAGCGGCAAGCGCAACTGTTCGCAGCGCTCACGCGTCAGCGTAAGACAGATCAAGCCGCGCCCGTAACGCGCCATGAAATTGATATCCTCGGCGCGCACGCACGACGCGGCCATTACCAGATCGCCTTCGTTCTCGCGATCCTCATCGTCCATAATGATGACCATCCTGCCTTGGCGGATGTCTTCGATAATCTCTTGGGTGGTGCTTACGGACATATCAACTCAGCTTTTAACAAATCCATGCTCTACCAGAAAGGCGCGGCTAATCCCCGCACTCCCCGGCTGCGCGGCACGCTCGCCCAGTAGCAACCGCTCAAGATACCGGGCCAACACATCCACTTCGAGATTGACGCGTCTGCCTGCGGTAAATTCATCCATCGTCGTCTCTTTCAGGGTATGAGGCACGATATTGAGATCGAACTCTGCGCCGTTCACGGCATTGACCGTGAGGCTGATGCCGTCGACACAAATCGAACCCTTTTCCGCGATGTACCTGGCCAGCGCATCCGGCGCCCTGATAGTAAAACGCACCGACCGCCCATCTTCCCCGCGCCTCACCACCGTTCCCGCACCATCCACGTGCCCGCTCACCAGATGGCCACCGAGGCGCGTAGTGGGCGTCAACGCCTGCTCCAGATTCACTCGGCTACCCTGCTTCAATTCGGAAAACGTGGTGCATGCCAGCGTCTCGCCGGACACGTCTACCCAGAAACCGTCACCTGTATAACTCGTCACCGTCAAACACACACCGCTCACGGCGATGCTGTCACCGATCCGTGCAGCGGAAAGGTCTAGCTTTCCCGCTGCGATACGCATACGCAGATCGGCGCTCATGGATTCCAGGGCAGCAACCGTGCCTATGGCTTGTATGATGCCTGTGAACATGATGAGCTACGAATCTCCCACAACTTTAGCAGTAATCCGCCAATCCTTCCCTACTGCACGGATGTCGATGATATCCATCGCGATGCGCTGATCCATGCCCACCAACTCCGGCAAATGAAACAGGCCGCGCGCAGCATCACCCATCAGGTGCGGGGCCATATAGATGATCAACTCGTCGATCAGCCCTGCCCGCAACATGGCCCCACTCAGCGTAGGACCCGCCTCCAGCAGGACCTCATTGACCTCCAGTGCCGCGAGATGGCGCATCACGGCAGGCAGATCAATGCCATTGATCTGTTCAGGCAGCGTTACAACCGTAACATTGTCCCGCGCCAGCCTGTCATGCAACACCTGATTCCGCGAGGCCGTCACAATCAGCGCGCGCCCCGGCGCATCGAGCAGACGCGCCTGCGGCGGGGTACGCAAATGGGTATCCAGCACGACGCGCAACGGCTGCCGGATCCTCTCGTCGTCCAGCCTCGCTGTCAGCGCGGGATCATCCGCCAGCACCGTGCCGACGCCCGTCATGATTGCCGAACTGCGGGCGCGCAAATGGTGAACATCGTGGCGCGCCGCGCCGGAAGTGATCCATTTGCTCTCGCCGTTCGCCATGGCGGTGCGCCCATCCAGGCTCATCGCCAGTTTGCAGCGCACGAACGGCTGGCCAAGGCGCATACGCATGATAAAACCGGGATTCAGCGCCTCGGCCTCGGCCTGCATCAGACCACTTTCGACGGCGATGCCCGCCGCCACGAGCCGCGCCAGTCCCGCACCGCCAACCTTTGGATTAGGATCCACCATCGCCGCCACCACCCGCGCCACGCCGGCCGCAACCAGCGCATCGGCGCAGGGCGGGGTGCGGCCATGATGGCAGCAGGGCTCCAGCGTCACATAGGCAGTCGCGCCGCATGCGCGTTCGCCAGCCTGCGCCAGGGCGTGGACCTCCGCATGCGGGCCGCCTGCCCGTTCGTGCCAACCTTCACCGACGATTTCGCCGTCACGCACCAGCACGCACCCAACCCGCGGGTTGGGATCAGCGCCGTACAGGCCGCGCCTGGCGAGCCGAAGGGCGCGGGCCATCCATTGGTAATCGCTTTGACAATTCATAGGGAATTGCGGCATACCGGTGAAAATTTAATGAAGGGTGCGCACGGCACGCCCTGCTAACGTTCGGAGGACAACGGCGCTTCCTGCTCCAGCCGCGCTATCTCCTCGCGAAAAGCATTTACATCCTGAAAGCTGCGGTACACCGAGGCAAACCGCACATAGGCAACCTGATCCAATTGGCGCAATTCATCCATCACCCACTCACCCAGCACGCGCGAATTGACCTCGCGATCACCCGCAGTGCTCAGGCGGTGTTTGATATGATTGATGGCGTCGTCCATCCGCTCTGTGGGCACAGGACGTTTTTCCAGCGCACGCAACATTCCGGCGCGCAGCTTGCCCTCATCAAAAGGAGCACGACTGCCATCGCGCTTCACAATACGCGGCATCACCAGCTCCGCCGTCTCGAAGGTGGTGAAGCGCTCGGCACAGGTGAGACACTCGCGGCGGCGGCGCACCACGGCACCCTCGTTCGCCAACCGCGAGTCGATGACCTTGGTGTCGTCAGCGCCGCAAAAGGGGCAGCGCATTACTTGCCGTACACGGGAAACCGCCCGCACAGCTCCAGCACGTGATGCTTGACGCGCTCGATGGCAGCGGCATTACTCACATTATCCAGAACATCGCAGATCCAGCCCGCCAAGACGCGAACCTCGGCTTCATTGAAGCCACGGGTGGTCACCGCCGGGGTGCCGATACGGATGCCGCTGGTGACGAACGGTGAGCGCGGGTCATTGGGAACGCTGTTCTTGTTGACGGTGATGTTCGCCGCGCCCAATGCCTCTTCTGCTTCTTTCCCACTGATTTCCTTGCCGGTCAGGTCGACCAAAAACAGATGATTATCGGTGCCGCCGGAAACCACCTTGTAGCCACGCTCGATCATCACCTTTGCCATGACGCGGGCATTGGCGACCACCTGGGCCTGGTACACCTTGAATTCGGGCTGCAGCGCCTCCTTGAAGGCCACCGCCTTGGCGGCGATGACGTGCATCAGGGGGCCGCCCTGAATGCCCGGGAATATCATCGAATTGAGTTTCTTTTCAATGTCGGGATTGGCCTTCGCCAGAATGATGCCACCGCGCGGGCCACGCAAGGTCTTGTGCGTGGTCGAGGTAGTGATATCGGCGATCTGCACCGGGCTGGGATAAACCCCGGCAGCGACCAGTCCAGCTACGTGGGCCATATCGACGAACAGGTACGCACCCACCTTGTCGGCAATAGCACGGAAGCGCTGCCAGTCAACCACTCTTGAATAGGCACTGAAGCCGGCAACAATCATCTTCGGCTTGTGCTCCAACGCCAGAGCCTCCACCTGTGCGTAATCGATCTCGCCCGTGGCGACATCCAGACCATACTGCACGGCGTTGTAAATCTTGCCGGAGAAATTGACCTTGGCACCATGAGTGAGATGACCGCCGTGGGCAAGGCTCATGCCCAGGATGGTATCGCCGGGATTGAGCAGCGCCATATACACGGCGGCATTGGCCTGGGAGCCGGAATGCGGCTGGACATTGGCATAATCAGCGCCAAACAGTTGTTTTACACGATCAATAGCAAGCTGCTCAGCCTTATCGACATATTCGCAACCGCCATAATAGCGCTTACCGGGATAACCTTCAGCATATTTATTTGTTAAAACAGAGCCTTGCGCCTCCATTACGCGCGGGCTGGCATAATTCTCTGAGGCGATCAGCTCGATATGCTCTTCCTGGCGAACCACCTCGGCCTGCATGGCAGCCCACAACTCATCATCAAAACCGGCAATGGTCATTTTTTGCGTAAACATCCGACTCACCTGTTGGAAATCTGTTCAAATAGCCCTCAATCATACCCGATTTGCATGGATTGCGCATTTGCCATTTTAGCGTTGGATGATGGAAGAGCTTATTTATGTTATATTTTTAATGTGATCCGGCTTGCCACAAGGGGCGTGGAACATCGGACTGAATACACACATCAAGAGGCAATCCATGTCGGCGGAAACAATATCAAAATTATCCGAATCACCCGCACCCCAAAAAGTCCTCCTCCTGCTGGACGATTTCAAGCGGACCCGAACTGGCGCCGTTGTTCATCAGCATATCAGACATATTCTTGAAGAAAGCGAAGCCACGCACACAGAGTCCGCGCGGGCCTATGCCAGCCTGCTGGGCACTCTGCTGAATGCTTATGCGCAACAACTCCCCGCCGACTCGCTACTGCGCACTCATATCAAGCTGGTGCAAATGCGCCTTATGCCACCACTACTGGCATCCGAGTTTGCCGCTTTACGCCGCTACATCGAGGTTTATGCAACTGATATCAGGCGTAACCATCGGGAAATCACGGAGACCTTGATAGAGGCATTGAGTCCTCTGCTGGAAGATTTTGGCGTCAACGTCGAGGAGGCTGCTGAGACTACCCCAGAGCGTGCCCATACAACACACGAAGCCCCAGCGCCACTGCATGTCGCACAACGCGTCGATCAAGCCTATCGCCAACATCTCGATGCCAAGCACAAAGGCATGCAGGAGATTCAAGAGACCCTCGCCGGGCAAATTGTGGACGCCATCCACCAGAATGAAGAATTCAGCGTGCGCCTGGAAATCGCTTCAGGAAGATTGCAACGGGCGGGAAGCATCACAATTCTCAACACGCTCAGGCAGATGCTCGTAAATGAAACAAAAAATATCCTGGATAGCAATCGCGCATTGGGAGAGCAACTCTCAGGCGCCCACAATCACCTGAAAACCATTCAGTCCGACACCCAGCAACTAAACGATGAGCTTACCCGGGTGCATCTGCTCAGCCTCACCGATGAATTAACGAACCTACCTAACCGACGCGCCTTTATGCGTCGGCTGGAAGACGAGGTGGCGCGCGTGCAGCGCTATGGCAATCCACTCACACTGGCCATCATTGACCTGGATGACTTCAAATCCATCAACGATAAACTCGGCCATGCAGCGGGTGATGAAGTGTTGCGTAGCTTTGCATCCAACGTGTTATCAACCTTCCGCCACCACGACATGGTGACGCGCTACGGCGGCGAAGAGTTCGCCATACTGCTGCCTAATACGGACAGTGAAGGCGCAATGCACGCCCTGAGAAAGGTGCAAAAACGCGCCGCTGAATCGTCCTACATGCATGGCAACGCGGCACTGCCCATGCCCACGTTCTCCGCTGGCATTGCACTGCACAAACCCGGCGAGACGCCCAGCAACTTGATTGAACGCGCCGACAGCGCGCTATACCGGGCAAAACATCTGGGGCGCAACCGGCTGGAGGTGGATGCCGCGTCAGGCGCGCATATCGCCGCCAGTCTTGCCACTCCAGACAGTCCGTCAGCGCATGCTGACTAACGATCAGGAACTCACTGAATACTTTGCTTGATCAGCGCGCTCAACGTATCGACCAGCTCCTGATTCGAGGCCTGAGACTTCACCAAAGCGGCGGCCGTCTTGTGTATATCTTCGGCTGCGACATTCTGCACTGAAAATATCACCACCGGAGGCTGGGGATTCAGCATGCTGAGCAGCGGCAGCACATCCCAGCCCGAGCCATCGGGCAAGTCCAGGTCAAGAATAATCAAATCATAGCGCTGCCGTTCGAGCTTGTCGGCCACTTGCCGCAGATTCCCGGCATAATCAAAATCAGCAATATCTTGCGCCATGGTAGAGACCACGTGCCGGACATCAGGGTCATCCTCAACATGCAGAATACGCGGCCTGTGATTGCCACCGCTCTCCGCAGCTTGTTTTAATGCGCCCAGAAGCCGCCCCTGATCAATTGGCTTGCTGAGCCAATCCAGCACGGCGAAACCACCGCCATTCATCTCCTCACGGGCCTGCTCGACCTGCGCTGATATGACAATGATAGGCAATGCCCGCGTAGCCTCCTGGTCACGCAGCTCACGGATCAACAACACGCCATTCTGATCCGGCAAACCGATATCCAGCGTCATCGCGGTATAGCGATTCACGCTGAGCATCTGCTTGGCGTGCGCCGCATCATGCACAACATCGACATCAAAACCGCCCCCCTTCAGCATCACTTCGAGAAATGCTGCCACATCGGGATCATCTTCACAGACCAAAACCCGCAGAGGCGAAGAAACAACGTTACCACTGTCCGCCACACCTTCCTCCCGCCACTCCGGCAAATCAAAATAAAACGTGGCGCCAACATCACGCTGCACGTCAAACGCAAACTGCCCGCCCATTTTCTCGATAATCGCATTCGAGATGCTCAAACCCAAGCCGGTGCCGCCCTTCTGGCGTGTATCGGACGTGTCGGCCTGGGAAAATTTCTGAAAAATTTTGTCCCGGAAGGCGGGGGGAATGCCGGAGCCTTGGTCGGTCACTGACACCCTGATCATCGGGCCATGCCGTTCCACACTTATATCAACACGGCTGTTCAGTGGGGAAAACTTCGCCGCGTTTGAAAGCAGGTTGGACATGACCTGCATCAGGCGGTCACTATCTATGCTGACCTTGACATCCGGCAGTGCCGCAACCAACTCAAATTTCACGCCATACTGCTCACCGTAGGCATGATTTGACTCCAGCGCGAGATCGATGAGCGGCATCAACGCTTGCGGATGCATATCGAACGTCATCTTGCCGGACTCAATCTTTTCAATGTCCAATATATCGTTGATGAGATGCACCAGCCGTTCACTGTTTTTGTAGGCAATATCGATCAGCGGCTTGGCTCGCGCAGGCAATTCGCCGGCCACACCACCCGCGAGCAGTCCAAGCGAACCGCGTATCGAGGTCAGCGGGGTTCGCAATTCATGGCTGACCGTGGAAACAAACTCATTCTTCATCAGATCGACCTTCTTGCGCTCGGTAATATCACGCACGATGGCGACAAACAATCCTTTTACGTCCTCCGTTTTCACTAACTGCAAAAATACTTCGACCGGAAAGTCATGACCATCTTTGTGACGATGCACCGTTTCGAACTGCATGGACTGCTTCTCGCCGGAAATCATGGGCGCTATCGCACCGCGAAATATAGGCTCCGGCATTAGCGGCTTGATTTGATAGGGCGTCATGGCCAGTAACTCATCACGCGCATAACCCATACTCTCCACCGCCCCCCTGCTCAGATAAACAAAACGCAGACTGTCCGGTTCAAACATGAAAATCATATCGAGCGTATTATCCAAGGCATGTTTAAACCTATTCAGATCATCCGCGATCCGCATACGCTCTGTAACATCGTAAGCAATCCCCAAAAAACCTGTAACATCGCCCTGGCTGTTACGTAAGGCTGTCACCGACAAGTTTACTTTGAAACGCCCACCATCCTTGCGAATATAAGACCACTGGTTTTCATCCGCCTCACCCAGACGTGCCTTGGCGACAAACACATCAAACCCAGGCTCAATGTTGGCACCCAGTTCTGCGCTCAACAACCGGGCACGGCGTGCAACCTCATCAGGATCATGCAGGATAGCCGGCGTGCATTTACCTACCAGGTCTTGCGCGGCATATCCCAGCATGTGTTCGGCTGCGGCATTGAAAGTACTGATCACTCCACTCTGATCAGTCGAGATGATCGCGAAATTCGCGCTATCAAGGATGGCTTGCTGCAAAGCCGTTGTCTCGCGCAATACGGCCTCATTTTTCCTCAACTCGCCTGTCATGCGGCTTGCCAGAGCAAGCGCTCTCACTCGATAAGTTGACAATATCCAAATAACTGCTGACAGCAGGATGCTCAAAACCACCCCGCCAACCAAGATTATCCACGATTCTTGCTGATCGATATTCGCATCAAAAGTTGGGCTGGAGGAAAACCGCAATGTCCATGGATGCCCGCCCACATCCATTGATGCTGTTTGCGTAAAAAGAGGAGAGTAATTTTCTTGGTTCTCCGGAGCCTCTCCGTACAAACACGCTTCTGGCGTGGCCTGCTTGCCGTCAAATACTTCAAGCCTGACATCTGGCCATTGCCGGCCCAGGATGCCCTTCATCAAATCATTAGCGCGAAACGGAATGTAGACAAATCCCCGCATTGCCGCGCGGCGCTCGGCCGGCATGCCATTAGATTGCCCGCTGGCGTAAAGAGGCAAATACATCAGGAAGCCGGCCTGCTGATTCTGATCTGTTTCCTGAACCAGCATCACCTTTCCCGAAATCGCAGCCAACCCTGTATCCCGTGCCTGATCCATGGCGGCACGCCTCACACTTTCGGAATACATATCAAAACCAAACGCGCGCAGATTACGCCCTGCAAACGGTTCTAGATAAATGATCGGATAATATTCGGGGCGGCCGCCCTGCGGCTTGATACTATATTCAGGAAATCCCTCAGCGCGCACGGTTTGCTCATGAGCATCCCTTTCCGACAAAGCAACTCGCTTGGCAAAACCGACCCCCTGAATCCCTGGAAAGCTTCTTGCCAAATCCAAGCCTGTGGCATACGTATGCCACTCGTCACGCTCAACAAACCTTGAGGCAGCAAAATAAGCCGCCCCACCACGCAGCACCTGCTCATAAGCCTGCATGCGGCTTTTTATAGCCCCCGTCATCTCATTGGCCTGCCCGTCAAAATACAGGCGGCCATGCTCCAGGGCGTTCTCCCTCGACACAATCCATCCCCAAACAGTCAGCAACAAGCATACCAGCAGCACCATCCAGGCGATGAGGCCACCTCGCATCCTCTCATTCTTGTCACTGCTACCAGGCATAGGCACTAAATTCCCGCCAAAATTCCGACCAAATGATTTCCAATGCAATTTTAGCGCCGCTGATTACAAATGCGGCTATCGAATAGTAATAAGGGTATAATCCGGCACATATCCAACGCCATATCAATCCGCCCCACACTGGAAAGCAGCACCGTCCCAGCGTACCGTGGCAACCCACTATCGTAATGAATGATGAGCAACTAACATGACACAGGCCTCACCCAAAGTTGGCTTTATCAGCCTCGGCTGCCCCAAGGCTCTCGTTGATTCAGAACAGATCCTCACCCAGTTGCGCGCCGAAGGCTATGCCATCTCGCCTTCTTATCAGGATGCCGATCTGGTGGTCGTCAACACCTGCGGATTCATTGACAGCGCGGTAGCGGAATCGCTGGACGCCATTGGTGAGGCACTGGCGGAGAATGGCAAGGTCATCGTCACTGGCTGTCTGGGCGCGCGCGAAGACGTTATCCGGGAGGCGCACCCCCACGTCCTGGCCGTCACCGGCCCCCACGCCATGCAGGAAGTCATGCATGCCGTGCATAAGCACCTTCCACCCTCACACGACCCTTACACCAGCCTGATACCGCCCCAGGGCATCAAGCTGACGCCAAAACATTACGCCTACCTGAAAATATCCGAGGGATGCAACCATCGCTGTAGTTTTTGCATCATCCCCTCGATGCGCGGCGACCTGGTGAGCCGCCCCATAGGCGAAGTCATGCAGGAAGCCGAACATCTGGTCAATGCGGGTGTACGAGAATTGCTGGTCATCTCGCAAGACACCAGCGCCTATGGCGTCGACACAAAATACCGCACCGGTTTCTGGAAGGGCAGGCCTCTCAAGACCCACCTCACGGCGCTCGCAGATGCGCTGGGAGATCTCGGCGCATGGATACGCCTGCATTATGTATACCCCTATCCCCATGTCGACGATCTCATTCCCCTCATGGCCGAAGGCAAACTCCTGCCTTACCTGGACGCCCCCTTGCAGCATGCCAGCCCCCGCATACTCAAGGCCATGAAACGCCCCGCCAACAGCGAAAACACTCTGAAACGGCTACAGCTATGGCGCAGCATTTGCCCAGACATCACGATACGCAGCACCTTCATCGTCGGCTTTCCGGGGGAAACGGAGGATGATTTCGAATATCTGCTGGATTTCCTCCATGAAGCCGAGCTGGATCGTGTCGGATGCTTTACTTATTCCCCCGTGGAAGGCGCTAGCGCCAACGCTTTGCCGAACCCGGTCCCTGAAGAGATTAAACAGGAACGCCTGGAACGATTCATGGCTGTCCAAGCCGAAATCAGCGCCACAAAACTGCAAAACAAAATCGGAAAAACGTTCAAGGTACTGGTGGACGAAGTTGGGGATCAAGGTGCAATCGCCCGCTCAGCCGCAGATGCGCCGGAGATTGACGGTCAGGTGTATATCGAAGATGCGGGGGGGCTAAGCCCAGGAGAATTCGTGGAGGTGGAAATTATCGGCGCTGACGAACATGACCTTTGGGGCAAAATCAAGGGAAAGAGTTCAGGATAAAACAACCTTTAGCCACAGAGAGAACTCTGTGGCTAACTGCTTTTTATAGGTCTATTTCTACTTATAAACCTGCAAGAACGACTTGGCGTCCTTGAACTGAGACTCGTCGGCGAACTGTCCCAGGTGAAAAACATACTGCTGCTTTTTGCCGGACAAATCCAGCCCGGTCAAGGCAAAACTCTTACCCGCAAAATCCGCAAAAAACCGCACACCCTGCACCAGCTCCACCTGCGTACCGCTGCGCAACTCCAGGCGTACACGCTGCTTGCCGATATCAATGGCAACCGGCGCCGCCGGTAATATCATCAAGCGGGTTTTTAGGATGCGGTTGGCGCCTGTCAGTAGAAAAAAAGTGGCCATAAAAACCAACAGATACGCCCAACTCTGGTTCGGTCCAAACCATACTTTAAGGGCGATCGCCACGAGGAATACCACAGTCGGTGCGTACAGCAGCAAATCCCAGGTCATGCCCTTGCGGTCCTGAACCAGGACGTAACGCTTTTCTGATTCCGCCATACTAACCCTTCACCGGCAAAACGCGGGTAATGGCCGCCTCAAGCTCACCATACAACATACGTCCGGGCTGTTTCGACCGCACCACGCCATCTTTGTCGATCACAAACGTCCAAGGGTCACCTTTTACGCGAAAGGCAATAAAAGCTTCGGTATTTTGATATTGATCCATATGCAGGAAAAGCACTTGAGATTCATATTTGGTAAGCAGGGATTTTAACATTTGCAACTGCACATCGCACACGGTGCAATGGCCGGGCGTGGCAAATTCCAGAACAATAGGCTTCCCTGTTTTAAGAGCCTCGTCAATCGAATACTGATACATCCGTTCATCGGGCTGGCGATAACTGGTGATCTTGCTAAAATCCCCCCCAACATCCGCCAGTGTCTTGGTCCTGAGACTGGGCGCTTTCTGGCCGACCAACAGGGTGTCCTTGTTATTTCCCCCGTCACACCCGGCAAGCATCAAGCCAACAAACAACGCACAGGCGATACTTGTGCCCTTTAGGGTGCTTGTCCACCGGAGGGGAGGCTGCGCGCTGCCCTTCAAGGCGTAACGCCGGTTGCCGATATGATTGCCCCCGTGACCGCCAGTCGTTTTCATTGACGCTCTTTCCATCCCGAGCATGTGCGAAAGATGTTGTATGCCCAAATGCAATTGGCCAGCAATACTATTGAGCCAAACACGCCAACCAATATCATGAAGGGCTTTACGATCGTTTTAACTTCGTCAGGCGGCATATCCATGCTCGCCAGCCCGCCCATTGTGCCTGCGGCGACAAAAAACACCACCATACCCAACAGCCCAAGATTGTGCGTCCAGAAATGAACCTTCACTAATTTTAGACTAAAAATGGGCCGCTTCACCAAGCGCGGCACAATGAAGTACACAGACCCAAAAATGGCCATCTCCACCCAGCCCAGCAAATTGATATGCCCATGACCAAGCATGATCAAATGCGCATGGGGGCGGTTATTAATAAAATCCCGCAGGTCCGGCAGCATGCCTACTACCACACCCCAGGAAAAACCAATCAAGCTATATATTACGCAGGCATAAAAAAACCATAATGTATAACGCTTATATTCTATTTCGTTCTCATGCAGCCAAGGTTCATTATTGCTCATTAGTGCTGATGTTCCTCTCCGACAGGGCCACTACCCTGTGGCTTGTCGCGTATATCTTGATATTTATCCTTCCAGGTTTCCGGTGCGAAGGCTCCCACCATTCCATCAATAAAGCCAGAGCGTTCCTTCGGGGGCTGGGCAGCAGCCGCGGAGCCGCGATCCGCTCTCAGCTCCGAAAGGAAGACGGCGATTTTATGGAGATTCTCTTTAGGCAACGATGATACATAGGCAGCTTCTTTAGGTGGCAAACCATGATCGACTGTCGGTCCGCCATAAGTCTTTTCCGGATCAATGAAAAAACTTTCGATCCATTGTAAAGAACGCTTGGAGCCAATGCCATCGAGACTCGCGCCCATGTTTGTGCCATTGCGCAACGCCCGATGACAGGAGTTACAACGAGCCTCACGATAAATCGCGGAACCCTCCAGCCCCACCGGCGAGAAATCGAAGTGGGTGGTTACGGTAAACATCGGGGCATCGGAGCGCGAGCGTACTACTTCCATGGCAATGAATGCGATGATCCCCAATATAAAAAACGCGCCAAAAATACTGAATAGTATCTTTTCGCCGGACTTGAGACGTTGTTTGCTCATGTGATTCTAGCGCCTTTAAAAGTATCGGAAATCACCAAGCACCGCGGACACACTGCGTGTGATTCGCGCCGCCAGAAAATGTAACCAAGCGACAAGGCGACGTTAGTGAGACAAAACCGCAGGCGTGAAGTTCCGTCGACCCACTTAAAATTAAGGGTGAGGAAGCATCCCCACCCCTAGATAACTCTGATGAAAACCAGCGAACGCCGGTTTAGTGCGGATCGTAAGCGTGGCGCGTATTGCCGCTGGAGTAGAATGAGGTAATCGCCAGATAAGCAGCTGCGTTATTGATGTCATCATCGGACATCTTTTGCGCGACAGCCCGCATCGCACCCTTCGGGTCATTGGCGCGGCTACCATCACGCCATTTCTTCAATTGATTGACAAGATACACATAACGCTGCTGGCCAATCATGGGGAAAACCGGCGGGGCGCCCATGCCGTTATATCCGTGGCATGCCTTACAGGCAGGAATGCCCTTTTCGTTCCCGCCCCACTCGACCAGCGACTTACCCTTGTGCGGCAAACCAACCACCTGACCTGCGGCCTTCAACTCTTCAAGGTTGGAGACCTTGGTGTCACCATGTTTGCGCAGGCTCGCCAAGTAAGTCGCAACATCCTTGCGGTCCTGCTCGCTCAGACCCTTGGCGTTAGTATTCATGACGAACATGGTTGTGTCGGTACGTTTGTCGGTTGCGAAATCTTCCAGCTGCTTCAAGAGGAAATTATAAAACTGACCGGAGATGCGGGGTGTACCCATGTTGTCGTCGCCCAGCCCTTCGGGACCGTGGCATGAATTACACGCGGGAACACTGCCCTTGCCTTCCGTGAAAATCTTTTTACCATTGGCAAGATCACCGTCACCCTTGGGCCACGCCACACTTGCCATGACTACCGATGGCAACATTGCCGCCATAAGTACCGCCGCAGTCGAAACTATTACACGTTTCATCTTAAAGACACCCTCCCAAGTATTTAACCATTCTTATCACCCTGCGGCTCAAGCTCGGCAGGCGGGCAGATCCAGCATGGGATCGCCAACCATAAACAGAGCCGACCCGCAGGGTCCCACCCGCACGACACACCGCCTCTTTTGTTGAAAGCCCTCAACCCCATCAAGCGGGATCAGGAGTTCATCTTAACCAAAAGTGCCGCAAAAACAAACGCCCCAGTAAACCAGATCGCGTAGATAGTAAAGACTTCAGCCGAGTACATCATATTTAATCGCCTCCACTTTTTATGAGTCACCCTATAACTAGAGCCTGAATATTATATTTTTTTATCCAAGCTTTGGGATATATAACATGACACATAATATTAATGCAAGCACTATCCCCTCCAATCCATGAGTGATAATTTTACCTAATTAAATTACCCTGCTGTCCTGCTGCTGTCATAATAGAACAGATGCTTCAAGCCGCATATCTATCCAAACATGTTACGCTAAAAAAGAAAACTTAAACTCCAAAGGAAAGTCAATGCAATACCGCATGTCAGGCCGCCATCTGGGCCTGTTAGCCATGATTATCTGGGGCGGCGCGATACTAGCGCTGGGTCTGGTCAGCTTTGAACCCTACAGACTGGATGAAGGCGCCGCCAGGGGGCTGCTGCTAAATTGGTCTGTCGTCGACAATATTGCCAGCCCCATTGTCATTTTTGGACTCCCTGACTTCCGGGCATTGTTTTTTATTCCGCTGGGGCTGTATTGGTCAGGCAGCATTATCGCGGCCAAGGTATATACCTTAATGATGGCCTTCTCTGCCATCCTACTCCTCTACTCCTGGAGCCGCAAAATCAGCGGCATAGAAGCCGCACTGATTTCCAGCGCATTACTGGCAATCTCACCGCTCATGATCACACAGGTTGACGCCATTGGCGCGGGTCCCTACCTACTTCTGATATTTGGCCTGGGCGCTTGGCTGGACAAGACTTATCGCGCGGCACAACGTCCACTGAGCGGCTGGTTTTTCCTGCAACTTTTGGCCGTCGGCACCAGCGTTACCCTGCATCCTGCCGGGCTGGCTTACCCGCTGGCTCTGATGTGGCGATGGTATAAAGATCCCACCGATGCCCGCCAGAAAAGACATGTACTTATCGGCGCCACCCTAATCACGACCATCGTCTTGATCATGCGGCTGGGATGGCCCGACATAGCGTGGTGGAACAACCCTGTCGCCACACTGGGCCTGGTGAATCTGGGCAATCCACTGGAAGAACCAAGCTGGATCGTCGGCGTCCTGTCCTCTACATTATTGCTGTTGGTACTGTGGCTGGAGAGACGTGCGCTACTGAATGATCTAATGGGCACTATGCTGCTACTGAGCCTGTTGATCGGCCTTGCCGCCGCTGACGCCACATGGGCCATGCTGGCGCTGGTGCTGGTTTTATACCGTGGGGTGCCGCGCCTGATCGCCACAAACAAAACCAGCATGATGGGCCGTTATGGGGTGGTGATGATAGTCATGCTGATTGTTTCTATGTCGTTCATGCTTGCGGATAAAAGCTATGCGCGCATCATACAAGACGGCGAATTAAGCCCCGAAGATCAGCTCATCAAGCTGCTCGCCATGGAGGCATCGGACACCAAGCAGCCCTTCCGCGCCGCCAGCCAATGGCCGGCCCGCACCATGATCGCATGCAAGCGTGACGTGCTGCCGTTGCCGCCGCCCGCCAAGGACGGGGAAACCCTGCTCAAGACGATCAAGGGCATTACGCACCTTACCTTCAACCCCTACAATCCCGCCTTTCGGGAGCTTGGGCGCAACATTGCTCAATTGGGCGCTGCAACACAAACGCTGGCGCTGCAACAAGGGGGGGTGATTATTAAAATACGGCAGCCGGCCAAACCGGCCGCCCAATAGGGCGGCCTAACAAGCAATAGCGCCGCCACTTTTTTGCGAACCTTTTGGAAGCGTGAAGCCTGTCCTCGCACTTCCAGACTCCCAAAAGGGGCAAAGTATTGGCGGCACCATCATCATTCCGGTGCTTTTTCTTGCGCTGCGGCAGGCTTGTTCACCATATCAGCCATCCGTCTCTCGCGTTGATACACCACCACCGAGCCGATACGCAATACGGTTAGCACCAGCATCAGGGCACTCAGCGCGTAGATCTCCTCCGTCAGGATTTTGTGCTCAAACAGACCAATCATCAACTCCCGCAAAACAAACACAATCCCGGCGTCGACGATAAACGTCATGCGCAGGCGCTGGGTATGGAAGTACTCCACCAGCGAACGCGATAGTTCGACCAGAATGAAGAGCGTCAAGACATCGGAGATGATCTTGGTGTAGTGTTTACCCAGCTCCTTCTCGACCAGCAGGTCACCGACAGACATGAACAGGTGCAGCACCCCAATGATCATGCCTAACGTAATGAATAGCAGCATGGCACCGAATACTACGCCGATAACTTTGTTGAACAGCTTCAGAAAGTCGATTTTCATCATATTGTATCCCTCATCTTTTTTTGTTGTAGATCATCGCTGGCACGCCGCACAGAAAAATGTCGAACGTTGTCCCTGCCTAATCTGCACAATAGCGCGCCCACAGCGAACACAAGGCTGATCTGTTCTGCCATACACCTTGAGCTGCTGCTGAAAATAGCCCGGCTTGCCCTCGCCATTATAAAAATCGCGTAGCGTGGTGCCGCCTTGGGCGATCGCGTCGCTCAATACCTGCTGGATGGCGAGCGCCAGGCGCTGATATCGCTGTTGCGAAATGCGACCCGCTGCTCGCAGGGGGTGGATGCCGGCGAGAAACAGTGTCTCACTCGCGTAAATATTACCTACGCCCGTGACAATATGGCTATCCATAATAAATTGCTTAACGGCAAGGCTGCGGCTACGGGCACGCTGATGCAAATAACCACCATCAAATTCATCACTGAACGGCTCGGGACCGAGGTCACGCAACAGCGCATGCTGCAGCGGGTTATCCCGCGTCCACAACACGGCGCCAAAGCGCCGCGGATCACGCAGCCGCAGGCAATCGCCACTGGCAAGCACGATATCCACATGATCGTGTTTTTCGGCAGGGGTTGTGCTTGGCAGGATGCGCAGGCTACCCGACATACCCAAATGGATGATCACACTGCCCACAGGGGAACGCAACAACAGATACTTGCCGCGCCGCTCCACCGCACGCAGTGTTTGCCCGGCCAAGTCACCGGCAAGTTCCGGGGAGACAGGCTGCCGCAGACGGGCGTTGCGAACAATAATGCGTGCGACACGCTGCCCCTCAACGTAGGGGGCAATGCCGCGGCGGGTGGTCTCGACCTCAGGAAGTTCGGGCATATTATTGATCCTGACCGTTGCCTTGACGACCCTTTGAAGTCTCATGCAAAAACAGGCGTTTTGCCTGTTCTGCGGTAAAATGATACTGCATGCCGATGTCGCGGCGGGCCAGAATCAATTCCGGCTCTCTGGCAACAATTTCAAAACGCAGCTCTGCCGTCGGCTCAAGACGCACCACAATCTCACCCAGCGCCTTGCCGTCCGGGGCATACGTCTCAACACTGTGCGCCTCGGCGCGTTGCCATTCATCCACCAGACGCTGAATCACATCCGCGGAAAGATCCGCCCTTGCGGGTGCGGACGTCCAGCGCCCATCTTCCGCGCGGCTGATCGTGGCATTAGGCAGCTTGATTTCCATCTGCTTGAACCCTGCCGGAAGTAAGGCGGGACTCACCAGCGCTGCCAGCGCGATGTTTGCATCCCGGTAGCCGCTATCGTCGATCAGATGCACGACCTGCCCCACCCGCACGTATCGCCGCCCTTCCAGTGGTTCGGTACCGCCAAAGACAAGCTCCAGACCATCGAACTCCACATAAAGGCCAGGGGTATCAAGCTTGTATTTTGCCATATCCACGCCACGCACATCGAATTGCGCGTAACTCGATGTGCGTGCCAGCCCCAGTAATTGCTGCACATTTCCGCTATTGGCGGGCACGCTGATGGGCTGATTGAGGCGCCAGCCCTGGACATCTTTAATCAGGCTAATAATTTCGCCATCCTTGTGGTTAATGCGGATTTGGCTGATCTTGCCGGGATCAATAACCGTCAGAGTGGATTGCTGTCCTGGCGGCTCCTTGCCAGCCTCATAAAATGCGAACACTGCCAATCCCGCCAGCAGGATAAACAATGCCAGATTGACCCAAGCGCGCGAACTTATTTTCATCCCTGCGTCACCGTTAACGTTTGCGGCGCCGCAGCCAGATCAGCAAACCGCTGCCGGCCAGCATGGCTGGAATGACGACGAGGAAACCGATGCCAATAACGGCATAGTGCGTTTGCGACAAATTGAGCGACGGGTCAGGGGCGGTCTTAACGGGAATGGCGATGAAAGCATCGTCATGAGACAGCCAGTTCACGATGTTCATCCCCAGGTTCAGGTTGCCGCCATTGCCGAGGTAGGCATTGGAGAGAAAATCGCCATCTCCCAACACCACAATACGCTGCTGCATGTCCTTGTCGCCGGTATCCTTGACCGCACGGTTCAAGCTCACGCCTATGGCCAGCGGCCCCGCAACATCGCCACCTTGATTAAAGCTGATCTCACCGGAAAGCCTACCGCTTTCCGACCAGCTGCGCTCTCCCGTCATCAGGAATGGCTGTCCCTCCCAGCCTGCGGGCACGGTTAATTTCAGGCCGTTTGCCAAGGGAAATAAAGTAACCACGTTGAAACCCTGTGTGATGGGATGATCGCCATAATCGGCCACCAACGCAAAGGCAGGATTATTGATCGAAAACGCCTGCGTGGCGGGATCAACTATCACACCGGGCAGAAATTCAACGCCAAGCTGTTGGGCCAATGGCTTCAGGCCGTGCAATGAGCCGGGATCACTAAGCCACAGGAGATTGCCGCCGTGCGCCATGTAATCCTGGATTAAATTCACCTCGCCCGGCAGAAAATCCACCTGGGGGCCGGCGACAACCAAGGTCGTGGTGTTGGCGGGGATCTGCGTATGGCTGGCCAGATTGATGGTTTGCGCCTTGAAACCCTTGGCTTCGACCTGTCCGATCCACGACCCCAGATCGTGATTGGCCCGGCCATGCGGGTTGCGCTCGCCATGCCCTTCCAAAAACACAATCCAGCGTTCTCCGCCGCGCGCGAGACGCTGCAAGGCATTGGTCAGGCTCTGCTCGCCAAGATCCTTGATCTTTTCCGTACGCCCCGCGTACTGGATGACCATTTCACCATCAGCTGTGATGCCCTGTTCACGTACCCTATCCGGTTCGGCATCGGGATTAATGAAGGTAAGGCGCATATCGCTTTTATGACGCTGGTACAAGCCCACGATTTCGGAAATACGCTTGCGTAGCGGCTCCGCCTCACGGGCAAAGGCGGTGACCAAGACAGGCCCCCGCACCTCTTTGAGCAGTGCCACGCTTGCCTGGGAAAGGGTGTTACGCCCCGCGGCTGTCCAATCCGCTTGGTAGTGATAGCGCGTACTTAACCAAGCCAGCAGGCCAAGCACACCCATAAACAACACCACGAACAGGATGTTTTGCAGCCGCACTTGACGACGGGATTTGCGTGTAACCTCCATGGGATTTTTCCGCCAATTAATGCTGCAGGCGATCGGCATCCAGACGACGCACGCTCAACCCGAGAAAGAAAACAATAAACAACAGGTAATAAATCATATCGGCGCTGTCAAACACCCCTTTGAGCAGCGGCTCATAGTGGCGCAGCAGGGAGAGATAGGTGAGTATGCTGCTGATATTTTCATCCATCACGCCAGCCCCCGCGTTGCCCGCCCAGTCCAGCACCCACAGCAGGAGCAACATGCCGAAACTGCCAACGGCGGCGATAGCAGGCTGCACGGTGAGAGTGGACATGAACAGACCTACAGCAGCGAAGCTGGCCAGCAGCAAGGTCAATCCGAGCAGTCCAGATAGAAACATGCCCATGTCGATAGAGCCGCCCAGCAGCAGGGCCAGCGGCATCACGGCGATCATCGCAAGCACCAGCAGTAGAAACGCCATGATTCCAAGATACTTTCCAACGATGATCTCACTCATGGAGACTGGCGCGGAAAACAGCAGGCTAATGGTCTGCGCCCTGCGCTCCTCACTGATCAGACGCATCGTCACCAAGGGTACCACCAGCAACAGCACGATGGCGGCACTGCCAAACAGCGGCGCGATGACCAGCCCGGTGACGCCGGGCGCACCCTCAAGCCCCGCGAGGCGCGGCTGGATCTGCATGAATGTCTCGATCTGGGCCAAATACAAATACGCGAGAATAAATTCGACCACAGCCATGATGGACCAGGCCAGTGGCGAGAGAAACAGGCTACGCAACTCGCGCGCCGCTATCGTGAACACCATCACGCTGCTTCCTCCGCAATTACGGCATGCTGCTCCGCACGCGTGATGTCGACAAAGATCTGCTCCAGTGACATGCGCTCGGGCGTCAACTCATACAATCCCCAATTGCGCTGCACGGAACGTTCAACCAGATCTTGCGCTGGGCTAGCATCGGGAAAATAGTGCAACCGCAGGCGGCCATCCGGCAGAGGCACCACCGACCTGACACCGGGGAACGACTCCAACTCCAGCACCGGAGGAGGATTGCGCAACGCCACCAGCATGCTGGAAGACTGCATGCGCGCCAGCAATCCATCGATACTATCGTTCAACAGCAGCTTGCCCTTGTTAATGATCTGCACTCGGTCACACGTCGCCTGCACCTCGGGCAGAATATGCGTCGAGAGAATCACGCTGTGCTCGCCACTCAACTCCCTGATCAGTGCGCGAATCTCGCGCACCTGGATCGGGTCCAGCCCCACCGTCGGTTCGTCGAGAATCACCAGTGCAGGTGTATGAACAATCGCCTGGGCGATGCCCACGCGCTGCTGATAACCCTTGGAGAGATTTCCGATCAAACGCGCGCCTACCTCGGTCAGCCCGCAGCGCTGCTTGGCCTTGCCTACGGCGGCACTGCGCCTGTCACGCGGGATACGGTTGAGACGCGCACAATAATTCAGATATTCATCGACGGTCAGCTCACGGTACAACGGGGGCTGATCCGGCAAGTAACCGAGCGCGGCCTTGGCGAGCTTCGGTTGATCCAGGATATCAATGCCGTTGATCCACACCCTTCCCGCACTGGGCGCCAGATTGCCGCTGAGAATTTGCATGGTAGTGGACTTGCCCGCACCATTGGGCCCCAGCAACCCCAGCACCTCACCTTTGCCGATGTCAAAAGTGACATCGTGCAAAGCGCAGGTATCGCCGTAATAGCGAAAAAGGTGTTCAACACGGACCAGAACGTCGTTACTCATGGAATCATTATACATGAAGCACAGCCGCTATATTGCCATGGACATTGCCCTGAGTCCCTGTTCGTACTCTTGGCGAATCCGCAAACACTAAAATGTGAGTAGAACACACCGTCCGGCCTCATAAATTGAACGTCCCTAAGTTTTCACAAGGCACCATCAACTTCCAAGACGAAGCGTAAGGCCTTTCAGAAAATTCCTGAGCAACTGATCACCACACTCCCTGTAGTTTTTTTGTCCTTTTTTTCTAAACAATGCGCTTAACTCAGACTTGGACACCTCAAACCCTGCTAGCGCCAAAACTTCATGCATACCATCTTCTTTCAATTCGAAAGCAACCCTGAGTTTTTTCAATATATCGTTATTTGTCAACAAAGAAGATGGCGCTTTATGCTTCTCCGGCCCACGCTCGCTCTTGCCTCTCTTGAGCATAATCAACCCATCCAAAAAAGACTCCATGACATTATTGTCACACTCAAGGTAACCCTCTTCATCTTCCTTTTTCAAAAGATTTTTTACATTTTCCTGGTCAATTTCACGACCCGACAACTTTATTATCTCGACCATTTTTTCGTCGCCAATATTCAGCGCGTACCGAAGCCTTCGTAATACATCGTTATTTACCACACATACTCCCGTTTATTGAAAATTCAATGATCCTGGTCATACCCATGCCCCCGAACACGGCAACTTAGTGGGCAGACACACCGCGGCTTTTCCTTCGGCATAGACTGGCAAGGAAAATATCATATTACAAGATAACAGACCTAAATGAATCTTCCTCCAACTTAACGAACGCCCGGCCAAGTCAAGCCCCAAAACGACCAGTTCATAATCTATCGCAAAATGGCTGTGCTTGCGATTGCCGATATATCTGCATATCTCACGAATGGTATAATTTTCATCTTTGAGCAGACAATATATGGGCAACTTTGACGAAGAACTCCGACCCAGACTTAACGTTGAGACCGGGAAATTGGCATGGCATGAGCTTGAGCGGCATTTTGCCCGTGGGGTAGTGGTCAAGGTTTCGGTTGATCTTGACTTGGTCGAGATCGCAGCGTCCATGTCCAAGGATGACAAGGCCGCCATTGAGCGCCTGATACAGGCCGATAAACTGTCGCGCGTATCGGTGGAAGATGCCAAGGACTGGCATGAGCGTAAACCGACATTTTGGGCGGTGGTGGTCGCACCTTGGGTACTCGTCCAAGAAGCCAAACTCTAATATTCCTCGTGGATGGGCCTTGATCGCTCTCAACGGCGCTCCTCGTATTCATGCGCCGCAACACCGCGACAGTCTCGACACAAACACAGGCAAATATCCTTTTGGACAGTATGCGCTATAAATAGGCGCGCTCAAAAACCAAGTGCAACATTTTTAGGGGATAATGTTGCATGGGAAAAAACTACGATCAATTGAGTATTGAAGAGCGGGCAATGATACAAACGCAACTGGAGATGGGGGTCAAACCTGCCGCAATTGCCAAGTCCATAACCCGGTCAGCCTCTACCGTCTCACGTGAACTTCGGCGCAATGGCTGGAGCCGCCCGAAAACGCCTCGCGGCCCTGGACGACCGGCTGTGGCGGGAGGCTATCGTGCCGAGGCAGCCCACAAACGTGCGCATGGCTGCACGATCAAGCCGCGTGTTGAGGGTCGCCTGCGACTGGGAACCACGCTGTGGGATTCAGTCATGCGCCACCTGAAAGCAGGCTACTCACCGGAGCAGATTGCTGGCACACTGGCGCTTGTGCATCCAGATACCCCTACCTTGCAGGTTTCCCATGAGACCATCTACACCGCCATCTACGCCATGCCGCGTGGCGAACTGCGCACGGAAGTGATTGGCTGGTTGCGTTTCGGCCATGCCAAGCGCCGTCCCCGTGCGCGTGGCGAAGACCGGCGCGGACGGATTCCTGACATGGTCAGCATTCATGACCGTCCGCCTGAGATTGAAGAGCGGTTGATCCCGGGCCACTGGGAGGGTGACTTCATCAAGGGCGCGCATAATCGCTCATCTGTCGGTACGCTGGTGGAACGGACCACGCTGTTCACGGTACTGGCAAAAATGGAAAATGCCACTGCTGAGGCGACGTTGACCGGCTTCAGTCATGTGCTCAACCGCATTGATGCGCAAAAGCGCCTCTCGTTGACGTACGATCAAGGCAGGGAAATGGCGGCACACCAACGGCTGACAGAAACCACAGGGGTGAAAGTATATTTTGCCGATCCACACAGCCCCTGGCAGCGCGGCATCAACGAGAATACCAATGGTCTGTTGCGGCAGTACCTGCCCAAGGGGAGTGACTTGAGTGGTTTCACGCAGGAGGAGCTGGATGCGATTGCCTGGCAACTCAATACCCGACCACGCAAGTCACTGGGCTTCAAATGCCCAGCCGAGTTGTTTACACCAGACTCTTTCGATTTCAGGCAGCATCACGCTGCGCTTTTTGCACTTGGTCATTGAAACCGCCATACCTTTCTTGGGCTGTGATCACTTTTCTGTGCCAGCACGTGCCAAACGTGTACGCGGCACAGACGGCCACCGCCGATCAGACCGATCCCGTGCTGCTTGTCGCGGGCGACGTCGCTCAGTGCAACGTGCGCGGAGCTCAGCTAACAGCAGACTTGATTAATCGGACAGCGGGTACAGTGCTGGCGCCCGGCGACTTGGCCTATCAGAATGGATCCCTCAAGGATTTCGCGCAGTGTTACGAACCTGCGTGGGGAAAATTCAAGGAGCGAACGTGGCCAGCCCCCGGGAACCACGAATACAACACGCGCGGCGCGGCGGGTTACTTCGAGTATTTTGGTCGCCGCGCCGGGGAGCCAGGCAAGGGCTACTACAGCATCACTATCGGTAAGTGGCATGTGGTGGCGCTGAACAGCAACATCGACACTGGCCCGGATTCGGAGCAAGTCCAGTGGCTACACAAAGTTCTGGCCGCACATCCAGCCACCTGCACGCTCGCGTTTTGGCACCATCCACGATTCAGCTCGGGCCTGCATGGCAACCATCGCTCGATGGCCGCGCCGTGGGAAACACTCTATCAACATGGCGCAAGCATCGTGATTGCAGGCCACGATCACCACTATGAGCGCTTCACCCCTCTCAATGGCAAGGGTGAGCCTGACAACACCCGAGGTATCCGCTCGTTCGTTGTTGGCACCGGTGGGACAAGGCTCTACAATTTTGGCATGCGCAACAGCAACAGCGTCGCCTGGAACGGTACTGTATGGGGCGTGCTGAAACTTACTCTGCACACAAACAGTTATGACTGGGAATTTCTACCGGTAGAAAATGGGACGTATCATGACGCAGGAACCGGCCAGTGCGCGGGTAAAGAATGACCTGAAAAGATATTTTTTCGGCGTGCCATAAAAAAAGGCTCTTCGCGTGATCGTGTGGGTAAATTTCATGTTTTTTAGAGCCTCGGGAGCATAGACGTGAGTATTTTTAGTCGCAGATATTCTTCATCGCGCAGACCATATGCACGGCGTTGGATTACGCGTATCTTATTGTTGAGCCCCTCAACAAAGCCGAGTGAAACTTTATTCTCTGGCTTGCAATAGGCTGCGATCCCATCCCAATGGCGCTCAATCATCTCGGCAAATTTCTCGTAAGGTTTCAGGCGCTGCCACTTCAGGCTGGTTTTCCAATTCTCGAAGAAACGCCGCGCCCATGCTTCGCTCCTGTAATCCCACAACTGGCCAAACGACTCTTTCAGCAGGTACGCCGTGTTCAGCCGTTTGTTCGCTGCCAGCAAAGCCTTCAAAGAACGTCTGCCGTCCAGTGTCATATTTTCGTGATTGGAAAGCAGTACGTATTTCTGCCCCTTAATGTAGCGCCTATCCTTGCCCTGAAGACGTGCATATTCCATCTTTCTGACTTTATCCAGAGCATCGCCGAGATGGCTCATGATGTGGAATTTGTCGAACAGGATGGCCGCCTGCGGGGCGCGTTCGTTGGTTACGTTACGAAAGGGCTTCCACATATCCATCACTGCAAGACAAATGCCTTTGGATTTCTTCTCTCCCAGCCAGTCATAGAACTGTCGCATGCTGTCCTCCGAACGGTCGGCACCGCCAAACCAGATGGGACGACCACGGATCAAGTCGCTGACTACAATGCGATAGGTATGTCCTTTGCGAATCGATATTTCGTCGATGCCAATGGCCTTGGGTGCTGGCGTTCCGGCGCGTTCCAGTTGCGCGGTCATGTATTGCTTGTCCAGTTCCTTGACGGTGTGCCAGTCCAGAAGCAATTCGCGGGCAATGTCCGACACCGTGCTGGCGCGACACCGTCTGCCTACATACCAAGAAAATCGCTTTGTATAGAGTGGGTTGTCGGCGAGAAAGTCGAGTCGTTCGCGTTTCACTTTCCCGCAGTGCCGACAAAGCACCCGTCGAATTTCGATTTCCAGATAGATACGTGTGTCGCCACAGGAGAGGTCGCGAACTCGTCGAAGCCTCTTGTCGTACCAACCAGAGCGCGTTCTGCCGCAACTGTTGCAGGCCGTTTTTTTGAGCGCCGAACGAGCGTGATGATCCGTGCTTTGGAGTCGCCAAAGATGCCGCGTATCTTTTCCAGCGGGCGAAAACAGGGGAATCGGTATGCGTCGAGAATGCGTTTGGGTTTGCGTGAAATAGCCATTGAAAAAACCTCCCATTTTCTGCAACAGGTGCAGGATGCATTTTGCCTGATGCCACAAGGCTTGCGGAGGTTTTCATGTTAAATTTCACCCACTCGATTTCACGAAGACCCTAAAAAAAAGGGGGGGGGTAGTTCACCCCCCCCTCAAATCATCGTAGAACAGCAGACCCACGGGCTTCCCCGTATGTCTGCGAAGGCATTTACAGGCCCGACACAGGCGTACTGAACACTTCCTCCGCTTCACTGCCAACCGCTTGCGGCACCGCCTTGGCAACAACATTTGTCTCCACCTTGTACAACTCACGCTTGCGGCGCCTTTCAGTGTGATAGGCCAAACCTGTTCCGGCCGGTATCAAACGTCCGACAATCACGTTTTCCTTCAGGCCGCGCAGATCGTCACACTTGCCGCTCACCGCCGCTTCCGTCAAGACGCGAGTGGTCTCCTGGAAGGAGGCTGCGGAGATAAAGGATTCCGTCGCCAGCGAGGCCTTGGTAATGCCCATCAGCAAGATTACATAGGATGCAGGCAACTTACCCTCGGCCAGAACACGCTCGTTTTCTTCGAGCACGCGCGGCCGGTCAAGCTGCTCGCCCTTGATGAACTTTGTGTCGCCCGGGTTGGTGATTTCCACCTTGCGCAGCATCTGACGAACGATGACTTCGATGTGCTTATCGTTGATCTTCACGCCCTGCAGGCGATACACATCCTGCACTTCATTGACGATGTAATTAGCCAGCGGCGCAACACCCAGCAGGCGCAGGATGTCATGCGGATCGGGCGCACCGTCCACAATCACTTCGCCACGTTCCACATATTCACCTTCGAACACCGTCACGTGACGCCACTTCGGAATCAACTCCTCATGCTGCTCACCATCTTTGGCAGTGATAACGAGGCGACGTTTACCTTTGGTTTCCTTGCCGAAGCTTACAGTACCCGAAGTCTCGGCAAGAATCGCCGGATCTTTAGGCTTGCGCGCCTCGAAGAGATCGGCGACGCGAGGCAAACCACCTGTAATATCGCGGGTTTTGGTGGTTTCTTGCGGAATACGCGCGATAACATCGCCCACACCCACTGCTGCCCCATCTTCCAAGTTAATGATGGCACCCGCAGGCAGGAAGTAGATTGCCGGGATCTCGGTGCCTGCAAGACGCAATTCCTTATCATCCGCGCCTACCAATTTGATCATTGGGCGCAGATCCTTGGCTGTCGCACCACGCTGCTTCGGATCAATGACAACCAAGCTGCTCAAGCCAGTGATGTCGTCAGTCTGACGCTGCACGGTAATACCGTCAATAACATCGCTGAACTTGAGGCGGCCTTCCACCTCGGTGACCACGGGGTGGGTATGCGGATCCCAGTTGGCAACTACTTGGCCGGCTTCGACCATATCGCCATCGCTCACAGTCAACACTGCACCGTAAGGGATCTTGTACCGCTCACGTTCACGGCCGAAATCATCGACCATGGTCAACTCACCGGAGCGCGATACCGCCACGTTGTTGCCGCTGGTATGACGCACCAGCTTGATATTGTGCAGACGCACTTTACCTTTGGTCTTCAGCTCCACGCAGTTGACTGCCGCGGAACGCGATGCCGCGCCACCGATATGGAAGGTACGCATGGTGAGCTGGGTCCCCGGCTCACCAATCGACTGAGCTGCGATAACACCCACCGCTTCACCGCTGTTGACCTGATGCCCACGCGCAAGATCACGCCCGTAACACGCGGCGCAAATCCCGTAACGCGTCTCACAGCTAATGGGCGAGCGCACCTTGACCTGATCAACGCTCATTGCTTCGAGCCTGTCCACCCAGCGCTCATCGAGCAGCGTACCCGCCGGCACCGCCACTTCGTGTTCCTTGCCAGGTGTCATGACATCGGTCACTAGAACACGGCCCAGAACGCGCTCGCGTAGGGGTTCGACCACGTCGCCGCCTTCGATCAACGGGGTCATCAGCAAACCATGAACCGTGCCGCAGTCAACCTCGGAAATCACCAAGTCCTGCGCAACGTCCACCAGACGGCGGGTCAGGTATCCCGAGTTTGCAGTCTTCAGCGCGGTATCGGCCAGACCCTTACGAGCACCGTGCGTAGAGATAAAGTACTGCAACACGTCCAGCCCCTCACGGAAGTTGGCCGTGATGGGCGTCTCGATGATGGAGCCGTCAGGCTTGGCCATCAGGCCGCGCATTCCTGCCAGCTGACGAATCTGCGCCGCGCTACCACGCGCCCCGGAGTCAGCCATCATGTAAATGGAGTTAAAGGAAGGCTGTTTGACCTGGTTGCCCTTGGCGTCGGTCACAATGTCCGACCCCAATTTGTCCATCATGGCCTTGGCCACCTGGTCGTTGGTATGCGACCAGATATCCACCACCTTGTTATACCGCTCGCCATTGGTGACCAGACCGGAAACATACTGATTTTCGATCTCTTTCACCTCCTGCTCGGCGGCATGGATAATAGCCTCTTTCTCATCCGGAACCACCATGTCATCCGCGCCTATGGACACGCCTGAACGGGTAGCAAAGGCAAAACCGGTGTACATGAGCTGATCGGCGAAAAGTACGGCCTCTTTCAAGCCCAACTGACGGTAACAGCCATTCAGGAGACGCGAAATTGACTTCTTGGTCATGTTCTGATTGACCAGGTCAAAGGACATCCCATCGGGCAAAATTTCAAACAGCAAGGCACGCCCCACCGTGGTATCGACACGGCGAATGCTCTCGTGCCTCACGCCGTTCTCATCAATGGATACTTCACGGACGCGTACTTTGATTTTGGCCTGAAGGTCGACGAGCCTGCCCTCATAGGCGCGATGCACCTCGGAGATATCGGCAAAGATCATACCCTCGCCGCGTGCGTTAATGCTTTCGCGCGACATGTAGTAGAGTCCAAGCACCACATCCTGCGACGGCACAATGATGGGCTCGCCATTGGCGGGCGACAGCACGTTATTGGTGGACATCATCAGAGTACGCGCTTCAAGCTGCGCCTCAAGCGACAGGGGCACATGCACCGCCATCTGGTCACCGTCAAAGTCTGCGTTGAACGCAGTACACACCAACGGATGAAGCTGAATTGCCTTGCCTTCAATCAATACCGGCTCAAACGCCTGAATACCCAGACGGTGCAGGGTCGGCGCACGGTTCAATAACACCGGGTGTTCGCGTATCACCTCTTCCAGGATATCCCAGACCTCCGGCCCTTCACGCTCGACCAGCTTTTTGGCAGCCTTGATCGTAGTTGCAAGACCCCGGCGCTCAAGCTTGCTGAAGATAAAGGGCTTGAACAATTCCAGCGCCATCTTCTTTGGCAAACCGCACTGATGCAACTTGAGGGTTGGTCCCACCACAATCACGGAGCGCCCCGAGTAATCGACGCGCTTACCCAGCAAATTCTGACGGAAACGGCCCTGCTTACCCTTGATCATGTCGGCAAGTGACTTCAAGGGGCGCTTGTTGGAGCCGGTGATCGCCTTGCCACGGCGGCCGTTATCGAGCAGCGCATCCACGGACTCCTGCAACATGCGCTTCTCATTGCGCACGATAATGTCTGGGGCGCTAAGATCGAGCAGACGCTTCAAACGGTTGTTGCGGTTGATCACGCGGCGGTACAAATCATTCAGATCAGAGGTTGCGAAACGCCCGCCATCCAGCGGCACCAGCGGACGCAATTCGGGCGGCAGCACCGGCAGCACCGTCAGCACCATCCATTCCGGGTGGTTGCCGGACTCAAGAAAAGCCTCCATCAACTTGAGGCGCTTGGCGAGCTTCTTGCCCTTGGTCTCGGACGTGGTAACAGGGATATCTTCGCGCAGCTTGGCAATCTCATCCTTGAGCTTCATGCCCTTCAACAACTCATAAATGGCTTCCGCACCCATGCGCGCATCGAACTCATCGCCATACTCTTCGATAGCTTCCAGATAGGTTTCGTCGGACAATAACTGACCACGCTCCAAGCGCGTCATGCCCGGATCGATCACCACAAAGGCTTCGAAGTAGAGTACGCGCTCGATATCGCGCAACGTCATATCCAGCAACAACCCCATCCGCGAAGGCAGTGAGCGCAGGAACCAAATGTGGGCCACCGGGCTGGCCAGCTCAATGTGACCCATACGCTCGCGGCGCACCTTGGCGAGCGTCACTTCCACACCACACTTTTCGCAGATCACACCGCGGTGCTTTAGGCGCTTATATTTGCCGCACAGACATTCGTAATCCTTGATCGGCCCGAAAATTTTGGCGCAGAACAAACCATCACGCTCAGGCTTGAAGGTGCGGTAGTTGATGGTTTCGGGTTTTTTGACTTCGCCGAATGACCAGGTGCGGATTTTATCAGGCGAGGCCAAGCCGATGCGAATTGCATCAAACTCTTCGACCTGGCCTTGCTGCTTCAATAAATACATTAAATCTTTCAATGCCGTATCTCCTAACTCATAAGGGATGGGGCAGGAAGCCCGCACGCATAGCATGCCGCCTCTCCCTGCCTATGCATTAGCCGCGCGCTTAGTTTTGCTCCAGCTCGATGTCGATGGCCAACGACCGAATCTCTTTGATCAGCACGTTAAAGGACTCCGGCATCGCTGCCTCCATGCGGTGGTCGCCATCCACGATGTTCTTGTACATCTTGGTACGTCCTATGACATCGTCCGACTTGACGGTGAGCATTTCCTGGAGGGTGTATGCGGCGCCATAGGCTTCCAGCGCCCACACCTCCATCTCACCGAATCGCTGCCCACCGAACTGCGCCTTACCGCCCAAGGGCTGCTGGGTCACCAGACTGTAGGGACCCGTGGAACGCGCATGCATCTTGTCATCCACCAAGTGGTTCAACTTGAGCATGTACATATAACCCACCGTCACCGGACGATCGAAGGCATTGCCTGTACGACCATCAAACAGCGTCGTCTGCCCGCTGGGTGGCAAATCGGCCAATTCCAGCATCGCCTTGATCTCCGCTTCGGTCGCACCATCAAACACCGGTGTCGCCATCGGAACACCTTTGGACAGATTTTGGCTAAGTGCAACAATATCGTCATCGGTCAGCGAGTTCAGATCTTCCTTTTTGCCGCTGCTGTCATAAATACGACCGAGGAAGGCGCGCACCTCGGAGACTTTGCTTCTAGCCTCCAGCATGCGCCCAATCTTCAGACCCAAGCCCTTCGCCGCCCAGCCAAGATGCGTTTCGAGGACCTGGCCGACGTTCATACGCGACGGCACACCCAGCGGATTCAGCACAATGTCAACCGGCGTACCATCCGCCATGTACGGCATATCCTCAGCCGGGACAATCATTGACACCACACCCTTGTTACCGTGACGCCCAGCCATCTTGTCACCAGGCTGAATGCGGCGTTTCACGGCCAAATACACCTTGACCATTTTAAGCACGCCGGGCGCCAGATCGTCACCCGCTATCAGCTTGAGACGCTTTTCTTCGAGTTTGGCTTCAAAGTCCTTGCGCTGTTGCTTAAGCTGTTCGCCGAGCAGTTCCAATTGCTGGTTGGCCTCCTCGTCGCGCAAGCGGATCTCAAACCACTTGTCACGCGCCATGCCTGACAAGTACTCGGCGGCAACCTTGCCGCCCGCCTTCAGGCCCTTGGGGCCACCTTCCGCGACCTTGTCCAGCAATAGCTGCTCGACACGCTGATAGGTATCGTCTTCCAGGATACGGTACTGGTCATGCAGATCTTTCTTGACTCCCTCCAGCGCGCTGCGCTCGATATCCTGAGCACGTTTATCTTTTTGCACACCATCACGGGTAAACACCTGAACATCGATCACCGTACCGTTCATGCCGGATGGAACACGTAGCGAAGTGTCTTTCACATCGGAGGCTTTCTCACCAAAAATAGCCCGCAACAGCTTCTCTTCCGGGGTCAACTGGGTTTCACCCTTCGGGGTCACCTTGCCCACCATGATGTCACCCGGCACCACTTCCGCACCAATATAGATAATCCCGGACTCGTCCAGCTTGGCCAAAGCCGACTCGCTCACGTTCGGAATATCCGCAGTGACTTCCTCAGGCCCAAGCTTGGTGTCACGCGACACGCAAGTCAGCTCTTCGATGTGGATGGTGGTGAAGCGATCCTCCTGCACCACCCGCTCCGAAATCAGGATCGAATCCTCGTAGTTGTAGCCGTTCCACGGCATGAAGGCGACCAGCATATTCTGCCCCAGCGCCAGCTCACCCATGTCGGTCGAAGGACCATCCGCCAGCACATCGCCGCGCGCCACTACATCACCCACATTCACCAGCGGACGCTGGTTGATACAGGTGTTCTGGTTGGAACGGGTGTACTTCGTCAGATTGTAAATATCAACGCCCGGCTCTCCCGGCACCGTCTCATCATCGTTGACACGCACCACGACGCGACCAGCATCGACAGAATTGATCACGCCGCCACGCAACGCAACAACTGTCACACCAGAATCAATGGCCACGATCCGTTCCATACCAGTACCCACCAGCGGCTTTTCGGCGAGCAAGGTCGGCACCGCCTGGCGCTGCATGTTAGATCCCATCAAAGCACGGTTGGCGTCATCGTGTTCCAGGAACGGGATCAACGATGCCGCCACCGACACAATCTGCTTCGGCGAGACGTCCATGTATTCGGCCCGGTCAGGGGTTGCGAGCGTAAACTCATTCTGGTGACGACAGGAAACCAATTCATCAATCAGGTTGCCTTCCGCATCCAGCGTCGCACTGGCCTGGGCGATCATGTACTGCCCTTCTTCGATGGCCGACAGATACTCGATCTGATCGGTCACCTTGCCATTCAGCACCTTGCGATAGGGCGTTTCCAGGAAGCCATAACTATTGGTGCGGGCATACGCCGCCAACGAATTGATCAGTCCAATGTTAGGGCCTTCCGGCGTTTCAATCGGGCATACCCGACCATAATGGGTTGGATGCACGTCGCGCACTTCAAACCCGGCACGCTCGCGCGTCAAACCACCTGGCCCCAGCGCCGATATACGCCGCTTGTGCGTTATCTCGGACAATGGATTATTCTGATCCATGAACTGTGACAACTGACTGGAACCGAAGAACTCCTTGATCACTGCAGATACGGGCTTGGCATTGATCAATTCCTGCGGCATCAAGCCTTCGGATTCAGCCAGGCTGAGTCGTTCTTTGACGGCGCGCTCAACGCGCACCAAGCCCGCGCGGAACTGGTTCTCCACCATCTCACCGACACTGCGGATACGGCGATTTCCAAGGTGATCAATATCATCCACGGTACCATTGCCGTTCTTGATATCAATCAAGACCTTCATGACATCGATAATGTCTTCGTTGGACAGCACGCCGGGGCCGGTAATCTCGGTACGCCCCACGCGCCGGTTAAACTTCATGCGCCCAACAGGCGAAAGATCGTAACGTTCGAAGCTAAAGAACAGATTATTGAACAAGGCTTGCGCCGCATCTTTGGTCGGCGGCTCGCCCGGACGCATCATGCGATAGATTTCAACCTGCGCATCCAAATCGCTGCGCGTGTGGTCAATGCGCAAGGTATCGGAAATATAAGGGCCGCGATCCAGATCGTTGGTATAAAGCGCCTGAATTTCCCGAACGCCCGCCTTAATAAGTTTGTTCAACAGCTCGCCAGTGAGCTCATCGTTGGCGTTTGCCAGAACTTCACCCGTGACCTGATCGATCACATCATGCGCAACCACTTTACCTATCACATACTCAGGAGGCACAGTGAGCTGCGTGATATTGGCCTTCTTCAGTTCGTTGATATGACGCGCCATGATGCGGCGGCCCGCTTCTACTATGACCTTGCCCTTGGCATCTTTAATATCAAACCCAGCACTCTCACCACGCAGCCTGTCGGCCACCAGCTCCAGATGAATGCCATCCTGCTCGAACCTAAAGGTATTCATCTCAAAGAACAGGCCAAGCATCTGCTGGGTGTTATAACCCAGCGCGCGGAGAATCATCGTCGCCGGCAACTTGCGGCGGCGATCGATACGCACGAACACACAGTCATTGGGATCGAATTCGAAATCCAGCCAGGAACCACGGTAAGGGATAATCCTCGCAGAGAACAGCAATTTCCCGGACGAATGGGTCTTGCCCTTGTCGTGCTCAAAAAACACGCCGGGCGAGCGGTGCAACTGAGACACCACAACACGCTCGGTGCCATTGATCACAAAGGTGCCGTTACCCGTCATCAACGGCAGCTCGCCCATATAGACTTCCTGCTCCTTGACATCCTTGATAGCCTTGGCGCCAGCAGGTGCTTCCTTGTCGTAAATCACCAAGCGCACTTTGACACGCAGCGGAGCCGCATAGGTCATGCCACGAGACTGGCACTCTTTGACATCGAAAACCGGGTTGCCCAAGCGATAGCTCACATACTCAAGCGCAGCATAGCCGGTGTAGCTAACAATCGGAAATACTGATTTGAACGCGAGATGCAAACCCTTATCCAAGCGACTTTCCAGGCTAACGCCTTCTTGCAGAAAGTCACGATAAGATTCCACCTGAATCGCCAGCAGATAAGGCGTCTCCAAGATGCTGGGCCGCTTACCAAAATCCTTGCGAATTCTTTTTTTCTCAGTAAAGGAGTAGGACATCAGAGTTCCTCAGATTCAATCACTAAATCGGGCAGAAGCCATAAACATACGGCAAACTAAATAATTCGCTGAAAAGTCCATTCACAGGCCTTTTCGGATCGAAAAACAAAAGGCATGCTTTGCATTAATCCATGCTTAAACATGCAACACGTTCAAACATGGTGACACAACACTAGGCCATACAACGAACAACCAAAAAAAACAGCTTGTCCGAACGCAGCTGAAACAGAAAAAGGCCGGTGGCGCCGGCCACCAGCCAAAAAATAACTTATCCCGGCATCACATTGATTGGTGGGCCTGCCGGGCGCCCAGCTGTTGATAACTCGTTCAGTGTCAGATGCGATTCGCCTGAATATTTCACAAATCTTTCCGTCAAGCATACCCGAAAAACTTCATCCCTAAGCAATTCAGATCGGCCAGTCAAAAAAGATCCCATGTTTATCAAGAACAAAGGAGACAAGCGGAAAACTCAAAAAACACGCCGCTCCACTACCCATGAAGACTCAGGGTTTGCCATCAATGGCAAGACGACAACCCCTTCGGGTTGCCATCTTATACCACTTCACTTCTATTCATTAACTTCTGCAGCAAGGGAAAGTATTGATAGGCTAATTGAGATCCGTCCACAACCTTTATATATCAACAACAAACCACTCAATTTACAGACTTATGAGTCAATACGCTTACTTGAGTTCAACCTTGGCGCCAGCTTCTTCCAACTGCTTCTTCATCGCTTCAGCATCAGCCTTGCTCACGCCTTCCTTGACTACAGCGGGAACGGCCTCAACCATATCCTTGGCTTCTTTCAGACCAAGACCAGTGATGGCGCGCACTACTTTGATCACGTTGACCTTGTTGTCACCAAAGCTGCTCATCACAACATTGAACTCGGTCTGCTCCTCGGCAGCCGGGGCAGCACCCGCAGCAGCTGGTGCGGCAACCGCTACAGCAGCAGCAGAAACGCCGAATTTCTCTTCCATTGCAGAAATCAGATCTACGATTTCCAGCACGGTCATGTTTGAAATGGTATCCAGAATATCTTCTTTGCTTACAGCCATGTTACGCTCCTAAATGAAAATGTATGACCGCGGTTTTATGACGCGGATAAAAATAAATGGGAATCAAGCCGCCTGCTTTTGATCGCGGATAGCCGCCACGGTACGGACCATCTTGCTGGTAGGCTCGGCCAAGGTGCGGACAAATTTCTCCACAGGAGCCTTCATCACCGCCATCAACAGACTGATCGCCTGATCGCGTGTCGGCATGTTGGCCAAGGCCTCGACATCACCGGGGGCCAACAACTTGCCGCCCAGTGCAACAACCTTGACGACCAGCTTGTCATTGCCCTTCATGAAGTCACGCATCAGACGGGCAGCAGCAGCAGGCTCTTCTACCGAGAAGGCCAGAACCAGTGGACCAACCATGGAGGACTGCATGCAAGCAAAACCCGTCCCCTCGAATGCACGCCGGGCAAGTGTATTCTTGACAACGCGCAGATAAACACCCGTTTTGCGCGCCTCAGCACGCAACTTGGTCATCTGCTCTGCTGACAAGCCACGGTACTCGGCCGCAATCGCAGCTTGAGCGGTACTCGCAACTCCGGCCATTTCAGCAACAATGGCCTTTTTATCTTCTAGTGTTAACAAGAGAGCTCCCCTGTATATAAACGCGAGAGACCACTACCAGCTTTTCAGTAAGCCAAGCAGCAACCTTTTCACGCTTACCACGTAAACCACAGGACACCCATCGGTAGATCGCTAAAGCGTTCAACCAAGATAGTGCCCCACCCTACGGCAACCGTCACCAGGGAAAATCCTGCCTCGGGTACGCCATCTGCGTAGGTGGTGCCGACTTTAATCCGGCCCCATTAAGCGAAGCACCTACGGTCTTTGACGGCCAGCGGCGTTGCCGCCGCCAACCCAAAGTCTGACATTCCTACTTAGGCTGTAGCAGCCAGTGATGCCTGATCTACAATAATACCTGGACCCATGGTACTGGATACGGAGATCTTCTTCAAATAAACACCTTTTGCAGTGCTCGGCTTTGCCTTATTCAAATCAGCGAGCAGCGCGTGAAGGTTGCCGCGCAATGCGTCAACATCAAAGCTTACCTTGCCGATTGTGCACTGGATAATACCAGCTTTGTCAGTGCGGTAACGCACCTGGCCACCTTTGGCATTTTTCACCGCCGTAGCGACATCGGCTGTCACGGTGCCAACTTTCGGGTTGGGCATCAATCCACGCGGACCGAGAATCTGGCCCAACTGTCCAACAACACGCATGGCATCGGGTGTGGCAATTACCACATCAAAATCCATGCTGCCTGCCTTTACGGATTCCGCCAGATCATCAAAACCTACGATGTCAGCACCTGCGGCCCTGGCTGCGTCGGCATTCGAACCTTGGGCAAAAACAGCAACGCGCACAACTTTTCCGGTGCCATTGGGCAATACTGTGGAACCGCGAACTACTTGATCTGATTTACGTGGATCAACGCCAAGATTGACAGCGACATCAATTGATTCGTTGAATTTCACCGATGAGAATTGCTTGAGCAAACCCAGTGCCTCATCGATTGAATATTGCTTGCCCGGCTGCAATTTTTCTCTGATGGGTTTAAAACGTTTTGCAAGTTTAGCCATGTTATACCCCTTCCGTCTCAATGCCCATGCTGCGTGCGCTACCTGCAATCGTACGCACTGCTGCGTCCATGTCAGATGCTGTCAGGTCAGACATTTTGACCTTGGCGATATCTTCCAGTTGCTCACGGGTGACCTTACCAACTTTGTTGGTGTGAGGGGTTTTGCTGCCACTTGTAATACCAGCTGCTCTCTTCAACAGAATTGATGCCGGCGGGGTCTTGGTAATAAAGGTAAAACTACGATCACTGTATACCGTAATGATCACGGGGATCGGGGTGCCCGGCTCTATGCCCTGCGTTTGGGCATTGAAAGCCTTACAGAATTCCATGATATTGACGCCGCGCTGACCCAGCGCCGGGCCGACGGGAGGACTTGGGTTGGCCTGAGTGGCCTTGACCTGCAACTTAATGTAGGCCGTAATTTTCTTTGCCATTTTCTACTCCGCGGGTTCAAACGCCTTGCGGCTCCCCATTAAAATAAAAAGATTATGCCTGCTATTTCAATGCGCTTCGAGTCGTCTGTACAACCCGAAACTTCCCGAGACTATCCTTTCTCGACTTGCCCGAACTCCAGCTCCACTGGAGTCGAACGTCCAAAAATCAAAACTGCGACGCGCAAGCGGCTCTTCTCGTAATTAACCTCTTCAACCACGCCATTGAAATCGGCAAATGGCCCTTCAGTAACACGCACAACTTCACCCGGCTCAAACAGCACTTTCGGCCTGGGTTTCTCGACCCCCTCCTGAACGCGCAGCAGAATTCTTTCAGCTTCCCGATCAGTAATAGGCGCAGGACGCTCGGTCGTGCCGCCGACGAAACCCAACACCTTGGGCACTTCTTTTACCAGATGCCAAGTCGCGTCGTTCATCTCCATCTGCACAAGGACATAACCGGGGAAGAACTTGCGATCACTTTTGCGCTTCTGGCCGGCGCGCATCTCTATCACTTCTTCAGTCGGCACCAGGACATCGCCGAACTGATCCTGCAAACCACTACGGACAATGCGCTCCTTGAGGGAGCGCACCACTTGATTCTCAAAATTGGAATAGGCGTGAACCACGTACCAGCGCATCGCCATGCGTTCAGCCTCCCTGACCGGTCAACAATCGAACCGCCCACAACAAAAACATATCAACCAGCCATAGAAAAATGGCTACCACGACAACCATGACCATGACAACCAGCGTCGTTTGCAATGTTTCTTTACGTGTCGGCCAAACCACCTTACGCACTTCAACCTTAGACTCACGGATGAAGCCCAACGTCTTTTGGCCAACTGCGGTCTGCATCGCAATGGCGGTGGAAATGCCCATCGCCACCAAGATGCCAATGACACGCAACAACATGGAGTGATCGGCGTAGTAATAAAAGGCGCCTATAGCGCCACTCACTACCAGAACCGCCAATGTTAATTTTATTTTATCTGCCATGCCTGCTTCTAATAATTCCGGTAACCACCGGATTGTGGCAGGCCAGGAGGGAATCGAACCCCCAACCTGCGGTTTTGGAGACCGCCGCTCTGCCAATTGAGCTACTGGCCTAGAACCTTACGTTTTTTTAGTTGCGGCTCCGGGTTTGCCAGCCCCAACAACTGGGGTCTGCAACACAAGATCCGAAACTGTCTTTACTCAATCACCTTAGTTACAACACCGGCGCCGACAGTACGGCCACCCTCACGAATCGCAAAACGCAATCCTTCGTCCATAGCAATCGGGGCAATCAGGCTCACCGTGACACGCACGTTGTCACCCGGCATCACCATCTCGATCCCCTCCGGCAGATCCACCGAACCGGTAACGTCGGTGGTGCGGAAGTAAAACTGCGGACGGTAGCCATTGAAGAACGGGGTGTGACGTCCACCTTCGTCCTTGGACAAGACGTACACTTCGGCTTCGAACTTGGTGTGCGGCTTGATTGAACCCGGCTTGCACAGTACCTGTCCGCGCTCGACGTCTTCGCGCTTGGTGCCGCGCAACAGGACGCCGACGTTGTCACCGGCACGGCCTTCGTCCAGCAGCTTGCGGAACATTTCCACGCCGGTGCAGGTGGTCTTGACGGTGGGCTTCAAGCCGACGATTTCCACTTCTTCGCCAACTTTGACAATGCCCTTTTCAACACGGCCCGTCACGACGGTGCCACGGCCAGAGATCGAGAACACGTCTTCGATCGGCAGCAGGAAGGGCTTGTCAATCGGACGCTCAGGCAAGGGAATGTACGAATCCATCGCTTCGAGCAGCTTGATCACGGCAGGCACGCCGATATCGCTCTGGTCGCCTTCGAGCGCCTTGAGGGCGGAACCGGTGATGATCGGGGTGTCGTCGCCGGGGAATTTGTATTTATCCAGCAGCTCGCGCACTTCCATTTCCACCAGCTCCAGGAGCTCGGGATCGTCCACCATGTCGGCCTTGTTCAGGAATACGACGATGTAGGGCACGCCGACCTGGCGGGCCAGCAGGATGTGCTCGCGGGTCTGCGGCATGGGGCCGTCGGCAGCGGAGACGACCAGGATCGCGCCGTCCATCTGCGCTGCGCCGGTGATCATGTTTTTTACATAGTCGGCATGGCCGGGGCAGTCCACATGCGCATAGTGACGGGCGTCGGATTCGTACTCGACGTGCGCGGTGGCAATGGTGATGCCGCGCGCGCGCTCTTCGGGCGCCGAGTCAATCTGGTCATAGGCCTTGAATTCGCCGCCATGACGCTCTGCCATCACTTTCGTCAACGCTGCCGTCAACGTGGTCTTGCCATGGTCTACGTGACCAATCGTGCCTACGTTAACATGCGGCTTGGTACGCTCAAACTTTCCCTTGGACATTCCGCGACCCCCTCACTAGATATTAAGTAAACTTTTCAACAAGAAACCTGCGACGATGCCAACAACCGCCCGTCGCACTTAAAGAATTCAACCAGCCTGGGCCGATAATCCATCAAATTTTGGAGCCCATAACCGGATTTGAACCGGTGACCTCTTCCTTACCAAGGAAGTGCTCTACCGACTGAGCTATATGGGCATTTTTATTTCCAGCAGCTCGCTCGGTTATACTAACTCAAGACCTTGGCAAACTTATGGAGCGGGTGATGGGAATCGAACCCACGCTATCAGCTTGGAAGGCTGAAGTTCTACCATTGAACTACACCCGCCTTTTCTTCAAAGCTTTTGGTGGAGGGGGGAGGATTCGAACCTCCGAAGGCAGAGCCGTCAGATTTACAGTCTGATCCCTTTGGCCGCTCGGGAACCCCTCCGAAAATATCTAAGTCGACTATTATGATAGTGACGCCATGACCTGTCAACCACTTGCTTGCCAACAAACTAGGATTATCTGTTATTAATCCGCTATCACGGATCATCGAGGATGGACACATGAAAAACCACAGCCCATTCACCACCGCGCTGCAATCCTTTCTGTCAACCCCTCTGACGGACACACTAACGCGCCATCAGGAAACATCACCCCAAGCCGCCGCGCTGGACCTATTTCATGCCGTTGCCACAGAGGTTCCGGCCTACCGTGACTTTTTGGTACAGCACGGCATTGACCAGGCAAGCGTGCGTGATCACACCGATTTTCAGAAGCTCCCGCTGGTCACCAAACAAAACTATATGCTGGCATATCCATTGCCCGCACGGTGTCGCAACGGCAAGCTGGAAGACTGCGAGATGATTGCCGTTTCATCGGGCTCCACCGGCACACCCCTGTTCTGGCCGCGCTCAACGCGCCATGAGCTGGATATTGCAACGCGCTTTGAGCAGGTCTTTAGCGATAGCTTTCATGCCGACACCCGCAGCACTCTGGTGGTAGTGTGTTTTGCGCTAGGCACGTGGGTGGGAGGCATGTATACCACGCTGTGCTGCCGTTATCTTTCACAAAAGGGCTACCCTATAACAGTGGTGACTCCGGGCAATAACAAGGCCGAGATCTACCGCATCATCGAAGAACTCAGCCCCCACTTCGACCAGACTGTTCTGGCGGGCTATCCACCTTTCGTCAAGGATGTGATCGACAGCGGCAGTGTGCAAGGTATCGACTGGCCGCGATACTCCGTGAAACTGGTATTTGCAGGCGAGGTGTTCAGCGAGGAATGGCGCAGCCTGGTATGCGCAAGGATCGGCTCAGGCAACCCCTGCTATGATACGGCTTCGCTTTACGGTACGGCGGATGCCGGGGTGCTGGGCAACGAAACCCCGCTGAGCATCACATTGCGCCGCTTCTTCGCCAACCACCCCGAGGCCGGGCGCGCGCTGTTCGGGGAATCGCGCCTGCCTACGCTGGTACAATATGATCCGTTAAGCCGTTTTTTTGAGGTTCACGAAGGCACGCTGGTTGTGACGGGTGACAATGGCGTCCCCCTGCTGCGCTATCATATCGCCGACAAGGGCGGCATCGTCGGATACGATGAGATGCTAAACTTTGCCAATGAATGGGGCGGCAACTCGCTAGCCGAGCTGCAGCCCCATAATCTGAGAGGCACCCGCCCCCTGCCCTTTGCATACCTGTTTGGCCGGGCGGATTTCACGGTTTCTTACTATGGAGCTAACATTTACCCTGAAAATGTAACTGTGGGCCTTGAGCAGCCGATTATTAAAGATTGGGTGACGGGCAAGTTTGTATTGGAGGTTAAGGAGAATACAGACCAGAACAAGGTTCTCAGCGTGACAGTCGAATTGTTGCCCAATGTTGCCGCGACCGTTGAGATGCGGGATGCCATAGGCGCTTCGATCCGGCAACATTTGTTGCGCCTCAACAGCGAATTTGCGCATTACACGCCGCCGGAACACCAGACTCCCGAGATCACACTGCTGCCGGCGGGCGACTCGAACTATTTCCCCGCCGGGATCAAACATAGATATGTAAAAAAATCCTGAGGAAGCATCATTGTCCAAAATAGAAAAAAAGTTGCTGCATTATGTCGGCAAGGCGATTGCCGATTACAATTTGATCCAGACCGGGGATCGCGTCATGGTCTGCCTTTCCGGCGGCAAGGATTCCTACACGCTGCTCTCCATTTTGCGCCTGCTGAGAATGCACTCGAACAACAAATTCGAGATCCTTGCGTTCACACTGGATCAATCACAGCCCGGCTGGGACGACAGCGGCATGAGGGCATGGCTGGAACACTATAAGATCCCTTATGAGATACTCAAAAAGGATACTTATTCTGTAGTTATAGAAAAAGTGCCGGAGGGAAGCACCTATTGTTCGCTATGTTCACGTCTGCGCCGAGGCAATATTTACAGATACGCGGAAGATCACGGCTACACCAAAATCGCGCTGGGGCATCACCGCGACGATATGATCCACAGCCTGCTGATGTCGATACTCTACAATGGCGAAATACGCTCCATGCCGCCCAAATTGCTCACCGACAATAAGCGCCACATCGTGATCCGTCCTCTGGCCTACTGCCAGGAACAGGACATCATCGAATACGCAAAGGAACGTGAATTCCCTATTATTCCCTGCAACCTGTGCGGTTCACAGGAAAATTTGGCGCGTCAACGCATCAAAAGACTGGTCAATGACCTTGCCCAGGAAAACCCCAAAATACCCAGCAACATTCTCCATGCGCTAGGTCACATAAAACCCAGCCAGCTTATGGACAAACAGCTTTGGAATTTCAAGGGCTTGGAAGCGCAGCGCGAAAGCGAAGAAATGACGTTTGATATTGCAGAAAAAGGGGATCAGGAAATTGTATTCCCTGATCCCTTTCATGACCTGAGAGAGGTAGTCTGAAAAATCATTACCAACAAGGGCAGCAAACCCATCCGTGGCTTGCACAACACCTGTCCGCATCTGGAGTAACGGCTTATATCAGCCGCCTACCCCTGTTATTCAATACTTGTTTTAGTGGCCCACCGGGTAATGCGCCAGGACGTTGGTCCCCAGCCAAGTAAGAATCAGGACGAACGCAATAACCGAAATTGGGATAATCGTGTCGTCGTTGGTATGGGATTTGTTGGACATGGTCGTCTCCTTCGTAAATAGTTGACTGGAACTGTAAGACATTAACCACAATAAATATAAGGTTAACGTTAGGCTACTTATACATAACATCAGAATCATTGTCAACATATTCTTACATCAAGCAAATGAGGGGTAATATGTCAATATTTTTCGAGGCTTGACTAAAAAAACCTGGCCGGTAAATTCATATAATTAATTTATTATCAACATGTTAATTATCACCCCTCAATGTTAATAATATTCGAGATTAGCCACCGGCAGCCTGTCCGGGAACAAGCGTTGTTGCAGGACTGGAATGCGGGACGAAATAATTTCACATGCTAACCTCTCTATACGACGCACTCCTGGCCCACTCTAATTACTCAAATCATCCCCAGGTGACTGCCAGTGTCAACGAATAGCCCGCACCGCCGCTCGGTGGTCGTCATTGGCGGTGGCCCTGCCGGACTCATGGCGGCGGAAGCGTTGATTAACGGTGGCGTATCCGTCGATCTCTATGATGCTATGCCTTCCGTCGGCCGCAAATTTCTGATGGCGGGCAAGGGCGGCATGAATCTCACTCATTCGGAGCCGCTTGAGCAATTTCTTTCGCGCTACGGCACACGCCGGACACAACTCGAACCGTTGCTCAAGGCCTTCGGGCCTGAGGATCTGCGCGCATGGGCGCACGGGCTGGGTGTTGAAACGTTTATCGGCACCTCCCGCCGCGTGTTTCCCGTTGACATGAAAGCAGCGCCGCTGCTGCGTGCTTGGTTGCATCGCTTGCGCGAAGCCGGCGTTTGTTTCCACATGCGCCACCGCTGGTGCGGGTGGAACGCAGACGGCACCCTTCGATTTGCCGCGCCTCAGGGCGTACAATCCCTACACGCCGACGCCGTGGTGCTTGCGCTGGGCGGCGGCAGTTGGGCACGGCTGGGTTCCGATGGCGCGTGGGTGCCTCTGCTTGTGGAGCGTGGCGTTCATGTCGAAGCGCTACAGGCTGCCAACTGCGGTTTCGATATCGGCTGGAGCGATCACTTTCGCGAACGGTACGCCGGGCAGGCCCTGAAAGCGATAAGCATTAACTTTACAGGTTCCACCCCTGTTGCCGTTAACCAACAGGGCGAACTTATGATTACGGACAGCGGTGTTGAAGGCGGTGTGATCTATGCACTATCCGGGCGTTTACGTGATGAAATAACTGCCTCGGGTTCCGCAACCATCCACCTTGATCTGGCGCCCGGACGGGAACTCCCTCGCCTGATCAGCGACCTCTCACGGCCACGCGGCTCGCACTCGATGGCCAAGCACCTCCGCCGGGCGGGCATTGAAGGTGTGAAAGCAGGGTTGCTGCGGGAGCGTGCGCCTCCGCAAATTTTCGAAGACCCAAGCCGCCTCGCCACAGCAATCAAGGCACTACCGCTAACACTCATCGCACCCCGCCCCATTGATGAAGCCATCAGCAGCGCAGGAGGCGTCGCCTTCGACGCGCTCGACGAACACCTGATGATCCGATCCTTGCCGGGCGTGTTCTGCGCAGGTGAAATGCTGGACTGGGAAGCACCGACAGGCGGCTATTTATTCACTGCCAGCTTCGCCAGCGGCCACGCGGCGGGGCTTGGAGTCATCGCCTGGCTCAATAGAGAGACAACGTAAAGCACATGCAAAACACCCCTGAAATTTACAACCTGTTAGCGGACTTTATGTCTGACATGCAGCAAACTGCGCTGCTATGGCAGTTTGCCGTACTCGCGCTGAGCCTTGGCGTGGGGTGGTGGGTTGGGCGATTGGCAAAGCGGCATTTTGCCGAGCATCCGTTCGCTGAACAAGATGCGTTCGCCGGGGTTAGCGCACGCCGGATGTTTGGCGGCTTTAACCGCGTGATCTTCCCTCTCACAGCGTTATGCCTGGTGCTGATCGGCAAGGCGTTGCTCCGGCATAGCTATCACGTCAACCTGCTCAACATCGCGGCGGCGCTGCTGGTTTCGCTGGCGCTGGTGCGTTTGACCGTATACGTGCTGCGTAACATCTTTACGCCAAGTGGCTGGCTGCACACGTCCGAACGCTTCATCGCCGGACTGATCTGGCTTGGCGTTGCATTGCATATCACGGGTTTCCTGCCGGAAATCGAGCGGGTTTTTGACGAGCTCAGCTTTACCGTTGGCAAGCACCGGCTTTCGTTGCTGCTCGTTGTGCAAACGGTGTTTACCGTCGGCATTACCCTGTTGTTGGCGCTGTGGCTGGGCAGCGTTCTGGAGCGGCGCATTTTAGGTGCCGGCCAGATGGACATGAATCTGCGCGTGGTGGCAACCAAGCTGGTCCGGGCGGCATTGCTCGTGATCGGCATCCTGATTGCGCTGCCGATATTAGGCATAGACATTACCGTGCTGTCCGTGTTTGGTGGCGCGCTCGGCGTGGGTCTGGGGCTGGGGTTACAGAAAATCGCCAGCAATTATGTCAGTGGCTTCATCATTCTGCTCGACAAATCCATCCACCTGGACGACATCATCACCGCCGACAATCGTTATGGCAGCGTATCACGCCTCACCGCACGATATATCGTATTGAAAGCGCTCGACGGCACCGAAGCGATCATTCCCAATGACACGCTGATCACCTCGACCGTGGTCAACCACTCCTACTCAGACCGCAAAATCAGAATCGGAATCCCGGTGCAAATCAGCTACGGCAGTCCCCTTGAAACCGCCATGAATATAGTGTTGCACACAGCTCAACACCATCCGCGCGTCATCAATGACCCTGAACCTAAAGTCTACCTCAAGGAATTTGCCGAAAACGGCATCGGCCTGGAGCTTTCAATATGGATTAGCGACCCGGAGGAAGGCCAACTCTCGCTGCGTTCCGACATCAACCTGGAAATCTGGCGCGAATTCCAAAAACAGGGAATTGAAATCCCTTACCCACAGCGCGCTATACACATCATCGGCCAGCCTTTGCAACCATAAAAGACATGGGGACTAATGGCAGGAGACTTCCCATCAAACTACCTACGCTGCGCCGCCGTGCTCATTTTTCATTTTGGACCCGGTGCCTCCACCCCTAAAAGGTCGTATAGTGCGCAAGTCGCCAAATAAAAATAACGAGAACTTTTAATGTCCCAACTCGAACACATCGAAGCCATCGAAAAACGCCTGTGGAGTGCCGCCGACAACCTGCGCGCCAACTCCAACTATGCCAGCAACGAATACTTCCTGCCTGTCATGGGTCTGGTGTTTCTGCGCCACGCTTACAGTCGCTATCTGGCGGTGAAGGCGCGCATCGAGTCCAACCTGCCCAGTCGCGGCGGCAAGACGCGCGCGCTGACCAAGGAGGATTTCTCCCAGCAGGGGGCCATCTTCCTGCAACCCAAGGCCCAGTTCGATTATCTCGTTTCACTCCCCGACAGCGAGGACCGCGCCCGCGCCATCATCGAGGCGATGGACTCCATCGAGGCGAACTACGAGAACCTGCGCGGCACCCTGCCCAAGGGTGAATATCAGCTGCTGGAAAATCAGGTCCTTGGACATCTCCTGCGCACCCTCAACCCCGAAGAGCTAAAGAGGGTCAAGGGCGATGTCTTCGGCCGCATCTACGAATACTTCCTCACCCAGTTCGCCGGTCAGGGCGCCCACGACGGCGGCGAGTTCTTCACCCCGGTATCCCTGGTCTCGCTCATCGCCCACGTGCTCGACCCCGAGCGCGGCACCGTGCTGGACCCGGCCTGCGGCTCCGGCGGCATGTTCGTGCAGAGCGCGCGCATCGTCGAGGAGCATGGCGACAGCCCCACGGAAAAACTCACCTTCCGTGGCCTGGAGAAGAACGCCACCACCATCCGTCTGGCCAAGATGAACCTCGCCGTCCACGGCCTGGAGGGCGACATCCAGAAGGCCATCACCTACTACGAAGACCCGCACGAACTGCTCGGCAAGGCCGACTACGTGATGGCCAATCCGCCCTTCAACGTCGACGAGATCGACGCCGACAAGGTCAAGAGCGACCCACGCCTGCCCTTCGGCCTGCCCGGCGTCAACAAAAAGGAAAAGGTCAGCAACGGCAACTACATCTGGATCAGCTACTTCTACAGCTACCTGAGCGACAAGGGCAAAGCCGGTTTCGTCATGTCCTCCCAGGCCTCCAGCGCCGGTGGCGGCGAGGCCAAGGTGCGGCAGAAGCTGATCGAGACCGGCGACGTCGACGCCATGATCGCCATCCGCTCCAACTTCTTCTACACCCGCACCGTGCCCTGCGAACTGTGGTTTTTTGATAAAGCCAAAGGAAACTCCCCTCTCTCGCATTCAAGGGTGAGAGGCCACAACACCGTCCTCATGATCGACGCGCGCAACGTCTATCGCAAGGTCACGCGCAAGATCTACGACTTCTCCCCCGAGCAGCAGCAGAACCTGCAAGCCATCGTCTGGCTCTACAGGGGGGAAACTGAACGCTACCTGCAACTGGTATCGCAATACCTCGGCAATGTCGTCGACGAGGCGCAAGCCTGTTTTGAATGGGAAGATGAAACTGGTCAGACTGCACAGCCATTACCTGAATATGCTGAGACACTTCAGGTATTACGAAAAACAGTGGCTCCATTCCTCAAAAGCCAGCCCCAAACCGGACCGCAGGCGGAAGTGCTGAAAGAGCTGGAAAAAGAGATAGAACTGTTCGATCAAGACACCGAACAGTTTCGCAAGCGTGCGCAGAAGGCCGCCAAACAATGGCAGGCCGCACCGGACAACAACGCCGCACTGCTCAAACTCACCCAAGAGTTCGCGCCCATGGCCGAGGCCAGCCGCGACCTGATCAAACAGACCGACCTCATCTACAAGCTCGCCACTCGCCTCATCGACGCCCTGGAATCCTCCCCTCTCCCTCCGGGAGAGGGGCCGGGGGTGAGGACCACCACCCGCGCCCGCAAGGCCACCGACGAAGCCCGCCACTTCGCCATCGAACAACTCAAGCAGGTGCGCTACTTCTGGAAGCAGGCCCACTGGCTCACCGAACGTTTCCCTGAGGCCAAACTGCGCGACGTGGCAGGGCTGGTTAAATTGGTGGACATCAAAGAGATCGAAGCCAACGACTGGAGCCTCACCCCCGGCCGCTACGTCGGTGTTGCCCCTGAGGAAGTTGACGAAAACTTCGACTTCGAAGAGACCCTGCGCGAGATCCACGTCGAGCTGGAAGACCTCAACGCCGAGGCCGTCACCCTGGCTGCGACCATCAAAAGGAATTTTGAGGAGTTGGGGGTATGAAACCCGCAAGGCTCGGTGAACTGTGTACCTTGAACTACGGGAGGGCTCACTGCGGCTATGAACAGGAACCTCAAGAGACGCTGCCCGTCGAAGTATTTGGAACAAACGGCCCCATTGGCTGGGCTACGAGGCCGCTCTATGAGCAGCCCACAATCATCATTGGGAGAAAGGGGGCTTATCGAGGCGTTCATTATTCATCTGGTCCTTCATGGACGATCGACACTGCGTACTATCTTACTTTGCTAGATGACGATATTGATCTGAAATGGCTGTATTACCGCCTTCTACTCGTTGATATCAATCGCATGGATAGCGGTTCTGCAATCCCGTCCACGAAGCGTGAGGATTTCTATAGCGTTAGCATCGGAGTGCCTTCTTTCCAGGAACAGAAATGTATCGCCTCCATTCTCTCCGCCTACGACGACCTGATCGAAAACAACCGGCGGCGGATACAGTTGCTGGAACAGGCCGCACGTCTGCTCTACAAGGAATGGTTCGTCCACCTCCGCTTCCCCGGCCACGAACACGTCAAAATCAAAGACGGTGTGCCGGAGGGGTGGGAGAAGACAACAGTGGGCGATGCATCCTCTTTTATTTCGCGTGGCATAACACCCACTTATGACGACGAAGCTCTTGGCACTGTTATCAATCAGAAATGCATTCGCGATCAGCGAGTGTCGACGAATTTCGCTCGACGGCAGTCCAAAGAAGTAACGCCCAACAAGCTCGTTAGATATGGCGATGTTCTAGTGAATTCTACCGGGCAAGGAACGCTTGGGCGTGTTGCTCAGTTTCTTGATGCTATAGAAAACTGCACCGTTGATTCTCACATCACAATTGCGCGACCCGATGAGGACGTGCCGGTTTTCCTCTACGGCCATCATATTGCTTCGATGGAAGATTACTTAGCAAGCATGGGTCGAGGCGCAACGAACCAAACAGAATTATCCAAGGATGTCGTGGCTGGGTTACCTTTATTGAAACCACCTCATCTGCTGGCGGAGCAATTCGAGTCCTTTGCCAAGGATACCGCGGATCAAGTTAGGAACCTGACACAACAAAACGCTATGCTCGCCAAAGCTCGCGACCTACTCCTGCCGCGATTGATGAGCGGGGTGTTGGCGGTATGAGTATGAGCAGGAAATATCCTCAGTCCGATATCAAGATACTATACGGACTAGCTGCCGCTCGATGTGCGTTTCGGAAGTGTCGCCATGAGTTGGTGCTTGAGGGCACCTCCACCGATAAAACCAAACAGATCGGTAAGATCGCCCATATTGTTGCACATTCTCAGGGAGGGCCTCGCTCAGACCCGGCATACCCTAAGCACAAACTGGACGCATACGAAAACTGGCTGCTCCTCTGTCCGACTTGCCACGACACCGTTGATGCCCACGAGGGCAAATACGATGCGCAGTTTCTGCGAGACCTGAAGACCGAGCATGAACGATGGGTTCAAGAAACCCTCAATGACTCCATGTCAGAAGTTACGTTTGCAGAGCTAGAGGTAGCCATTTGTGGCATTGCTCAGCAGAAAACAGATAGGACCGTTGGATTCACGGTCATTACGCCAGACGAAAAGATCGCCAAGAATCAATTGTCAGATGCCAGCCGCGCCATGATCGCCATGGGATTGATGCAGGGAAGTCAAGTAAAGTCATACCTTGAGAGCGTGGAACAGTTGGACTCTGGATTTATCGATCGTTTGATAGCGGGATTCAAAGAAAGATACATCCAATTGGTCGGTGATTCTCAACTGAATAGCGACGCGATATTTGAAGAGTTGCTTGATTTTTCCTGCGGGAGTGCGACTGACTTCCGCACGCGAGCTGCTGGGCTCGCTCTCCTTGCGCATTTGTTCGAGACATGCGAGGTCTTCGAGAAATGATCCTGCCGTCAAAGCACATCTCGGAGGAGCAGGCACTGCTCGGCGTTGGTGCGGTTCTTCTCGACGAGTTGCGGAACCCGCAAACGGTGACCAGCCTTTGGGAAAAGGTGCGGACACATCGTTCCGTCGGTACCTTTGAGCGCTTCGTCTTGGCTCTGGATATGCTACACATAACCGGCGTCGTATCAATGTCGAATGGACTGATCGAGAGGGAAAGCAGATGATTCATGGCATTTATGCCAACCAGCCTAGCTTCCACCCGGTTGAATTTACAACGGGGCTTAATGTTGTCCTGGCAGAACGCACTGATGCTTCGTCCAAAAAGGACACACGAAATGGACTCGGGAAATCGACGCTGATTGAGATCATCGATTTTTGCTTGGGGTCCAGAGCAACAAAAGGCAAGGGGCTGATTCAAGAATCGCTCGCGGATTGGGCCTTCACCATTGATATAACGCTTGCCGGTCACCGTATCAAGGCCACTCGCGCCATCGCGACCCCGAATCGCATTAGCATTGAGGGGCCGACGGCCAGCTGGATCGAACAGCCCGATAGGGATGAAGAAACTGGCGAACGCATTTTCAACTGGGAACGGTGGAAAACTCTTCTCGGGTGGGCGCTATTCGGGCTGCCACGCTCCAATGATGCCTTCAAATACACGCCCACCTATCGCAGCCTGATCTCCTACTATGTCCGGCGTGGCCCCGATGCCTATAACGATCCCTTTCGGCACTTCAGACAGCAGCAGACATGGGACATCCAACTGAACACCGCCTATCTGCTGGGTTTAAATTGGGAGTATGTAGCTCAATGGCAGAGCCTGAAGGATCAGGAGAATGGCATCAAGGCGATTGATCAAGCCATCAAGACCAGAGCCATGGACGGGATGATGGGTACCGTTGGCGAACTGGAGGCGCAGCGGATTCAGTTGGAACAAGAGGTGAAAGGGGCCGAAAGCGCTCTGACCTCATTTAAGGTTCACCCACAGTACGAGTCGATCCAGACGGAAGCAGATCGAATCACCGGCGAACTGCATGAACTGACCAACCAGAACGTCGCAGATAGAAGGCGGCTGGCGCGGTACAAAGAGTCAATATCGGACGAGAAGCCGCCAAATCCGTTGGCCCTTGAGAAACTTTATGAAGAATCTGGCCTCGTGTTCCCTGCGGCCGTTCGCCGCACCCTCACAGAGGCTAAAGAGTTTCATGAACGCATTGTCGTTAACCGTCGTGCTTTTCTGGAAACTGAAATCGCCAGAATCGAAAGGGCAATCCAGGAGCGCAACGCGAAAATCAAACAGCTTACCGAGTCTCGCGCTGCCTCGTTGGAAGTCTTGCGCACTCACGGGGCGCTTCAGGAGATGACCAAGCTACAAGAGCGGAATGTTGAGATAAAGGGCCGTCTTGACAGGGTGCAATCCAGAATCCGAGAGGTTAAGGAACTCAACGCCCGCAAACGTGAGATAAAAGTAGTTAAGGCGGAACTCACCAAAGTTGCCGAGCAGGATTACGACCAAAGACGCGAGTCATGGAGCGAGGCTGTCCGGTTATTTAACGATCACTCGCAATCTCTCTACAAAACCCCTGGCAAGCTCGTGATTGACATCGGGGATACAGGATACAAATACCAGGTCGAGATCGAACGCAGCGGTAGCGGAGGTATTGGGAAGATGAAGGTCTTTTGTTTCGACCTTATGCTGCTCCAGCTCGCCCAAAAAACCCCTGGCCGTGTCGATTTCCTGGTGCACGACAGCATTCTTTACGATGGTGTTGATTCCCGTCAAAGGGCACTTGCACTTGAACGGGCAGCTAACGTGACCGATGAGGCCGGTATTCAATACATATGTACCCTGAATTCGGACATGGTTCCCCGCGATGACTTCTCTGAGGGCTTCGATTTTGACCAGCATGTCCGTTTGACGCTCACGGATAAAGCTCAATCGGGGAGTCTTCTTGGTGTCAGGTTCGAAAGGCGAGGGAAATGAACGCATACACAGAAGACACCCTCGTCCAGCAGACCAGCTCCGACTACCTGGAACAGCAGCTCTGCTGGAAGTTGCTGGCTGCCTATATTAAACCCAGATTGTCCATTAGCCCCAAAACCGTTCGCCCTAAGCCTGTCGAAGGGTCGTTCATGGTTCGACAAGCTCACCACGAACGGCGTTGTGCGCTCTATTTCACCTAATGGACAATCTGGGTTAAACGAGGGTTTCGCGCCGGGAAATCTGCTGGGACGCGACACAACAAGGAGGCTATATGAGTGACATCGTCATCTTCGAGGCGGATGCGCAGCAGGTCGAGGTGCGGCTGGAGGGGGAAACCCTGTGGGTTACCCAGAGCCAGATGGGGGAGTTGTTTGGCACTTCTACTGACAACATCAGCCTACATCTGAAGAACATATATCAAGACAATGAGTTAGGCGAGCAGGCAACTACCGAGGATTTCTCGGTAGTTCGTCAGGAAGGTGCCAGACAGGTCAAGCGCCAGCTCAAGCACTATAACCTCGACGCTATTATATCAGTCGGCTACCGGGTCAATTCCAGCCAAGCCACCCGTTTCCGCCAGTGGGCCACCCGCGTGCTGCGCGAGCATCTGACCCAGGGCTACAGCCTCAACGAACACCGCCTAGCCCAGCAAGGTCTGGCGGAACTGGAGCAGACGGTGGACCTGCTGGGCAAGACGCTGACCCGGCAGGCGCTGGTGACTGATATCGGACGGGAGGTGGTCGGCCTGATTCTCGGCTATGCCAAGACCTGGCGATTGCTGCTGGACTACGATGAGAACAAGCTTAGTGTGCCTGCCGATGCCCAACCCGCTCGCGGGGTGTTGGGGCTTGAAGAGGCGCGCCGGGCGCTCGATGCCTTAACAGGAGAGTTACGCCAGCGCGGCGAGGCCAGCGAGTTGTTTGCCCGCGACCGGGGTGATGGGCTGGCGGCCATCCTGGGCAATATCGAGCAGACCATGTTTGGTGACCCGCTTTATAAGACCCGTGAGGAACGCGCCGCGCATCTGCTTTACTTTGTGATCAAAAATCACCCGTTCTCGGACGGCAACAAGCGTTCCGGGGCCTTTCTATTTTTGCTCTATCTGCGCCAGGAGGGGATGCGGCTGACGCTGGATGAAAACGGCCTGACGGCACTGACGCTGTTGATTGCCGAGAGTGACCCGAAGGCCAAGGATCTGATGGTGCGGCTGGCGATGAACCTGCTGGCCGTGGGGGCTGGGATAAATAAAAACGAGAACGCACCCCAGGCCGCACCATGAGGCACAATAATTAACATCAAATGATATGTATCACTAAATAAGGTGTTGCTATGCGCACGACCCTGAATATTGATGACCAATTACTGGATGAAGCCCGGCGCATTACCGGCATGACCGAGAAGGCGGCCCTGGTGCGGGAGGGGCTGCGCGCCTTGATCGAACGCGAGAGTGCCCGCCGCCTGGCGCGACTGAGGGGCAGTGAGCCGCAGTTGGAGTCTGTGTCCCGTCGGCAGTCTGTGAAAGATTGATCGTCTGACATTGAACTACACCGAAGATACCCTTGTCCGGCGGATCACCGCCGACTACCTGGAGCAGCAGTGCAAGGATTGGCCGGCCATGACCAGACGGTGAACCTGCCGGGCAAGACCTTGACCGGCCAGGCCTGCCTTTCATCTGGCCAGCACAAAACATTTCATTTGGACGGCCGCCAAACTTTCATTTAGTCGGCCCCAGGGTTACACTTGGCCTCTATGACAGACGCTCCTCTCCATGCCCGATTTCTGTTGCCTCGCCTGACCGAGGCGCTGGCCGATACGCCAGTGGTGCTGATTCATGGGCCGCGCCAATGCGGCAAAACCACCTTGGCCCGGCAGGTGGGCGATGCCGAGGGTTATGCCTATCTCAGTTTTGATGATGATGTGCAGCGCGCCTCGGCGCAGGCTGACCCGGTCGGCTTTGTCGCCGATCTGCCCGATAAGGTGGTGCTGGACGAAGTGCAGCGGGTGCCGGGCCTGTTCACTTCGCTGAAGGCGACTGTGGATGCTAATCGGCGGCCGGGGCGCTTCATTCTGACTGGCTCGGCCAATGTGCTGCTGGTTCCCAAGCTGGCGGATTCGCTGGCGGGGCGGATGGAAATCCTGCGCCTGCATCCGCTAGCCCAGGCCGAACTGGCCGGGGCAGAACCCGGTTTTCTGCCCGCGTTATTCGGCAAGGGTTTCAAGGCGGGTGCTTCCGGCCATCGGCTGGGAAAGGCACTGGCCGAGCGCGTGGCCGCCGGTGGTTATCCGGCCGCGTTGGCGCGCTCCACCGCCCGCCGCCGCGCTGCCTGGTATCGCGACTACACCGACACCCTGGTGCAGCGCGATGTACGTGACCTCGCCCGCATCCGTGCCCTGGACGCCTTGCCCCGTTTGCTGGCACTGGCCGCCGGGCAGTCCTCACGCTTATTGAATGTGGCCGATCTGACCGCGCCGTTCCAGTTGAGCCGACCAACCATTCGAGACTATATGACCCTGCTGGCGCGGTTGTTCCTGCTGGAAGAACTGCCGCCCTGGCACAGCAACCGCCTGAGCCGCCTGATCAAGACACCCAAGCTGCACTTGGGCGACACCGGGCTGGCCTGCGCCCTGCTCGGCGTGGACGCGGCTACCCTGTGGGCGGATCGCGCCCTGTATGGGCAACTGCTGGAAACCTTCGTTTATCAGGAGCTGCGCCGCCAGGCAAGCTGGCAGGAAGAGCCGGTGACGTTCCATCATTACCGCGACAAGGAAGCTGCCGAAGTGGATGTGGTGCTGGAGTCCGGCGGACAACTGTCCGGTGTCGAGGTCAAGGCCGCCGCTACGGTCACCACTGCCGACTTCAAGGGTTTGCGCAAGCTCAAGGATGCGGTCGGTGATCGCTTTGCGGCGGGCGTGGTGCTTTACGATGGCAGTGCGGTCGCCTCCTTCGGCGACGGCCTGTTTGCGGTGCCAATTTCGATGTTGTGGGAAATGCCATGAGCCCAAGCCACTACACCGAAGACACCCTCGTCCAGCAGACCACCGCCGACTATTTTGAGCAGCAGCTTGGCTGGAAGTCGGTGTACGCTTACAACAACGAGGACTTCGGTCCGGGTAGCCTGTTGGGCCGCGCTTCTGATCGTGAGGTGGTGCTGACTCGTACACTACGCGAGAAACTGGTGGCGCTGAATCCGGGCCTGCCGGATGCGGCCTATGATGATGCCGTGCGGCAGATCACCGCCATTGTCGCCTCGCAGACCCTGGCCGCCACCAACCGCGAAAAATACGCCCAGATGCGCGATGGGGTGCAGGTTACCTTTCGCAACGACAACGGCGAGCGGGTACGGCAACGGCTGCGGATGTTTGATTTCGATGAGCCGGACAATAACGATTTTCTCTGCGTGCGCGAACTGTGGGTGCGCGGTGACCTCTACCGGCGGCGGGCGGATATCATTGGTTTCGTCAACGGCCTGCCGCTGCTGTTCATCGAATGCAAGAACCTGCACAAGAATCTCAAGACTGCCTTCGAGCAGAACTTCTCCGACTATCGCGACACCATTCCACATCTGTTTCACCACAACGCCATCGTGATGTTCGGCAACGGTGAGCAGGCGAAGATCGGTTCTATTACCAGCCGCTGGGGACATTTTAACGAGTGGAAACGTCTGGCCGAAGAGGCGCCGGGAGTTGTGGACATGGAGACGCTGCTCAAGGGCGTGTGTGAGAAGCGTAATTTTCTCGACCTGGTGGAGAACTTCATTCTGTTTGATGAGTCTGCCGGCGAGCCGAGGAAGATCATCGCCCGTAACCACCAGTTTCTTGGCGTCAACCGCGCCATCGCATCAGTGCGAGACCGCAAGGCGCGACAAGGCAAATTGGGGGTATTCTGGCACACCCAGGGCTCGGGCAAGAGCTACTCGATGGTGATGTTCACCCGCAAGGTACACCGCAAGCTCGGTGGCAACTTTACCTTCCTGGTGCTGACCGACCGCGAGGACCTCGACACTCAGATCTACAAGACCTTTGCCAATTGCGGCGTGGTGAGTGACCAGGAGCCGAGCCGGGCCGCCAGCGGCCATCACCTGAATGAGCTGCTGACCCAGCACAAGGCCTATGTGTTCTCGCTGATCCAGAAATTCAATCAAAAGGTGGAGCCGGAACAGCCCTATAGCGAGCGTGACGATATCATCGTCATCACCGACGAGGCGCACCGCACCCAGTACGGCACGCTGGCGCTCAACCTGCGCAACGCCCTGCCCAATGCCAGCTACATCGGCTTTACCGGCACGCCGCTGTTCAAAGACGATGAAATCACGCGACGGGTGTTCGGTGAGTATGTCTCCACCTACGATTTTCAGCGGGCGGTGGAAGACAAGGCCACGGTGCCGCTCTATTACGACGCCCGTGGCGAGAAACTGGGAGTGGCCATTGGCGACCTCAACGAACGCATTGCCGAAAAACTGGAAGAGCTGGAGACCGACAATATCGATGTCGAACAGCGGTTGGAGCGGGAACTCAAGCGCGACTACCACATCATTACCGCCGACAAGCGGCTCGATCAGGTGGCGCGCGACTTCGTGCGTCACTACTCCACCGCATGGGAGACCGGCAAGGCAATGCTGGTGTGCATCGACAAGGTGACCTGTGTACGCATGCATAAGTTGATCGGGTTTTATTGGGATGAATGCACCCGCAAGCTGGAGAAGGAACTGGCATCGATCACCGACGAACAGGAGGAGCTGTTCCGCCAACGCCAGATCGACTGGATGCGCGAGACACGCATGGCGGTGGTGGTAAGCGAAGAGCAGGGCGAGGTGGACAAGTTCCGCAAGTGGGAGCTGGACATCACCCCGCACCGCAGGTTGATGAAAGAAGGCATCGACCTGCCCGAGTCGATGCAAGGCAAGCCCGAGTACCGCAACCTGCAGGCGATGGCGCTGGATGATGCCTTCAAGGCAGAGGAGCATCCGTTGCGCGTCGCCATCGTATGCGCGATGTGGCTGACCGGTTTCGATGTGCCGAGCCTCTCCACACTCTACCTCGACAAACCACTCAAGGCCCATACCCTGATGCAGGCCATCGCCCGCGCTAACCGCGTGAATGAAGGTAAGAACAACGGCCTGATCGTGGATTATTGTGGCATCCTCAAACACCTGCGCAAGGCGCTAGCAACCTTTGCCGGTACGCAGCCGGAAGGCGAAGGTGGTGAGATCGATCCCGCGCGGCCGGACGAGGAATTGTTGGCAGACCTGGCGGAAGCGATTGCCTTCGTGCGCGCATTCCTCGACGAACGGGATGCTACACTTGACGACGTCATTCAGAAGTCTGGCTTCGAACGCAATGCGGCCATTGCCGCATGTAAGGAAGCAGCCAACGAAAACGACGAGAGCCGCAAGCGTTTCGAGGTGATGTGCCGCGAGGTGTTCAAGAAGTTTAAGGCGTGCATCAACGTTGAGGGCATCAACGCCTACCGCTCTGATCGGGATGCGATCAATATCATCTACAAGAGCTTGCAGCAGGACCGCGAGCAGGCCGATATCACCGACATCATCCGGCAACTGCACTTGGTGGTGAACGAGGCAATTGACGTGCGCAGCGGTAGCCAAGATTATCCATCTTCGACATATGACATCAGCAAGATCGATTTTGACCGCCTACGCAAAGAGTTTGAGCGCAGCCCGCGAAAAAACACCACCGTCCAGAACCTGCGGCAGGCCGTGGAGCAACGATTGCAACGCCTCTTGCTGCAAAATCCGCTACGCACCGACTTCCAGCAACACTACGAACAGATCGTTTCCGAGTACAACCGCGAGAAGGACAGAGTGACCATTGAGAAGACCTTCGAGTCCTTATTCAAGCTGGTTCAGGAACTCGATGATGAAGAGCACCGCGCAGTGCGCGAGGGACTGGATGAAGAATCGCTGGCGATTTTCGACCTGATGAGAAAACCGGATCTCGACGCAGCCGAGATCAAACGCATCAAGACGGTCGCGGTGCAATTGCTTGAAAGGTTGAAGGCCGAAAAACTCCAGGTGGACCACTGGCGCGAGAAGGAATCCACGCGCGACGCCGTCCGCATTGCCATTCGGGACTTCTTGTGGAGCGATGACACGGGTTTGCCTGTAGATAGTTACACCGATGCCGATGTGGGCACCAGGGCCGAGGAGGTTTTCAAGCATGTTTATCGCGTCTATCCGAGAGTGCCATCGCCCTACTATGCGAATCTGCCGAGCCAGCAACATGTCGGACTTAGGGGGTCGTAGCAAGCGCGAAGCGCCCATGAAGGGCGTAATACCTGCCCTTGGGGGAAAAAGCGGGGGGTGCAAAGACGGTTTTTCGCTATTTCGGAGGAAAATAGCTGAATGATTTAATTGGTGGGCGATACTGGGATCGAACCAGTGGCCCCTGCCGTGTGAAGGCAGTGCTCTACCGCTGAGCTAATCGCCCCAATGTGAGGGGCGAATTTTACGGCTATAGACAGGAACCGTCAAATATTTCCTGCGCTTTAGGGATAGGTATGCGCAAAGACGGCGCAACTTTTGCTAATATGGCGCTATTACCCGGAGGTATTCACATGATCGACCCCAAAATTCTTGATGATCTGGCAAAACGCCTCGCCGATGCCGTCCCTTCCGGTATCCGCGACCTGCAGCGTGATCTGGAAAAAAACTTCCGAGCGGTACTCCAGGGGGCGTTTGCCAAGTTGGATCTGGTGACGCGTGAGGAGTTCGATGTGCAAACAGCGGTGCTTAACCGCACGCGCACCAAGCTTGATGCGCTGGAGCAACAGGTCGCCGACATGGAAAAGTTGATCAAGAATCAGGCAGAGTGAGCGCGGTAAACGGCTGCGTGTGCGGGATCTGATCAACCATGTCGCTCGCCATAGTCTTCAGCCGGGCGCAGGCCGGCATCGACGCCCCACTGGTAACGGTGGAGGTGCATCTTTCCAATGGTCTGCCCAGCCTGTCCATCGTTGGGCTGCCTGAGATGGCGGTCAAGGAGAGTAAAGACCGTGTGCGCGGTGCTTTGCTGAATGCGAACTTTGATTTCCCCGCGCGGCGAATTACCGTCAATCTTGCCCCCGCTGATCTGCCCAAAGAGGGTGGACGCTTTGACCTGCCGATCGCCTTGGGGATTCTGGCCGCGTCCGGGCAAATACCCGCTCAAGGGCTGGCTGAATACGAGTTTGCCGGAGAGCTGGCGCTGAGCGGCGAGCTACGCCCGCTGCGTGGCGTGCTCCCTGTCGCCGTCCAGGCACGCAATGCCGAGCATACTTTGGTAATCCCCCTGGAAAACGCCGCCGAGGCCGCGCTGGTCGGCGACGCGACGGTGCTGGGCGCCCGCCACTTGCTGGAGGTATGCGCCCATCTCCATGGGAGCCGGTTGTTGCCGCCCCATGTTGCAACGCCGAGCAGTCCAGCCGGACATCCTGAGGAGCATGAGCCGAACGATCTGGCTGAGGTACGCGGCCAGCATCACGCCAAGCGTGCCCTTGAAATCGCTGCAGCAGGCGGTCACAGCCTGCTGCTGATCGGCCCGCCCGGCACCGGCAAAACCATGCTGGCCAGCCGTCTGCCAGGCATCCTGCCATTGATGACGGAGGATGAGGCACTGGAAACCGCCGCCATCACGTCCATCAGCGATGCTGGCTTCGCACCGACCCGCTTCAATAAGCGCCCATTTCGTGCGCCCCATCATACGGCGTCCGGAGTGGCTCTGGTGGGGGGTGGCTCTCACCCCCGCCCAGGCGAGATCTCGCTGGCACACAACGGCGTGCTGTTTCTCGATGAATTGCCGGAATTTGATCGAAAAGTGCTGGAGGTGTTGCGTGAACCGCTGGAATCCGGCCATATCACAATTTCACGCGCCGCACGGCAGGCGACCTTCCCGGCGCGCTTCCAGTTTGTCGCGGCGATGAATCCCTGTCCGTGCGGCTATCATGGTGATGCCAACGGCCGCTGCCGCTGCACTGTGGAACAGGTGCAGCGCTACCGGGCACGCGTGTCCGGCCCGCTGCTGGACCGCATCGACATGCACATCGAAGTGCCCCGTTTGCCACGCGAACTTCTGCGCGCCGGGGCTGAGAACAGCGGCGAAACCAGCGCCCAGGTACGCGCACGCGTCGCGACCGCACGCGCGCATCAGATGCAGCGCACCAACAAGCCGAACTGCGCACTGAGCAACCGTCAGATCGAACGCGTCTGCCGCCTGAATGACAGTGATGCAAAATTGCTGGAACAGGCCATCGAACGCTTGGGGCTGTCGGCACGTGCCTATCACCGTATTCTGAAGGTGGCGCGCACCATCTCCGATCTGGCGGGCAGCGAGACGATCAACACTGCCCACCTTAGCGAGGCCATATCCTACCGGCGGCTAGACCGCCGCGGGCAATAAATCCCCCTCAATCCCCCTTTGGAAAAGGGGGCGGGGGGATTCAGGGCGCCGGATTAGCCGCCGGTGCTGCTGGGGCATTTGCCTGAGGCTTCTTCTGGCGGGGGTTAATCTTGTACATCGCAATGCTGACACCCTTCATCGTGTCATCCCGCACCGTCAAAACCTCGTTGGCCTCGCCTTTGGAGTATTTGGTTTTATAGCGGGAAATATACACCGTGCCCGTCAAAATAGTGTTGGTCACCGTATCTTTCAGCTCATAGCTTTGCAAGTCACCCAACTCTTCATTGTTGTGTGTCAGATAGGCCATCCATTCATCAGGGGATTCCTCCGGCGCAAACATCGCCGTCGCCTGCTCAAAATTCTTCTGTTTGATCAGCTCGTAAAATTGCTTGTCAATATCACGCATCTCTGGGCTGCGCGGCGGATCACTGCAGCCGGCCAACATGAACGACAAAAGGAAAAACATGCCAGACAGAAAAATGGTCTTGGATGTCCTGGAATTATTCATGATGATGTACCCTAATCCAAACCGTTATAAAAGATGCGTGCTCTCTTGCGAGCCGACGACATTACATATTGTATTAAAATTTGTGGCACAAGAATACCTGCGTGCGCGCACCCACCTGCTCGGATATGATAGAACCCATACACTGTTCAGAGAGACATCCATCATTGCATAACAACACCTGTAACACCATCACAACCACGCATCTCGCCAACAACGTGACCATTGTCAGCCGCGCCATGCCCAACACACATAGCGCAGCGCTTGGAGCATGGATACTCAATGGCGGACGTCATCAGACAGAGGAACAGGCTGGTTACGCCCATCTGCTGGAACACCTGCTGTTCAAAGGCTGCGAGGGAATGGATGCGCTGACCATGGCGCGCCGCTTCGAGGCGATGGGTGGACAGATCAACGCGCATACCGGGCGTGAGCTGACGGCCCTGCATGGGCTTGTGCCGGAGCAGAATCTGCTGGAATTGCTCGACATGTTTATCACCATGCTGCTCACCCCCCGCTTTAATGAGCGCGATCTGGCCGTAGAGCGTGAAGTGGTGCTACAGGAAATGGCGATGATCGAGGATACGCCGGAAGAGGCTGTGGAAGAGTCCGCCATCGAACTGGCGTGGCCCCACCATCCACTCGGCTGGCCGATTCTGGGCCGCCAGGCGGTCGTCGAGAACGCCACAGCCGAAGGGATGCATGACTACTTGCGTAGCCTGCTAACGGGTAACCGCTTATGGATAATAGCGGCTGGCGCGGTGGATCACGTGGCGCTGGTGGAGGCATGCGCACGGTTGGCGGCGTTGCCGCGGGGCGCACCGCCAGCCCAACCACCACCGGTTTTTACCGGTGGACACCATAGTGCGCAGCAAGATCTGACGCAGAGCCATTTATTGTGGGGCATGGTGGCGCCGTCGGTGAGTGATGAGCGTTACCCAACATTGGTGCTTGCCAATCATTTGCTGGGCGGAGGGGTGTCTTCACGGCTCTTCCAGGAGATCCGTGAACAACGCGGCCTGGCCTACGCTATTCAATCGCGCCTTGAGCTATATTCCGATTGTGGCCTATGGCTGATCCAGACCGCCTGCGAACCCGATCGCGCCCAGGAATGCCACCAGGCAGTGGAAGACACTCTCTTGCGGCTTATGCGTAACGGGCCGGATACGGACGAGGTGGAAAATTCGCGCAACCACCTGCGCGCCTCCATGCTCATCGCAGAGGATGACCCCGAAGAAAATATGGAACGTCTGGCGCGCGAGGCGATCTATCTGAAACGGCACCCGACAATGGAAGAACGTCTGGCACAATTGGCGGAGATCACGCCGGAAGCGGTGATGGATAATTTACATCGGGCTTGGTCTAGCACATTAAATTTGGAATGGTCACCATGAATAGGGGGCATCATGATCTTCAAGCAACTTTTCGAGCCTAACTCATCAAGCTACACCTATCTGCTGGGCTGCCGTGACTCAGGGCTGGCGGTGCTTATCGACCCGGTTTTAGAGACCGTGGAGCGCGATCAGCAGGTCTTGCAGGAACTTGGGTTGAAGCTCGCCTATTCCATAGAAACACATATCCATGCCGACCATCTTACCGGCGCACGCAAACTGAAATACCAGCTGGGCAGCAAAATTGCCGGGCCCGCAATGGATGACATTCCCTGCCGCGATATTGGATTGCAGGAAGGCGAAACATTCCGCGTGGGCACGATGGAGATACACCCGTTGCTCACTCCCGGACATACCGCCACACATCACGCCTATCTGCTCGACAATAGCGTGCATCAAATGCTGTTCAGCGGCGATGCCTTATTGATTGATGGCTGTGGGCGCACGGATTTTCAGGGTGGCAACCCCGTTACGCTTTATGAATCCATACAAAGAAAATTATTTACCCTGCCCGATGAAACCCTGGTGTATCCGGGGCACGACTACGTCGGCCATCAGATCTCCACCATAGGCCAGGAAAAGACACGGAACCCACGGCTTGGCGGCGGCAAGACCCTGGATGAATTCATAGAGATCATGAACGCGCTGAAACTACCCTACCCAAGAAAAATGGACTTCGCAGTGCCTGGGAATCTGTTGTGCGGCGAATGCCCGCCCGATGTACCTGAGGAATTCAGGGGGCCGTGCGAGGTTGATTATCAGGGTTAAAAAAACGCCCTGCACACAATACGGGGCGCTTTCAGAATATGAAGAAACGTATTAATTATTTCGGCGTTTTTTCAGAATTACTTCTTCTCTTCTTTCTTCTCTTCAGCCTTGGTTTCTTTCTTCTCTTCGGCCTTTGTTTCTGCCTTATGATGCTTCTTCATTTCCGTGTGCTTCTTCATTTCCTTGTGCTCAGCGGCCGGTGCCGGTGCCGCTGCCCCAGCTGCCTTCTCATCGGCGTTAGCCACGGTCGAGAAACCGAACAAGGTGGTAATAGCAATCGCAGCAGCACCAATTAAAGCTTTATTCATTTCGCAATCCTCGCTAGATAATGACGTACCTGACATCTGGTGGCTTAGGCAATAAACATCCTGTTCACCATCGGTTTTGATGATACCACAAATAATTATAGGGTTTAGCAATGCGCTGTTATTGATATCTGACCGCGAGCCACGACAAAAAACTGACACACTGACTCATTACCCCCCATAAGCAGCACTTCAACAAACTCGCTCGCCCTGGTTATTTAGGAATATTTCTGTCGTCCTCTTTTTTCCGTTCTTTATTGCCTTCTGCTTTGGCGGCATGTTTATCCATTTTGCTCATGTCCGCATGTTTATTGTGACCTTTGGTGTCGTGTCCGTCGCGCTCAACGGCCACTATTCCTGCCGCTTCAGCCTCCTTATCGCCGGCATTCGCCACGGCGAAAACACCAAACGAAGCAACCATCGCCATCGCGGCAGCGCCAATCAGAATCTTATTCATCAAGCAGATCTCCTTAAAAAGTTGAATTTGACAACGAACCAGATCTTTTCACTTTTTATTTTTTGGTGAAAAGATGTGCAGGCGCGCCCGCAAACGCCTGAGCGTCATTGCGTCGCTGCTGTCCGGCGCGAGCACCACGGAACGGCGGCGAGCCCGTAGCGGCAGGCGTTCTTGTATATCGGCACGATCCAGCTCAAAGTTGAGCACTACCAGCAATGGGTGTACATAACTGCCGGGCAGCAGACGCGCAACAATCTCTTTGCCGCCAGCGGTATGGAGCTTCCAGCCATCATCGCAGTCCCATACCAAACGGAGAATGGCGCGCTTGTCGCGCAACAAGGCGTGGGTGTTGAGAGTGTACGTCAAACTGGCAAGAATCACGCCTGCCAGCAGCAGCATTTCCCATACAGGCAGGGCAAGCGGCGGGATCAAGGCCAACGCGCCGCCGTGGGCAAGCAGCATCAGCCCTGCAAGCTGGGGAGAATAACGCAGATCAATTTGTAACGGGGCGGCGGATTTTAGCGACGACATCAGCAATGGCCTTATCAGTTGGGATCATGCGTCCCAGCATATATTCAAGTAAAACGGTGTCAGGATAGCCGAGCAGATCAGCAAATGCCTGCTGTTCCGGCGTGGTCAGGGCGTCAAACTGCCCATCAAGAAACGCCTGCAGCAGGAGATCCAGCTCCAGCATGCCACGGCGGCATTGCCAGTACAATCGCGCACGTTCTGCATTCTCCATTTAGATCAAATGCTTCAACATTAGTTTCTTGATTTTCCCGATTGCCTTGGTGGGATTCAATCCCTTGGGGCAGACATCGACACAGTTCATGACGGTGTGGCAACGGAACAGCCGGTACGGACCTTCCAGCGCTTCCAGACGCTCTGCCGTAGCCTGGTCGCGGCTATCGGCGAGAAAGCGATAGGCTTGCAATAGCGCTGCCGGACCACGGAATTTGTCAGGGTTCCACCAGAACGAGGGGCAGGCGGTGGAGCAGCAGCCACACAGGATACATTCATACAAACCGTCGAGTTCGTCGCGCTGTTCGGGCGTCTGAAGATACTCAACTTCAGGCTCGGGATCATGAACGATGAGATAGGGCTGGATGGCACGGTACTGGTGGTAAAACTGGCTCATATCAACCACCAGATCGCGGATCACCGGCATGCCGGGCACGGGTCTAATCTCGATCGGTTGTTTGAGGTTGGCAAGCGGTGTGATGCAAGCCAGCCCGTTGCGTCCATTGATGTTCATGGCATCCGAACCGCACACGCCTTCGCCGCAGGAGTGGCGGAAGGACAGGCTTTCGTCGTTGGCTTTGATCAGGCGCAGCGCGTCGAGCAGCATCATGCCAGGGGCGACATCCGCGTCCGGCAGATCAATGTCCTGCATGCGGGGCGCGGCATCCGTTTCAGGGTTGTAGCGGTAAATGGAGAAGCGCATATGGGTACCCCTAAAAATTCACTGAAGGCGCGCTGGCGGCGTTGCAAAGCCGCTCAAAATGCTCATGTACTATGTGTACACTGCGCTTTTTCGCGTCTTTGCGCCTTGCCATCATCGCCTTGATTGCATTTTTAGAGGTACCCATATCAATACACCCTCGGCTTGGGCGGGAAACTCTCCACGGTCAGTGGTTTCATCCGCACCGGCTTGTAATCAATCTGACGGTTCTGTTTGGAGTACAGACTGTGCTTCAGCCATTTAACATCGTCACGCTCGGGATAGTCGATGCGGGAGTGGGCGCCGCGACTCTCCTGGCGCGCCAGGGCGCAGCTCACCGTGGCGAGCGCGATGTCGACCAGATTCTCCAGCTCCAAGGCCTCGATGCGTGCAGTATTGAAAACCTTGCTGTGATCCTTGAGATAGACATTCTGCAGGCGCGCCTCGATCTCCCGCACCTTCTCCAGCCCCTCACGCAACACATCCTCGGTGCGGAACACGCCGCAGTAATGCTCCATGGCGCGCTTGAGATCATTGCGCAGCGCATCCACCGTTTCGCCATCGCCGCGCCGATCCCAGCGCGCGAGACGCTCAAGCGCCTGATCCACGCTGTTCGCTGCCGGGGGGCGGCTGTAGCGGTTTTCGCGCAGATATTCACTGATGTGATTGCCCGCCGCACGACCAAACACGACGATATCCAGCAGCGAATTGCCACCCAGGCGGTTGGCGCCATGCACCGAAACACAGGCACATTCGCCGACGGCATAGAGTCCGGGCACCGGCTCTTCCGCGCCCTGTTGTTGCGGTGCAACTACTTGTCCAAAGCGGTTGGTAGGAATGCCGCCCATGGTATAGTGCGCCGTGGGAAATACGGGTATGGCGGTGTTAATTGGGTCGATATGCAAAAAGGTCTGCACCATGTCGCGTATCCCTGGCAGGCGTTTGCGTATCACCTCCTCGCCGAGATGATCGACCTTCAGCAGTATAAAATCCTTGCTGGGTCCGCAGCCCCGGCCTTCGCGCACCTCGGTGGCGATGGCGCGACTCACGACATCGCGGCTCGCCAGGTCTTTGGCGTGGGGGGCGTAGCGCTCCATAAAGCGTTCGCCTTCGCCATTCACAAGGTAACCACCCTCACCACGCGCGGCTTCCGTAATCAACATACCCTTACCGGCAATGCCGGTGGGATGAAACTGGAAGAACTCCATGTCTTGCAGCGGAACACCGGCGCGCAGCGCCATCGCCATGCCGTCGCCGGTGTTGATTCGGGCATTGGTGTTGGTGCGGAATAGCTGCCCTGCCCCACCAGTCGCAAGCAGCGTGGTCTTGGCCTGGATCACCAGCGGCTCGCCAGTCTCGATTTCCAGCACCAGCGCGCCAAGAATATAACCCTCGTCATCCTTGAGCAGATCAATGGCGAAATATTCGTCGAAAAAATGGGTCTTGGCGCGGATGTTTTGCTGATACAACGCGTGCAGAATGGCGTGCCCGGTGCGATCCGCCGCAGCGCAGGTGCGCGCCGCCTGGTCGCCGCCGAAATTCTGGCTCTGGCCGCCGAATGCGCGCTGATAGATCTTGCCATTATCCAGCCTCGAAAACGGTACGCCGATATGCTCAAGCTCGATCACCAAGCGCGGCGCGGCGCGGCACATGTATTCGATGGCGTCTTGATCGCCGAGGAAGTCGCCACCTTTGACGGTATCGTACATATGCCAGTGCCAGTTGTCCGGCGACACATTGGCCAGTGCGGCGTTCATCCCGCCCTGCGCGGCGACGGTGTGCGAGCGCGTCGGAAACACCTTGGACACCACCGCCACGTTGGCCTCGTCCTGCGCTAGCTGCAAGGCCGCGCGCAGCCCGCCACCGCCCGCGCCGATCACCAGTACATCAAACTTGCGGCTTGGTATATTGGCCTTGATCTGGCTCATGCCGCCCCCCCCATCATCAGAATACGCAGCACCCACAACCCCATTGCCAACAGACCTGCCGCCACCAATGCCAACAACACAAAACGCACCCCCAGTGGATGCACATAATCCATAATCACGTCACGCAGACCCACCCAGGCGTGGATCAACAGCGCGGCAAAAAATATACTGGCTGTCACAGCGATAAAAGGGAGCGTCATCCAGGTTCGCCACTCCTGATAGGAGTTTGGCGCATCCAACACCAGATGCAATACAAACATGCCGATGAAGAGCGCCATATAAACCGCGCTCAAACGCTGCAACAGCCAGGCGCGAAAACCGGAGGCGCGCCAGATCATAGCCATACCAATAGTGCGATGATCGGCACGATCAAGCCACCAACATTGACGACCCAGGCGCTACGGCGCGCGCTATCGCGCTCGACACCGATATCGGCATCAATCAATAAAAAGCGAATACCCGCCAGCAGGTGATGAGAAAATCCCCACAACAGTATCACCGCTATAAATTTGACGGGCGATGAAGCCAGTATTGCCAGCGCCTCGGCATAACCCTGCTCATCGCGTAGCGACAGATCCAGCAGATAGATAACAAACGGAATGAGCAGACACAGCATCACGCCCGTAACACGGTGAGCGAAGGAAAGAACGGCGACCACTGGCATGCGAATGCGCAGCAGATCCATGAAGATGGGACGTTTTATATTTTTAGCCATTTTCTTTATCATCGGACATTAGTTTATATCACTTGAGGCATCCGTCCAGTATTATGCGGAAACTGGTTATTAGCTACCTTTGTAATATGCACAAAAAGGCCGTTTAAACTATGCAATTAACGACTAAAATGAGCGGTCAACTGCCGTTTCTAGGTTTATAGTATGCACGCAGAATGGAAAACCCTTATCGAAGCCGCTGGCGCTGTTATCGAGTCTGGTGGTGTGCGCCATTTCGGCAATCCATCGCAGGAGCTACAGACGTTGGCAACCGGCACCGTTATTGCCGACCTGTCGCACACTGGGCTGATCGCCGTCCGCGGGCCGGATGCCGCAACCTTTCTTCAGAATCAGTTCAGCAACGATGTGCGCGGGGTGTCGCAGCAGCACAGCCAGATGAGCGCCTATTGCAACCCAAAGGGGCGAATTCTGGCGTGTTTCCGCATTTTTATGCGCGATGACACTTATTACTTGCGCATGCCGCAGGAGCTCGTTGACGCCACCCTCAAGCGCTTGCGCATGTTTGTATTGCGCGCCAAGGTCACGCTGGAAGATGCCGGCGACGCGCTGGTGCGCATCGGCATTGCCAGCCCGCATGGCATAACTGAATTAAAAGACATACTGGGCGGCTTGCCGGAAGACGTTGACGATACTGTGCACTGCAACGGACTTACCGTGATACGCCTCCCCGGCGCGCAGCCACGCTTTGAGATTACTGGAGAATTTGCAGCCGCCAGGGATATCTGGAACAAGCTCGGTGTCCATGCCACCCCGGTGGGTGCAAGCGTATGGGATCTGCTCGACATTCGCGCCGGCATTCCCACCATCCATGTCGTCACCAGCGAAGCCTTTGTGCCGCAGATGGTCAACCTGCACCTCATTAACGGCGTCAGCTTTAAAAAAGGCTGCTATCCCGGCCAGGAAATTGTAGCGCGCATGCACTACCTCGGCACGCTCAAGCGGCGCATGTATCTTGCCCATATCCTGTCGGACACGGCCCCTCAACCGGGTGACACACTGTATGGCTCCGGCACTGAAAATACTCAAAGCATCGGAACTATCGTCACCGCGCAACCGGCGCCCGAAGGCGGCTTTGACGCGCTCGCCGTGGTGGAAATCAAGGCTGCCGAACATAGCAGCGTGCATTTACATAGCACTGGTGGGGCAGCGCTTGCATTCCGGGATCTGCCTTATCCGCTATCCCCTTCAGAAACCTGATGAGCCGCCACTAAAGTTATCCAGGGAGGCTGCCGAAAACCAGACAGGCTCTAAGTTCAGCAAAACAAAGGATTGCGGCATGACAGCCACCCAGCACGCTAAAAAAGACGCCACAGCAGATCTCGAAGACAGGTTCATCTCCAGGCTGCTCGATGACATCCGGCACAAGCGAATAGGATTACCCACCCTCCCGGAAGTCGCCATCAGGGTGCGCAAAGCAGCCTCTGCACCGAATGTCACAGCCGCACAGCTTGCGCAGCTTGTCGGCACTGACCCTGTTTTGTCGGCACGCCTGTTACAGGTGGCAAACAGCCCGCTCTATCGCGGCAACAAATCAATCCTTAACATACAAACCGCCATCGCCCGGCTCGGAAACACACTGGTACGCAACCTGATCACCAGCGTCGTCGTCAGCCAGCTATTTCAGGCCCAGGTGCCCTCCGCCATCAAACACCGCTTAAAAACGACGTGGGCACATACTATTCAAGTGGCGGCCATCAGCCACGTGCTGGCCCATAAATTCACCCGGCTCATGCCGGAGCAGGCCATGCTGGCCGGACTGATACATGACATCGGAAAGTTACCGATTCTGATGCAACTGGAGATGTTCCCCGGCCTGCTTGAGAATGAACAAACCGTTGACCGTCTGGTTACCCTTCTGCACCCCCAGATCGGCAAAGTCATACTCGAAGCCTGGAACTTCCCCCCGGAAATGGTTGCGGTGGCCGCCGAGCACGAAAATCTGGCGCGCAATCCCGGACCGCAAGCCGATTATGTCGATGTCGTCCTCATGGCAAATCTATACAGCCACATCGGCACCAGCCACCATTTTGGCATAGCCGAATGGCCCTCGATTCCAGCCTGCGGCAAATTGGGCCTCACGGCTGAACAATGTCTTATTACCCTCAATGACGCGCAGGCGGAAGTAATGGAAATACAGAAACTGCTGACTGCCTAACTTCAATTCCATTTCAATGGGAAAATCAACGCATCCCCTCATCCCCTCTCTCCCGCCCTGCGGGAGAGAGGGGATTTCTATATCAGAGGCTTGAGCCAACGGGACAAGGACGGGTGCTGTGTCTTCGAAGGTGGTGCGGCTCACCACGAAATGTAGCCATTCATTCAACCCTGAGTAGTTCGCATCCCCCGAAGGCAGGCGCCAAATGCAATGCAAATGATCCGGTAAAAGCACAAAGGCTTCAATATCGAAAGGGTGCGACTCCTTGACTCGCCAGATCGCCGTTTTGAGCGCGGTGTATATTCGTGGCTCGGTCAAAATGGGTTGGCGGCGGTATGCGTTGACCGTGAAGAAATATGTGCCACCCGGCGTCAAGGCTCTACGAAATGTAGCCATTCATTCAAGCCTTCTTGTCGTGCGCATGGCGCACGCTACGCTTGCTGCCCGCCACGTCCAGTTCGGCCGACGTGACCGCTCCTGCGCTTCCGGCAACTGCTCTCTGCGTTGATCTACCTCCGGCATCCATGCCGCTTCGCGGAACCGACCACTTTGCAGACGAACCATTGTCAAGCGTGCGCGTGATTTTCTGGCTCGACGGATAAACGCAACCCGACTGTCTTAAGCACCGCCAATAAGGTCTTTAGCGTTGGGTTGCCCTTTGGTGACAAGGCACGATATAGAGATTCGCGGCTTATACCGGCCTCAGCAGCCACCGCCCCGAGACCGCCATAGGCCTCCGCCACTGTGCGTAGCGCCAACAATCCAGCAGCGCGATCATCCGGGTTGTCGAGCGACTCCATTGCTGCTTTCAGATATTCGACCGCCAGTTCCCGATCTGCCTGCAGCTCGGCCACTTCCGCCTCATGATGTGAAACAGCACCTTTCAATATACTCATGATTGCCTCCGTTTCCATTCCGACCATAGTTTTTTGGCCCGCTTGATGTCCGTTGCCTGAGCGCGTTTATCGCCCCCACACAACAGAATAACGACCGTTTTCCCGTGCCGACCACAGTAGACGCGGTATCCTGCGCCGACATGTACGCGCAGCTCAATTACCCCTTCGCCGACCGGTTCGCAATCGCCGAAGTTACCTGCTTGCACCTGCCGTAAACGGACACGGATACGTGCCTGGGCCACCTTGTCGCGCACAGCATCCAACCATTCCGTGAATGGCTCACGACCGCCTTCATGTTGATATCGGAATAGTTCTATCATGGGTAAATTGTAGCTTAAAAGCTACAGACATACTACCCCCTCATTCCGTTATGCACCTCCCCCCGTCTTAATCCTCACCACCAGCCCAGTCTCCTTGGCCAGGCCAGTGTGCTTGGCGTCCTTGCCCCCGATGAAGTCGTCGAGCCAGCCATAGGTATGTAGCGGCTTCTTCTTGTTCCTGGCCAAGGTGCTGTCGTCATCCGCGCTGCCGTTGGTGGTCTGGGCCGCCCATTGGATGAGCAAGCGTATCTATGGACTCCACCCGTTTTGCAAGGGGAAGATTGAAATTTTGCTCTCAGGATAAGGATTGCGTGTATCTATCCGGCCTCAGTGTGAGCCATTAATCGGCTCGGGCCATAATGCAATACGCACGTCGGGTTCCAAATAGCGTCTCGGCCTTGCTGGCCATACGCCGTTGCGGAGTGTCCCGTCGTCGGTCTTACCTGTTGGGCATCGTTCGTTTCTTCACCTTCGCAATCGTGGCAGGTCTTGCTGCTTCGTTTACTAAAAAAACTTAACGGCTTGGCAATATCAGCTGATCGCCACAGTGGGTTGCGGGTTCCACTGCGCCTCATAACGGCGGCCATGCGCAAGCATGGCCCAGGCTACTCGCGCCAGTTTATTCGCCAAGGCTACGGCGGCGACATTAAAACCCTTGGTTGCCTTGAGCTTCAAGGCCCAGAGCAGCAAACGGTCCTGCTTGCCCTCGGCACAGCGTAGCGCACTGCGCGCCCCGTGGATCAGCAAGGTGCGCAGGTAGCGGTCTCCACGCTTGGAGATGCCGAATAGCTGTTGTTTGCCGCCGCTGGAATGCTCGTGTGGCGTGAGACCCAGATTTGCCGCAAAGTTACGCCCTGCCGGGAAATGATGCGGGTCACCCACAGCCGCGACAAAGGCGGTGGCGGTGAGCGGGCCAACACCCGGCAGCCCCATCAATCGCGCGGCCTGAGCGTCTTGGCGTGCCAGCCGCTGGATGCGCTCGTCGTAGTGCTCGATCCGTTTATCCAGCGCCGTCAACTGTTCCTGCAGGTCGGCAAATGTCTCCAGGGCGCTGGGGGAGAGTCCGTTATGTTCTCCGCCGAGCACGCGGGGTAACGCCTTGCGCAACGCCGTAGCCCCTTGGGAGAAACTCATACCGTATTCGCCCAGCAGACTGCGTGCCTGCAACATCAGTGCTGTGCGGTTTTCCACCAGGCGCTGACGAACCCGGTGCAGCATCTGCACATCCTGCTGCGCCTCGGTGTTGGTCGGCACATACAGGGTCTCGGGTTCGGCCCTCAGCTCGCAAATCGCCTTCGCATCGCGATAATCATTCTTGTTGCCGACCACCCGTCGGCTCACGCGCTGGCCGGCAATAAGCCGTACTTCATGCCCCAGTTTACTGATTTCTCGCGCCCAGTAATGCGCACTGGCACAGGCCTCAATCCCGACCTTCGCGGCAGGCAGATTGGCAAAAAATGTCAGCACCTGGTCCCGCGACATCTTTCGTTTCAATACCTCATTGCCACGCTCATCCCGGCCCACGGCGTAAAACACGTTCTTGGCAATATCCAAACCAATTACTGTTGCGTTATGCTTCATGTCGGACTCCTCCTTTTTCGTTTGGCCGGTGACCTAACTCACCCGCTTGGCACACTATGATGCCGTTTGAAGAAGGGTGGAGTCCATTTCATTAGCGTGCGCTGTGCGCACGATCAACCACTATCAGACTGCTCACCGTATACCTCGCCATCATCGCCACATCCGGCCCAATCGATTGGGCGCAAGCCTTTCCTCACATGCGCATGAAAACTCGAATACGGCCAATCCACCACACGTTGCACATACCCATGCTTCACGGGATTGAAATGAATCTAATCAACATGCCGCATGAAATCACCTTCATCCCGAATTTGATGCTCCCAGAATCGCCGCTGCCACAAACCCAGCTCCCGGCGTTTCATACGTGAGTCCGTAACGCTCTCCACTAAATGAGCACGCACAGATTGGCTCACCTGCCGCTTGATCAAATTCCATCTCGGCGAGTAGTTCGCATCCCCCGAAGGCAGGCGCCAAATGCAATGCAAATGATCCGGTAAAAGCACAAAGGCTTCAATATCGAAAGGATGCGATTCCTTGACTCGCCGGATCGCCGTTTTGAGCGCGGTGTATATTCGTGGCTCGGTCAAAACGGGTTGGCGGCGGTATGCGTTGACCGTGAAGAAATATGTGCCACCCGGCGTCAGCGCTCTACGAAATGTAGCCATTCATTCAGCCCTTGCTGTCGTGCGCATGGCGCACGCTACGCTTCCGGCACTACCTTCGGCCTGCGATGCTCATCCAGGGCAACATACGTCAGCGTCGCCTCCGTCACTTTGATGGTCTTCGAGCCGTCGTGCCAGACGCGCTCCGCGAAAACTTCGACACTGGTTGTGATGGAGGTGCGCCCTACTTTTATGACTTCCGCATAGCAGCTCACGAGGTCACCGACGAACACCGGCTCATGGAATTGCACGGAGTTCACTGCAACGGTGACGACTCTGCCTTTGGCGCGGCGGTGGGCTTCGATGCTGCCGGCGATGTCGATCTGGGAGATGATCCAGCCGCCGAAGATATCACCCGCAGCATTGACGTCAGTGGGCATAGCCACCAGGCGCAGGGTGGGTTGACGATTTTCGGGCAGGGTGGCGTGAGTTGTTTGCATTGGAACTTCCATCCGAAACGCGGATAATTATGTAGGGTGCGTCCCACGCACCACAATCATTGGTGCGTGGGACGCACCCTACGATTTCACCCTATTGATTTAGAGGTGAGCTAATCAATGCCCTTCATAAAGCTTTTCCACAGACTCATGATACCGCTCCAGAACGCGGCTGCGCCGCAGCTTGAGGGTAGGGGTAATCAGCCCGTTTTCCACGGTCCACGGCTCAAGATCAAGCGCGACGCGTCGGACCTGTGCGTAGGCGTGGAAGCCGCGCAATTGCTCGGCGATTCTTTGCAACACGGCACTGGATACACGTTTATCTTTTAATGAAGCAGGGACGGCAGGATCAAGGCCTAATTCACCCGCCAGACCCACCCAGTGATCTTTGTTCAACACCACCAGCGCACTTAAATACGGCTTTCCTTCACCGATAACCATCACCTGTTCAAACAAGGGGTCGAGAGCAATGGCCATCTCCATGTCGGCGGGGGGCATCTTCTCGCCATTGGCCATGACGATGATTTCCTTGAGGCGTCCGGTGATGTAGATGTGTCCATTTTCAATGCGTGCCTTGTCGCCGGTGTGTAGCCAGCCATCGGCATCAATGGCCTTGGCAGTGGCATCGGGGTTGTGCCAATAGCCCAGCATGACGCCCGGTGTTTTGGCTAATAGCTCCCCTTCCTCGCCAATGCGGACCAGCGCATCGCGGATCGGCGGGCCGATGCCGGACGGGTCGTTATCATGTTCTTTGTTGGTACTGATGACGGGGCTGGCCTCGGTAAGGCCATAGCCTTGCAGGAGAGGCAGACCAAGCCCGATAAAAAGCTTTGCCACCGGCAGGGAAATCGGTGCGCCACCACACATGGCGACGCGCAGCCTGCCACCCATCTTTGCCATCACCTTGCTTGCCACCAGCTTATCGAACAGCGGCCAGAGCAGATGGGAAAAGCGCCATGGACCACGCCCTTGCTTATGCTCAAAACGTGACCACCCTATTTCAACGGCGGCATTGAAAAGATTGCGCTTGAGCGCTGGCCCTTCCTCTAATTGCGTCTTGATCTTGGCATGGATTCTTTCATAAATGCGCGGCACGGACACCATGATGGTAGGCCGCACGGAAAGCATGTCCTCGGCCAATAAAGGAATGGCGCGAGCATAGGCAATCGTAGCGCCCGACATCATTGGCAAATAATAGCCCACCAGACGTTCGTAGGTGTGGCACAGCGGTAAGAACGACAGGAACAGGTCTTCACGGTAAACGGGAACACTGTCCAGACAACTGTGCGCATTCCACAATATATTAAGGTGGCTGAGCATGACACCTTTGGGGCGCCCTGTGGTACCGGAGGTATAAACGATGGTGGCAAGCGCCGTGGGTTCGCAATCATGGGTATGTAGTTCGCCGCAGTGCTCAGGCAGCCATTCTGTGACAGATTGCAGTCGCGGCTCTGTGGCGTCAATCACGGGCCGTAGGGTAACGATGCGCAATAATCCTTCAAGCTGCGCACGCACTTCCGACAAGCTGCGCCACTGCTCTCCATTTTCGGTCAATAATAATCGCACACCGGCGCCTTGCACGATGTAGGCGATATTATCGGCGCGGTCGTTGGGATAAAGCGGTACCACCACCAGCCCCAGGCCGAGTGCGGCTTGTTCGAATATCACCCATTCGCGGCAATTGCGCATCAACAGCGCCACGCGCTCACCCGGCTGCAATCCTTCACGCGCCAACGCCGCCTGCCAGCATGCCACGTGGCCGGCCATCTCTGCCCAGGTGGTGTCTTTCCATTGCTTGGCCTGCTCATCGAAATGGCGATAGGCGACCGCCTCGGGCGTGCGCCTGACGCGCTCGCGAAACAAGCCGTGCAAGGTACGGGCTGTTTCAATGGAAATGATGTCGGATGTTTTTGTCATCATGGTTTTCTGAATTCCAACGTAGAGTGCATCTCACGCATCACATGAACAACGAACGAATGATGCGCACAGCGCACCCTACAATACTAACCAATCACAACTCCGCCCACTCCGCATCTGCTACGAAGCGCTTGCCATAATGCTCCTCCAGCGCTTGCAGTTTTTTGCGCTGGGTCTCGACACCAGACTCATGAACGTAATTAATCGGTCCGCCGCGGAACGGGGCAAACCCTGTGCCGAATATCACCCCCGCATCGAGCAGGTCGGCATCGGCGACCACACCTTCGCGCAGGCACGCCGCCGCTTCATTCAGAAAGCGCAGGATCAGACGCTCCGCCACATCGGAAGGCGGAACATACCCCGGCTTGAGGCGTGGCATCTGCGGCTTGTCACCGTGATAGGTGTAAAATCCCTGCCCGCTCTTGACACCCAGCCGACCGGCACTCACCAGTTCACGCAGGCGCGGCGGCACATCGACATTCAAGCGTTGCGACAGAATCTCCGCAACAGACAGGCAAATGTCCAGGCCCACAGTATCCGCCAGACGGATCGGCCCCATCGGCATGCCAAAATCGAGCGCTGCCTTGTCAATAACTGTGGCTGGCACACCTTCCCACTCCATCGTCACGGCCTCAAGCAAATAGGGCATGAGCACACGGTTAACCAGAAAACCCGGCGAGCTTTTCACTGACAAAGGCAAACGGTCGATATGGCGCGTAAAGGCGGCGGCCTGCCGCGCCACTTCGGGGTCTGTAATCGGGCTGCTAACAATCTCCACCAATTGCATTTGCGCCACGGGATTGAAGAAGTGCAGCCCGACCAGACGCGACGGATTGGCGAGCGCCTCGCTCAGTACTTCGAGTGGGATACTAGAGGTATTGGTGGCAAGCAATGCACCCGGTTTGAGCTTGGGCTCAATTTCGCGGTAGAGATTCTGTTTCGCGGTAATGTCCTCAAAGATCGCCTCGATCACCACATCGGCATGGCTCACGCCCACGCCCTTGTCGTCCGGGATCAGGCGATCCAGCGCTGCCTGGATCAGGCGCGGTTGTTTGAGGCGCTTTTTGTATAGCGCATAGGCACGCTTGATGACCTTCGCCAAGGTTTCGTGCTTGCGGTCCTGCACCGTAACGCGCATGCCTTGCAGCGCGCACCAGATGGCAATATCGCCACCCATCACACCGCCACCGATAACATGTACATGGCGTGGCGCAATCAGCTCTTTTTTGCCCAATGATTTAAGCCGCTCTTGCAGAAAGAACACGCGCACCAGATTATGCGCCGTGTCGCCGAGCACAAAGCGGGCAACGGAGACAGCCTCTTCCTCCATCATCCGCGCCGGGACATCGGCGTATTTCTGCCACAAATCGATCAGCGCATACGGCGCAGGATAATGCGCGGCGGGGGCCTTCTCCGCCACTTTCGCGCGCATCGTCCGCGCCAGCAATGGACGCACCAGACTGTTGTTGGTGAGCGCCAGCCAGCCCTTGGGGCGATGCGGCGCGGGGGGATTCATCACCACGCCGCGCGCGGCGCGCTTTAAATGACGGGTGGGTACGGCATAATCGATCAGCCCCATCTTTTTCGCGGCACGCGTGTCAATCGCTCTGCCGGTGAGCATCAGGTCCATCGCGGCGGGCGCACCCACCAGCGGCGGCAGGCGTACCGTGCCGCCGAAGCCGGGGTGAATGCCAAGCTTAATTTCGGGTAACCCAAGGCGAGTGCGCGCGTCATCATCCGCGATACGATAACGGCACGCCAACGCCAGCTCCATGCCGCCGCCAAGACAAAAGCCATGGATCAACGCCACGGTGGGGCATTTCAGAGCGGCAATCTTGTCGCACGCCTTTTGCCCCCGCCGGATCAGCGCCAATGCCTCGGCGGGTTCTTTCAGTGGCACAAATTCATTGATATCCGCCCCGGCGATAAAGCCGTTGGGCTTGTCGGACAGAATGATCAGGCCACGAGGTTGTTCCGAGACGAATGGATCGAGGATGGCATTGAGCTCTTCCAGCACATCACTGGAGAGCACGTTGGTGGCGCTTCCGGCCTTATCCAGATGCAGCCAGACGATAGCGTCGCTATCACGCTCAATGCGCCAATTCTTGTAAGTAGGTTCTGTCATCGTCACTCCCTTCCGCTTTCAACCAGCATCGCGCCACCCTGGCCACCGCCAATGCACAGGCTGGCCATGCCGCGCCGTGTGTTGGTGCGTTTTAATACATTCAACAGATGCAACACAATGCGCGCGCCGCTCGCCCCCACGGGATGCCCAAGGCTCACGCCACCGCCATCAATATTGAGCCGCGCGTGGTCGATCTCCCCCAGCGCTCCATCCAGTCCCAGCTCAGTGCGGCAATAATCAGCATCTTTCCATGCCGCCAAGCATGCCAACACCTGCGCGGCGAATGCCTCATTGATCTCCCAGTAATCGATATCTCCAATCGTCAAGCCGCGCCGCCGCATAATCGGCGCCATGGCGTGGGCAGGGCCAAGTCCCATTTGCGCTGGTTCCAATCCTGCCCATTGGCTGTCGATAATGCGGCCCAGCACTGGCAGTTGATATTTATCAACGGCCTCTTCACTTGCCAAAATCAGCAGTGCCGCGCCATCAGTGATCTGCGCGCTGTTGGCTGCGGTGACATTACCAAAATGGCGGTCGAAGACCGGCTTGAGCTTGGCGAGTTTAGCCAGGTCGCCATCGCGGCGCAGGCCATCATCGTGTTCGTAAGCATTACCCCGCGTGTCGTAGAGGGTCTCGATCTCACTCAGCAGACCATCATCCTGCGCCTTGGCCAGACGGCGGTGACTTTCCAGGGCAAAAGCGTCCATCTGCTCGCGGCTGATGTTAAAGCGGTGCGCGATATTTTCGGCGGTCTGCCCCATGGACAGGCCAACAACGGGATCGGTGAGTCCACGCAGCAAGCCGATAATCGGTGTAAAGTAGGCAGGGCGCAATTTGCTCAGCGCAACCAGTTTAGCGCCAAAGTTGCGCGCCGCGCTCCATTCGCCCAGCCAGCCCACCATATCGGTGTTGAGCAGCACAGGCGCATGGCTCATCGACTCCACACCGCCCGCCAGCACCAGGTTGGCGCGGCCCGCAGCGATGTCGTGTGCGGCACAGTCGAGCGCCTGCATGCCAGAGGCGCAATTACGTTGCACCGTCCATGCCGGAACGTGCTTGCCGCATCCCAGACGCAGCGCTGTAACGCGCGCGATATTGGCCTCATCCGGCCCCGGCATCACACAGCCCAGAATCACTTCGTCAAAATCACCGGGTTCAAAGGGCTGGCGCGCCAGCAGCGGACGACCCGCCGCCACCGCCAGATCACCGGCGGTAAACGGCCCCGGCTTGTTTTTAGCCTTGATCTGCGGCGTGCGGCTGCCGTCGATTATATAAACCGTTTTGCCGGCATTTTCTGTTCCGTTGGCCACTCGATTTCCTCCGTTTTCCAATACTCAGGCGCAAAGTCGTCGACTTTAATCACCTCTTTGCGCGCGGCGATGGCGTCAAGCAATACCCCTGCTTCATCTTCGCTGATCACACTTTGTTTGACGGCTTCGCGTATCCGCGCCACCTCGTCATTGCCGTTCGCTGCGCCCGCGTTCAACGCTGCACGCAGCTTTTTCTCCACCGCCTCGGCGGCGATAGTCTTGCGCAATGCGTCTTCCAGACGCCCCAGCGGCTCGGCAAAATCAGTGGGAGCATACATTCCCAGCGTCAGCCGGTCGCGGGCCTCGGAAGGCTCAAGCAGCAGGCTTGCTGCCTTGTGGCCCAGCGCGTCATGCGGTGCAGCATACGGCTTGCCGAGAGGAAAGACCAGCAGGCGCAACAGCGCGGCGGCGCCCCGGTTGGGGAGGTTGCGCAGCAGGCCGTCCAGCGCCTCCTGCATTTGATGCAGCGCATCATCGCACGCCCATTGCAGCAGAGGCAGGTCGGCGGCGGGACGCCCCTGATCGGCAAAGCGCTTGAGCACGGTGGATGCCAGATATAATTGACTCAACACATCGGCCAGCCGCCCAGAAAGTTTTTCCTTGCGTTTGAGCGCCCCGCCCAGCATCAACATGGACGCATCGGCCACCAATGCGAACGCTGCGCTCATGCGCGTTAATTGCCGATAATAATGACGCTCCGACCCAGCCTGCGCTGGCGCGCCCGCAAAATTTGCTCCCGTCAAACCATGCAGCAGCGCGCGAATGGCATTGCCCACGGTGAATCCGATGTGCCCGAAAAATGCCTTGTCAAACTGCTCGGATGCGCGTTGCGGATCGGTATCCGTCGCCGCCCGCATTTCCTTCAACACATAGGGATGGGCGCGCACTGCGCCTTGGCCGAAGATGATCAGGCTACGCGTGAGAATGTTCGCGCCCTCCACTGTAATACCGATGGGAATGGACTGATAAACACGCCCCAGCAGGTTGCGCGGCCCCATGCAGATGCCACTGCCGCCCTGCACATCCATCGCGTCGTTGACCACCTTGCGCATACGTTCAGTGAGATGATATTTGACGATGGCCGACACCACCGAGGGCTTCTCGCCCAGATCCACGGCGCCTGCCGTCATGATGCGCGCGGCGTCCATCATGTATGTATAACCGGCGATACGCGCCAAGGCCTCTTCCACGCCTTCGAAGCGGCCAATGGGCATCTTGAATTGCTTGCGGATGCGCGCATAGGCGCCTGTGGCGCGGCATGCCAGCTTGCTCGCCCCCACACTCTGCGCAGGCAACGAGATGGAACGCCCTGCCGCCAGGGACTCCATGAGCATGCGCCAGCCCTGGCCCGCACCTGCCGCACCACCGATAATCCAATCCAGCGGAATAAACACATCCTTGCCGCTGTTCGGCCCGTTCTGGAAGGGAATGTTGAGAGGGAAATGGCGATTGCCGATAGTGATGCCCGGCGTATTGGTCGGGATCAGCGCGCAGGTGATGCCCAATTCCTTTTTGCTGCCCAGCAACCCGTCGGGGTCATAGAGCTTGAAGGCCAGACCCAGCACCGTCGCCACCGGGCCGAGGGTGATATAGCGCTTATCCCAATTGAGACGAATGCCAACGATATCGTTCCCTTGAAACGTGCCACGGCACACCACACCTGTATCCGGGATAGAGCTGGCATCCGAACCCGCCTCCGGGCCAGTGAGCGCAAAGCACGGCACCTCTTCACCACGCGCCAGACGCGGCAGGTAATGGTTCTTCTGCTCCTCCGTGCCGTAGTTCAGCAGTAGCTCCGCCGGACCTAAGGAATTGGGCACCATCACCGTCACGCCCGCCGTCACGCTGCGGCCAGAGATCTTCATCACCACTGCGGAATGCACCAGGGCGGAGAATTCCAGACCACCGTATTTTTTCGGGATGATCATGCCGAAGAAACGGTTGTCCTTGATGAATTGCCAGACGTGCGGCGGCAGGTCGTGTAATTCTTCGGTGATGTGCCAGTCGTTGAGCATGCGGCACAGCTCTTCCACCGGGCCGTCGAGAAACGCCTGCTCCTCGACACTGAGTTTCGGCGCGGGGATGGCGAGTAGTTTGTTCCAGTCGGGACGACCACTGAAGAGGTCGCCCTCCCACCATACCGTACCCGCCTCAATCGCATCGCGCTCGGTTTGCGACATGGGCGGCAACGCAGCGCGGAACCATGGCAGTATCCGGTTACTGATTAATGGCCGCCGTAATGCCGGAATACCGAGCAGCGCCACCAACGCGGCCAGCAAAACACCTACTACCAACAAAAAGGACATCATGTCTTGGTCGCTCCCACTATAACTCTATGCCTTCGGGCACGGCGGCTGCGCCATTGCATACCATTGCGCGCGGCGGCTTCATCGCTGGCATTGGCCGCCAGGAATGATGCCGGAGCCACGGGCATGACGCAGTCATTTTCGTCATTGCAAATCGCCCTGCTGCTGTCCCAAGGGAGATGGCGATAAACACCGACATCGTCCAGGGCCGGCAAAGGACACTTCACAACATCAAAGTAGGGAGAATAATCAAAGTCACGGGGTATGCACAAGCGCGCATTGCGCGGGTAGAGCCGCAGCCCGCCATCATCACTGCGGCGCGCCACCGGCAATACCGGGTAATTCACGGATTCAAACGCTGCCGCAATCAGCGTGGAGCAGATGGTGCGCTTGGAAATATCCGCGCGAATATCAAACAGGCTAGACCGCCAACGCCGTGGCAGCACGCTGTAAGGAGACATCAGCCGCGCCAGATCGAACAGTTGGCGAATATCATACTCGACACCCAGGTGCCGCACGGCAAATTCAATCACCTTATACGCATCATCGGATGACAAGCCGCGCGGCTGGCAAACACGCAGATGCGCACCACGGTAACGGCTCAGTGGCGCAACAATAATACCTTGGCCAATCAGCCCCTCGATCAATAACGGCTCACTGAGATCACCTTCATAAAACCTGCGGATATGCCAGCGCACTCCCTCATCCTCGATTTCATGAAGATAACCCACATAGAGCGCAGAGTGGGTCCACTGGCTTTGCGTGATATTTTTGATAAAACCGCTAAGACGGGTACTCCCCTCCACCAGCACCACATCACCGGGGCGAACCACCCGGCGCAAACGCTCGAAATCACACAGCGGGGTGGCCTTGGCGTCCATCTCCTGGGCAAGCCATCGGTCGAATCTTTTTCTCAGCCAGCCTAACATAACTCACCTCTCTGTCTGACGTTACTTCTGCGCCGTGAGAGCCGGCATGAAACGGGGCATCTATAATGGTAGACAATGCCAGTTGCTACATGTTCTATAGCGGCAGGATGCGGGGGTTTTTAAAGGGGATAAGAGCTGGTGCAGTGAGTAACCTGAGGCATTAAAACCTGTATACTTGCGGGATTGTATATCTACAGTATTTTGCTAATTACTGAATCCCATGACTACCAATTCCAATAACGCCATCGGCGTATTCGACTCCGGCGTCGGCGGCCTTACCGTCGTGCGCGCGCTCATGGAGCGTCTGCCCTTTGAGAACATCGTTTACTTCGGCGACACGGCACGTGTGCCCTATGGGGTGAAGTCGGTCGAAACCATCTCCCATTTCACAACACAGATCACGGAGTTCCTGCTCCAGCAGAACGTCAAGCTGCTCATCATTGCGTGCAACACCATGGCCGCCGTAGCCTCGCAGGTGGTGCGCGACCTCTCCCCCGTGCCGGTGCTGGATGTGATTGATGCCGGCGCGCTGGGCGCCATTGCCGCAACACACAAAAAATATGTGGGGGTGATTGGCACTCCAACCACCATCAATAGTAACGCCTATACCCGCGCAATACATCAGCACGCCCCAGACATCCGGGTGTTTTCACAGGCCTGCCCGTTATTCGTGCCGCTCGTGGAAGAAGGCTGGCTCGATCACCAGGTCACCCGCCTTACCGCACAGGAATATCTCAAGCCCGTACTGGCGCAAAACATCGACACCCTGGTGCTGGGATGCACACACTACCCCCTGCTCAAACCGCTGCTGCAAGAAGCCGCCGGATCGAAAATTCAACTCGTTGATTCCGCCGAAAGCATGGCAGAACAGACTGCTGACTTGCTCGACAAAATGGGCTTGGCGAATCCGCAACGTTCAGCGCCCGATTATCATTTTTATGTCACCGATGTACCGCTGCGTTTTCAGACCATCGGCGAGCGGTTTTTGGGGCGAACACTTTACAATGTGCATGTAGTGAAGTGGTGAGATGAAGCTTGGCAGCCTGCGTAGGGTGCGCACGGCGCGCCCTACGTTTGAAACTCAGGCACTCCACATCGGCAACTGCTCCCATCCGACGTGCATCCATGCACGTCGCAGGATGCCAAAGAGCCGCCACGGACTCGTCACCGAAAATGGCGGTGCATGAAAGGCGATGGCCAGAAAGGATCATAATAGCCGTAGGGATAAAACGGGCGAGCGGGATAATAATAAGGCGGCGGCATCGTAGAAAAATCGGGGCGTACCGGCCACAGATAAAGCCGTTCGATTGTTACACGCGGATAGCGATAGTCATACTCACCAATTTTGCCGCTCACCGGCTCTATCACTGTGCCCACCACGGTCATCTCCCTACCCTTGGCATACACGGCTGGATCGTAGAACTGGGGGGCACAGGCAATAAAGCGGCTATCTGAGTTATCACTGCGCAGTGGACGCGCCGAGCTATCAAGTGGCCTGGCGAGCAATTCGAAGCAGGTCTCTTCCTTGTTCACCGTAACCTTGATGATCTCACCGCCCCAGCGCACACGATTGCCACTTGCATCCTCGCGTAACGTCTGTTGCGGCGAAATGGCGGCGACGTTCCCCATGATCGGCTTGGGGATGGAAGCGCAGCCAGACAGCAGCACAACGATTAATACGGTCCAGCGCAACATTTGATTACTCCGCATATGTTTCAATCCTATTGATTTCGACCAATCAGCGTGGCAATAGTTTCGCCGCGGCCAAATCGCCAACAGGGATTGCCGGGGCATAGCAAAAAGTAGATACTGGAATAGGGCAGGCATTGGAAATACCATAACATATCGGCTCCGCCCATCCCATCCTGAAACAGGAGTAACCCAGGATGAATAACAACACAATATCAGTGCAGCGTCAGGGTATTTTCAGGATGCCCAGGATACGCAACATTTTCTGTTTTTTTGCCTTGATTTTCATATACGTCCCAGCGAACGCATTTGACCTCGGCGACCTCAAACGGCTCACCACGCCGCAGCCGTCCCAACCCGCGGACAATGCCGGAATCGCCGCGCTTTCCGACGGCGATGTAGTGAATGGCCTAAAAGAGGCGCTTACTCAGGGCGCTGGCAACGCAGTGACCAGCCTCGGACGGCAGGACGGATTTCTCGGCAACGACAAGGTCCGCATTCCCCTCCCTGATGCAGTCCGGAAAGCAGAACCCATGCTGCGCACGCTGGGCCAAGGCAAGGCGATCGACGATCTGGTCACCTCGATGAACCGTGCCGCGGAAGCTGCAGTGCCGGAAGCAAAGACCCTGCTGGTAGCCGCGATCAAACAGATGTCCGTGCAAGATGCGAAGCAGATCCTGACTGGCCCACAGGATGCAGCAACTCAATATTTCCGCAAATCCACCGAACCGGAGCTGCGCACCCGCTTTCTTCCTATAGTGGACAAGGCGGTGGGGCGACTTGGCGTAGCCGGGAAATATAACCGCGTCGCCGGTTCGGCATCCAAACTTGGCCTGGTAGGGAAGGATCAAGCGACAGTACAGGATTATGTAACGCAAAAGGCTCTGGACGGCCTGTTCCTCATGGTTGCCGACGAGGAGCGCGCCATCCGCACCGACCCCGTCGCGCGCACCGGGCACTGGGTAAAGAAAGTCTTCGGTGCGCTCGGCAATTGAGGCGTGGCCTACCCTGAAACGCATTCTATTTCGAAAGCACATTTTTTGTAGGGTGCGTCATACGCACCCTACTATTGACCTAGAAATGGAATGAAGAGCAAGGACGCTCCGACCATTTAAAAAATAGCACCTTTGCTTTTCGTTACCAAAAAAAGCCACGTATGCCCGCCTCCTTACCTATCGAAGTAACCCTCCCCGAGTTGCGCACCGCGCTCGCCACGCATCCCGCAGCCGTGCTGCAAGCCCCGCCCGGCGCGGGCAAAACCACGCTGGTGCCACTCGCACTCCTTGATGAACCCTGGCTGCAAGGCCGCTCGATCGTGATGCTCGAACCACGTCGTCTTGCGGCACGGGCGGCAGCGGCGCGCATGGCAGATTTGCTGGGCGAAAAGGTGGGGCACACCGTGGGTTACCGCATTCGCTTCGACAGCCAGATCTCACGCCAGACGCGCATTGAGGTGCTCACCGAGGGCATACTCACCCGCCGCCTGCAAAGCGATCCGGCGCTGGAGGGGGTAGGACTGGTGATCTTCGATGAGTTTCACGAGCGCAATCTCAACGCTGATCTCGCGCTGGCGCTGTGCATCGACAGCCAGCGCGGCCTGCGCGACGATTTGAAGGTGCTGGTGATGTCAGCCACGCTCGATACCGAAGGCGTCGCCAAGCTATTAAATAACGCACCCATTATCACCAGCATGGGGCGTAGCTTTCCAGTGACAGTCAACTACCTGCCCCGCGACCCGGAAAGCAGAACGCCCGAGACCGTAGCCACCGCAGTGCGCCGTGCCTTATACGAGCAACAAGGCGACGTGCTGGCCTTTCTTCCAGGTGGCGGCGAGATCCGGCGCACACAGCGATTATTGGAAGCCGATCCCGCCTGCGCAGAGGTCCGTATCCATCCCCTCTATGGCGACCTGCCGAAAGAGGCACAGGACCGGGCAATCCGGCCGGATTCCAGCGGCCAGCGCAAGGTGGTGTTAGCTACCTCCATCGCCGAAACCAGCCTGACTATCGAGGGCATCGTCAGCGTAGTGGATAGCGGTTTCGCGCGCGTACCGCGCTTCGACCCGAACAGCGGCCTAACAAGACTCGACACTGTGCGCGTATCACGTGCGTCAGCCGAGCAACGCGCCGGACGCGGCGGACGCCTCGGGCCAGGTCACTGCTACCGGCTGTGGAGCGAATCCACCCAGCGCGGACTGCAGGCCCAGACCATACCGGAAATACTCACCGCAGACCTCGCCCCGCTGGCACTGGATCTTGCACAATGGGGGGTGCGTAATGCGGCAGACCTGGCGTGGCTGGACCCACCCCCGCCCGGCGCGCTGGCTCAGGCGCGGCAGTTGCTCATCGAGCTGGGCGCGCTGGATGACAAGGGCTTGATCACCCCCTCCGGCCAGGCAATGGCCGCGTTGCCCGCGCACCCACGTCTCGCTCACCTGCTGCTGGAGGGCAACAAGCTGGGATTGGGCGCGCTGGCCTGCGATATATCAGCTCTACTAGCCGAGCGCGACATTCTCACCAACGACTACCCTCAAGGGGACAAGAACCAGAGTCGTAAACGCACCTGCGACCTACTGGAGCGCGTCGAAGCGATAATGGCATTCCGCAAACGCGGCAGGGCCGGTGCGCAATCCTATGGGGCAGACCCTTATGCCTGTGAACGCATCGAACAGGCGGCCAGCCAGTGGCGGCGACAGCTGAATATCAAACAACCTGCGCCGTCCAGGGACGGACCAGTGTCGCGGGAGGCAGGAAGCCGGGAGCGACCAAACGCCAGCGACGAAGAGGTAGGCCTACTCTTGGCTCTCGCCTATCCAGACCGCATCGCCGCGCAGCGTGAAGCCAACACTGGGCGCTACCTGCTCGCCAATGGCCGTGGTGCGCGCCTGGCATGCGAGGATCATCTGATCAAATACACCTACCTGGTAGCCGCGCAGATGGATGCAGGAAAAATCGAAAGCATAATCCACCTCGCCGCGCCAGTCACTGTGCAGGCGTTGCGCAAACATCTCGCGGGACGAATACAAACACAAGACGTAGTGCGCTGGGACAGCCAGCAGCAAGCCATCATCGCGCGGCGCGAAGAACGAACTGGAGAACTCGTGCTCGCCAGCCAAACGCTGACAAAAGCCAGCCCAGAGGCGTTACGCAAAGCCATGCTTGAAGGTGTGCGCCGTCTCGGACTGGAAGCATTGCCCTGGACACGCGAAACCAGAGAATGGCAAACGCGGGTACTATCGTTGCGCCACTGGTGCCCAGAGGAAGGCTGGCCGGACGTGAGCGACGCACAGCTTGATGCAACACTGGAAGACTGGCTGGAGCCATACCTCGACGGCATCACCCGCCGCGACCATCTGACCCGCCTCGACCTGCCGGCAATATTGCAAAACACGCTGGACTGGACGCAGCGCACCCGCCTCGACGAAGGCGCGCCCACCCACCTCACCGTGCCCAGCGGATCGCGCCTGCGCCTGCAATATACCCCCGGCGAATCGCCGGTGCTGGCGGTGAAACTGCAAGAAATGTTCGGCCTCGCCGACACACCGCGCGTGGCCTGGGGACGTGTGCCGGTAACCCTGCACCTGCTCTCCCCGGCACAAAACCCCATCCAGGTAACACAAGACCTGCGCGGCTTCTGGGAACGCACCTACACCGAAGTAAAAAAAGAACTCAAAGGCCGCTACCCCAAACACCCCTGGCCGGATGACCCGTGGAACGCCGAACCTACGGCACGCAGAAAACCTAGGCCCCGCTGAAAAAAATTAGCCACAGAAAAATAGCCGATACTGTGGTGCTTCACCTCGGCTTTTTTTGCCCAGACTTGCTACAGGCAATACAGGGGGGGTGCGTGGCAAGCATATTATTAGAAATGGCGCACTGAAAACACAACGGCGACAGATGAAAACGAATTGAACTGATTTCTAATGAGCGTTATAGTCGGAATCAATTTTCCATACCACCCTCATAAAAGGATTTTGCCACCATGATCAAAACCAGCCTGCTTGTCCGTGTCTTTGGCTTGTTGCTGTTATTCTCGCCACCCTTCGCTTCCGCGCTGCCTTACAACAGTCTTTATGTCTTCGGCGACAGTCTTTCCGATAATGGAAATGCATACTTGTTGACAGGAGGCGTGATTCCGCCGAGTCCGCCGTATGCCCAACAGTTTTCCAACGGGCCGGTGGCGGTTGAAAATCTTGCTGCAGCACTCGGGGTCGGGCTTTCCCCTTCTGTTCTGGGCGGCACGAACTATGCGGTTGGCGGCGCCACTACAGGTGCCGCGAGCTTTATTCCCCCTTTAAACGGTACAGGCATCAGCTCCCAGATTTCGGATTTCACATCCACGCCGCCGTCGTTTGATCCAGCTCAAAGCCTATTTGTTGTGTGGGGCGGGCCAAATGATTTCTTTCTCAACCCGACCACCGCGGCAATTGCTCCTGCAATGACAAATTTGGAAAATGCCATAACGGCACTGGCGGGGATAGGGGCTCAACATATCCTGGTGCCTAACATGCCGGATCTGGGACTGACACCGTTTGGCCTTTCCCTGGGCGCGGCCGGTTCGACCGGCTTAACTGCATTGAGCCACGGTTTCAATCAGGGGCTGGCACAGATGCTTGGGTCGCTTGGTCAGTCACTGCCTGTCGATATCATAGCCTTCGATACCTTTGCTCTGCTGAGCGAGGTCCGACTTAACCCTTCCGCATACGGTCTTACGAATATCAGCGAACAATGCTTGGGCAATCCTGCATGTACAGACCCCAATACCTTTCTGTTTTGGGATGGCGTGCATCCGACCACAAGCGGTCATGCCATTCTTGGTGAAAGATTTGCTACTGCGGTACCAGAGCCGTCAATTGTAGTGTTGCTTCTAGCGGGCTTGACCGTGATCTTCATGCTACGTCGCCGAGAGGTGAAGGTTCTGGTATAGATTTACATAGCGTACGCACGGTTAGGACGCATGAAAGGAAATGGCTGGAAAAGACACGCGTCCAAGGCGAGGAGTTGGTGGGTCTTGGCAACAAAGTTAGGGACGCTGTTGCCCTGATGGATAAGTCCTAGTGTAGTGATGCACTCTTGATGGAGCTTAAAATCGGCATGAAAACCGCGCAAATGCTGGGTTTCATATAGTTTCATTAGCGTGCAACACTACACTAGATAGTGTCGTCACGAGATAGCAAGCCAAAGCGCAAGGCATCGCATGTGAATCGCCGCGAGGAATGAGGCCGCATTTTTGGCATAGCGCGTAGCAATGCCCCGCCAGCGTTTGAGGTGTAGAAATGCGTTCTCAACAAGATGTGGCAAATCCCGCCACGGGGCGGCCTGGCAAATGCGGCGCCAGCAACGCCCAGACGTGATCCGGTATGTCGTGCCGACAATACGCCAAATCCATTGCAAACCTCCCAAAAATCAAAAGTGATTTGCAAATTATCTCATACCCTATCTCGTGACGACTCTATCTAGACTATGCGTCACAAAGGTGAAACACTGCGCCAGCGGGTAGCTTGGGTTGAACGGAATGAAACCCGGGATGCGCAGCATCCGAGGCCCAGCAGCCACGGTGTTCGCAAACAGTGCTCAGGCTATTCGCTTTGCTGCTTGATGCCTTGGCGGGTATCGTGGCCGGTGTGGTGGCCTTGGCTGGCGTGATCGCTGCCAGCCGCGCTTTTCGGGTAATCAAAGGGCAGGCCTAAATTGATAGGCCATGTGGCAGCAAGCAAATCGCCAATGATTTCACCACCTCTGATACCATATCTTCGGTATATTCAGAAAAACCTCAGCAGGTAAATCATGTTTAACAATCTGACAGAACGGCTAAATGGCGTATTGCAGCGCCTGCGTGGGCAGGGACGGCTGACCGAGGACAATATCAAGGAGACGCTGCGCGAGGTACGCATGGCGTTGCTGGAGGCGGATGTTGCGCTGCCGGTCGTGCGTGACTTTATCGAGCATGTACGGGAGCGTGCCGTCGGCCATGAGGTTATGCAAAGCCTGACTCCCGGCCAGGCGCTGGTCAAGGTGGTGCACGATGAGCTGGTCGCCGTCATCGGCGAGGCATCGGATATCAACCTGAGTGTGCAGCCACCCGCGATTATCCTGATGGCCGGTTTGCAGGGTTCCGGTAAGACCACCACGGTCGCCAAACTCTCACGCTTCCTTAAGGAGCGCCGCAAGAAGACCGTGCTGGTGGCAAGCTGCGACATCTACCGCCCTGCCGCTATCGACCAGCTCGAAACACTGGCCAAAGAGGTCGGCGCGGTGTTTTATCCGAGCGACCCCTCCCAGGATCCGGTCAAAATCGCTCAAGGGGCGGTGGAGGAGGCCCGCAAGCGTTTCATCGATGTTGTGATCATCGACACCGCAGGCCGTTTGCACATCGACACGGAGATGATGGACGAGATCAAGCGTCTGCACGGCGCGTTACAGCCCATTGAGACGCTGTTCGTGGTTGACAGCATGACCGGCCAGGACGCGATCAATACCGCTAAGGCCTTCAATGAGGCCCTGCCGCTGACCGGCGTGGTGCTCACCAAAACCGACGGTGATGCGCGCGGCGGCGCGGCGCTGTCAATCCGGCACGTTACCGGCAAGCCCATCAAATTCCTCGGCGTCGGCGAAAAGACTGCGGCGCTGGAGCCATTCCACCCTGACCGCGTCGCCTCACGCATCCTCGGCATGGGCGATGTATTGAGTCTGGTGGAAGAGGTCGAACGAAGCATCGACCGTGACCAGGCGGAAAAACTCGCGGGCAAACTCAAAAAAGGCAAGGGCTTTGACCTGGAGGATTTCCGCGACCAGATGCAGCAAATGCGCAAAATGGGCGGCATGGCGAGCTTGATGGACAAGCTGCCGGGCATGTCCAACGTGCCACAAAAGGTCAAGGATCAGGTCAACGACAAAGAGGTGGTGCGCATGGAGGCGATCATCAACTCGATGACCCGCCAGGAGCGCCGCGCCCCTGACGTCATCAAAGGCTCACGCAAGCGCCGCATCGCCGCCGGGTCTGGCGTCCAGGTGCAGGATGTCAACCGCCTGCTCAAGCAGTTCGATCAGATGCAGCGGATGATGAAGCAGATGTCCAAGGGCGGCGGCATCGCCAAACTGATGCGCGGGATGAAAGGGCGACTGCCTTTTTAATCAGGGATGATGGCTGCACACCAGACATTTCGCATCAGCGGCATCAGGCTGCTGGCGCCAGCTCTTGGTGCTGTGGTCATATTGGCCGTCACTGCTCTAGGGATATGGCATGACAAGGCGCAGTTCGAGCTGGGTTACGCCTACTACTCCGGCAACTTCCACGGTTGGACAGTGGGTTTTGCCCAGAACCACACGAAGGCTGCGCAGTGGTTACAGAAAGCGGCCGAGCGCGGTCACCCGAGAGCACAGCACACCCTTGGCATCCTTTATGCCCATGGCTGGGGCGTCACGAAGAATGAGGCTCAGTCTGTCCAATGGTTTACGCTAGCTGCTCAGCGAGGCTATGGGCCGTCCATGTACCATCTTGGCTGGATGTATCACAAGGGAGATGGTGTGCCACAAAACTACACCCGATCAATGCGCTTAATGCGTGATGCTGCGGAGCAAGGCATGGCAGCGGCGCATTATGCGCTTGGTAGCTTTTTCGAACATGGAAACGGCGTAGCGCCTGACCCGGTAGTGGCCCTCAAGTGGTACACCTTGGCAGCCTACTTCAGCAACAACCTTCCAAAGCCATTTGACAACGCTGCGGTTGCCATAAGGGCAACTGCTGCCCACGACGGGCTGATAGCCCGGATGAACCCGCCCCAGGTCGCGCAGGGCCAGCGCTTGGTTGGGGAATGGCTGACTGCCCGGAAGCCGGGCTTAGGATTACACGTGAAAAGTGGGCAGTAGAACCGTAGGGCCAACTCCACTATCAAGGCAAGGATTTGGGCAAGTAACGTAGCGGGTCCACCGGCTTTCCCTGGAAGCGCATTTCAAAGTGCAGCATCACCCTCTCCGTCCCGCTTTTCCCCATGTCGGCGATACGCTGCCCCGCGGTCACCTGATCGCCTTCCCGGACGTGCAGCTTATTGTTATGGGCATAGGCAGTTAAATAATTGTCATCATGCTTGATGATCACCATATTGCCATAGCCGACCAGTCCGCTGCCACCATACACCACGCGCCCTGGCGCCGCAGCCAGAACAGGCTGGCCGTGTCGCCCGCCGATATCCAGGCCTTTTTTTCCCGGCGCATTACCGAAAAATGTGCTCAGCACGGCACCCTGGGTTGGCCATAACCACCTCAGCGGGTCGAATGTTCTGGATTGGGGGGCGGCCGCAACGGGATTAACGGGCGGCGAGGTTAAAGGAGTTGCCTTGAGTTCCGGGGCCACCGGGATAGCTGCGGTAGTTACGACGGTGCTCGACACGGATGGATTTTGGGACGAAACCACCCCTCGGCTTGCCCGCGCCTCCACCACAGGCGCAGGACCCGCAGCAGGGGCGCTCGCGGATGAAAGCTCGCTGACTGGCGCGCCGTCGCGGGAAGGAGCGACACGCAGCCACTGGCCATCGTGAATCGCATAGGGCGACCTGATGTTATTCCACTCGGCCACTTGCCGATAATCATAGCCATACTGCCAGCCGATGGAGTACAGGGTATCCCCCTGCTTGACCCTGTGATAGACGTGGTTGCCGCACGCGGTTACCAGCCATGCCAAGATCAGGATGCCGATGATTCTCGCGCGCTTGCACAACATCGCTGCTTTAAACCCAGATTGTCCATTAGGCAAAATAAAGCGCACAACGCCGTTCGTGGTGAGCTTGTCGAACCATGAACGGCCCTTCGACAGGCTCAGGGCGAACGGTTGTGGGGATAATGGACAATCTGGGTTAAAAATGCGCCTGATCTCTCCCTGAAAGCAGCGGCACAAAGCTGACGGTCTCCAGGGTCTCTTGCTGATAGCCCTCCGCCGTGCGGGTAATCGACAGCAGCGTCTGACTGCGCCCCGAGGCGCCGACCGGGATGATGAGCCGCCCTCCCACGGCGAGCTGCTCCAGCAGCGCAGTGGGCACGTCCGAGGGTGCGGCGGTGACAATGATCCCGTCATAGGGTGCGTACTCCGGCCAGCCCAGCTTTCCATCACAGTGTTTGAGACGAATATTGCGCAGGCCAAGTTCCATGAAATGCTGGCGCGCCAGCTTCAGCAGCGCATCAATCCGCTCTACGCTGTATACCTGCCCCACCAATTGGGCAAGAATCGCCGCCTGATAACCGGAGCCCGTGCCGACCTCCAGGACTTTATCAAGTTTGCCGCCGTTGAGCAGGACTTCGGTCATACGCGCCACCATGTAGGGCTGGGAAATGGTCTGACCATGCCCAATAGGCAGGGCAGTGTCTTCGTAGGCGCGGCTGGCCAAAGCCTCGTCAACGAAGATATGACGGGGGGTGCTGCGGATTGCATCCAGAACCGCCGTGCTGCGGATACCCTCCTCTTGCAGACGATTGATCAGCCGCTCGCGGGTACGCTGCGATGTCATGCCGATGCCGCGGTGATGCGATTTCATACCTTATTCAACCCTTCCAGCCAACTCGCCACGGTATCCAGCGCAGCATAGCGCGTCAGATCCACCTGGATGGGCGTGATCGAGACGCGGCGGTTTTTGATGGCATGAAAATCCGTGCCCGGCCCGGCGTCCTGTTCAGGACCGGCAGGGCCTACCCAGAAAACCTCGCGCCCCCGAGGATCGGTGGCCCTGATTACCGGCTCGGATTTATGCCGGTGCCCCAGGCGCGTCGCCTCGAAGCCTTCAAGCTGATCCCACGGCACATCAGGCACGTTCACATTAAGAATAGTGTCCGCCGGTAACGGATCATGCTGCAAGCGGCCCAGCAATTCTTTTACGACCCTGGCTGCCGTTTCATAGTGTCGCAAGTCATGCCCGGCCAACGATACGGCCAGCGCCGGGAATCCCAGAAAACGCCCTTCCATCGCGGCGGCCACGGTGCCGGAATAAATCACGTCATCGCCGAGATTGGCTCCGGCATTGATGCCCGAAATCACCATGTCAGGTTCATGCTCCAGCAGGCCGGTAATCGCCAGATGCACGCAATCGGTCGGCGTACCGTCGACGCGTAAAAAGCCGCGCTCAGCAAGCGTGGCGCGGATCGGCCGTGACAGCGTCAGCGAATTGCTGGCACCACTGCGATCCCGGTCCGGCGCGATTACAGTAACTTCCGCAATCTCCTGCAGCACTTCCGCCAGACAGATCAGGCCGGGAGCAAGATAGCCATCGTCGTTACTTAACAGAATTCTCATTACCTGCCCCCAGCGGTTTTTGGCAAATTTTATAATACGCAAGACAGCGATATGTTTTAAACTCGCAAACTATACTCGAATCGCACGGATTCTCACACCGGGAACGTTCACCTTTCTATGATCACACTGGAATTTTTTCCCGAATGGTTCATCCCGCTGATTATCGCACTGATCACCGGACTGCTGATCGGACTCGAACAGGAAACCCCACCCCACAACAACACCAGACACATCAGCGGCATCGTTGCACTGCCGCTGATAGCCATTGGCGGCTTCGTTAGCGCCCACTGGTGGCCAAATCAGCCGATATTCCTGACCGGCCTGGCCGTAATAGGCCTGCTGGTAACTGCCGCATTTGTACGCAGCAGCATGATGACAGGCGCCACTGGTATCGCCAAAGAAGCAGCCACGCTGCTCTGCTGGCTGCTGGGCGGGCTGGTTGCCACTGGAGAATGGGTGGCGCCACTGGTGATTGCGATTATCGCCACACTCATATTGGCCGCTAAAAAAACCGAACGTGGCGAGACGGCTGACAAGGCCACCATCGCAAAATTCATCCTGTTGGCGCTGATCGTCTATCTCATCCTGCCCGACCAAGGCTTTACCGAACTAAACATCAACCCGCGCCAGGTCTGGTCGATGATGGTACTGGTATCTGGTATCGCCTGCATCGGTTATTTCGTCATACAGGGCTTTGGGCCGCAGCGCGGCCTGCTCGTTGTCGCCGTGCTTGGCGGGCTGGTCAGTTCGATTGCCGTAACGCTGGCCTTTGCGCGCCTGAGCCACCACCGCCCTCAACTCGCACCCTGCCTGGCAGGCGGCATTATACTCGCCGCCATGGTCATGTTTATGCGTCAGATGGTGGAAATAGCCGCCGTACAACCTGCCCTGCTACCGATCACCGCTGTGCTGTTGCTGCCCGCATTGCTGACCGGCCTATGGCTGGTATGGCGCAACACCTCAAAAACACCGGCAGGGATGGCCAAAAAAACAGCGGATACGGATGTCTCCTTTAGCAACCCACTGGAACTTTCCACCGTGATCCAATTTGGTGCGCTTTACGGCCTGATCTTCGCCCTGGCACAATTGGCATTCAACAGTTTCGGCCCCATCGGCCTCTATACCCTTGCTTTAGTATCCGGCCTCTTCGAGGTCGACGCCGTCACCCTTGCGCTGTCACAGTTAAACGCTTCAAACAGCATACCCACCGCCGTCGCAGTGTTGGGCATTGCCATGGCCACAGTGAGCAACCTCCTCGTCAAAGCCGGCCTGGTCTGGGGCTCCGCAACGCGCCCTGTTGCCCTGCAAGCCGTCGCCGGATTGGTCACCGTCATGGGCATTGAACTGGTGGCTATCAGCACCGTACTGATGATGGCATGGCGGGCCATGTAAAGAGAGGCTGGCTCACCCAAAATCGCTTTACCGTTCAACACCGAAACTGTATCCTTTTCCCATGCAAGTCAGAGAGATACATCGAGAGTCTCTCAAGCCAAAGGATACCGACACACGCATGAACATTACCGCGATCTATCCTGGAACCTTCGATCCGATTACGAATGGCCACAACGACCTGGTGCACCGCGCCGCGCGTCTGTTTGATCATGTGATCGTGGCAGTGGCCGCTCATACCAGCAAGACCCCCGCTTTTTCACTGGAAGAGCGCGTAGCGATGGCACGAACCGTGTTGTCCGGCATCGATAATGTTGAAGTCTGTGGGTTTGACTCGCTGCTGGTCAACTATGTCAGAGCGCGTGGCGCGCAAGTCATTTTGCGTGGCCTGCGTGCGGTGTCCGATTTCGAATATGAATTCCAGTTGGCAGGCATGAACCGCAAGCTGGCGCCCGGCATCGAAACCATGTTTCTCATGCCCGCCGAGCAATACAGCTATATCTCCTCTAGTCTGGTGCGGGAAATTGCCCGGCTGGATGGCGATGTCAGCGAATTTGTGCATGAAGATGTCAGGGCTGCGCTGCGCGCGAGAATGCGTTAAAATCCCGGCAAATGTAAGATGCGCGTGGCGTATCCCACAATGAGGTGTTGCTAAAGTTATGGCCCTGCTGATTACCGACGAGTGCATCAACTGCGACGTCTGCGAGCCTGAGTGCCCAAACGGGGCAATCTCCCAAGGGGAAGAGATCTATGTGATCGACCCCAAGCTGTGTACTGAATGCGTCGGCCATTACGACACCCCCCAGTGCGTGGAAGTCTGCCCGGTGGATTGCATCCCCAAGGATCCCGGCCACGTTGAGAGCCGTGATGAGTTGTACGCCAAATATCTCGGGCTGACGAAAAAAGCCGGATAACTACCCATGTTAAGGCGGCACACCATGCTGCAACGCTGGCCTTTTCTCATCGTTATTATCGTCAGTGCTTGGCTGACGCCACTTCAGGCCGCCACGCCACCCGCGGCCGCCATCGCCTCCGCCCACCCACTGGCCACTGGCGCGGGTCATGAAATCCTCGCGCTGGGCGGCAACGCCTTTGATGCTGCCGTCGCCATCACCGCCACACTGGCCGTCGTGGAACCCACCGGCTCCGGCTTGGGCGGTGGCGGCTTCTGGCTGCTGCACCGCGCCAGGGATCGCCGCGAAGTAATGATCGACGGCCGCGAACGCGCCCCACACGCAGCCCACCGCGACATGTATCTGAACAACACAGGCGAAACCATTCCCGGCCTCTCCGTAGACGGCCCCCTCGCCGCAGCCATCCCAGGCGTGCCCGCCGCCATGGCGCATCTGGCGCAAAAATACGGCCGCCTGCCGCTGAGCAAAACGCTTGCGCCCGCCATCCGTCTGGCACGGAACGGCTTTGCCATCAGCGAATCCTACCGGCGCATGGCGCAATTCCGCCTCGGCGCGCTGCGCAAATCGGACGCAGCTGCCCGCACATTCCTCCACGAAAACGATGCGCCACCCGCCGCTCATGTCATTAAGCAACCGGATCTGGCCGCCACCCTGGAGGCCATCGCCAAACACGGCGCAGCGGGCTTTTATGACGGCCCCGTCGCCGAAAAACTGGTCAACGGCGTGCGCGAAGCGGGCGGCATCTGGACGCGGCAAGACCTCGCCAGCTACCGCGTGGTCGAACGCAAGCCCGTCACCGGCAAGTACCGCGGCCTGCGTATTACTTCCGCCGCCCCACCCTCCTCGGGCGGCGTGGCGCTGATTACCATGCTGAATATCCTGGCAGGCTATGATCTGAACCGCCTCGACCCCGTCACCCTCGATCACCTGATCATTGAGGCTATGCGCCGCGCCTACCGTGATCGCGCGATATATCTGGGAGACCCAGACTACGTCACCGTCCCGCTACGGCGCCTCACCCATCCACTCTATGCTGACGGACTGCGTGCCTCGATACGCCCGGACAAAGCCACGCCCAGCAATGCCCTGCCCGGCGAAGCCACCCTTAATGCCGGCAATGACACCACCCACTTCTCGGTACTGGACCGCCACGGCAACCGCGTCGCCGCGACACTCTCCATCAATTTCCCGTTCGGCTCCGCCTTCGTACCCCCCGGCACCGGCGTGCTGCTCAACGACGAGATGGATGACTTTTCCACCAAGCCCGGCGCGCCCAATATGTACGGCCTAGTAGGCGGCGAAGCCAACGCCATCGCCCCCGGCAAGCGTCCCTTGTCGAGCATGTCCCCCACTTTTCTAGAAAATGAACGCGGCGTCGCCATCCTCGGCACCCCCGGCGGGAGCCGCATCATTTCCATGGTGCTACTCGCCACGCTTGACGCAGCAAACGGCAACGAACCCGCCTCATGGGTCAGCCTGAAACGCTTCCACCACCAGTTCCTGCCCGACGTGGTGCAACACGAACCCGGCACCTTCGACACCGATCAAGCCGCCGCGCTGGAAAAATTGGGCCATACTCTCAAGCAACTCGACAGCCCCTATGGCAACATGCAAGCCATATTGTGGGATCGCAAACTCGGCAAAGTGCTGGCGGCAAGCGACCCACGCGGCGGAGGCAAGGCACAAGTGCGTTGACCGCGATGCCACTTGCCTTGCAGGACAATCCGGGTTTCGCTAAACTTTCTCGCTTGCTTGGCGTCAAACTTGGCGGATAGGTGCTAAGCCTCGCACATCCCAAACAAACCGGCATCACAACAACATAACGGGATCCTTACCATAATGCCTTCCAATCAGTCGGACACAGTAATCGGCAAGCCAGAACACCGTTACCTGCTCAAATTTTTGCTCATGTCGGCCGTATTCCTGTTCATCGGAACGGTGCATGGCGTGATCCAGATTCAGCCTCCTGTGCGCGCCTGGCTGGAGTCGGTTGGCACGCCGCATAGCGGCCCGGGCCACATGATAGACCCGCTGGCCCATGCACACATGAACATCGTCGGCGGGGTTATCCTGTTCCTCATGGCAGGCACCTATTACCTGTTTCCCACCATTTCCGGGCAGCCGCTCTATTCGCGCCGCCTGGTTGAACACACCTTCTGGTGGACGAGCATTGGCCAGAGTTGTTTTTACCTGACGCTGGTGACCTTCGGCATCATCGAGGGCAACGTCCTGCTCACCAACCCCGACGCGCTGCCGGAAGTACACCGTTATTACAAGCCGACCATCGGCGTCGCGGCCACCATCATGGGTATCGGTTTCTGGGTCTATTTCACCAACATCTTTCTCACCGCCAGACAGGTTTTCAAGAGCAAACCATGACACTGGAATGCGGTTGCCCGGAAAATTATCCAGACTGGCACGAGCAAGACATTGATCTTGGCGGGCAATGTGTACATGCGCTGCCCGTCCCCATGGTGGCGCACATGCCGCTGTCGTACGACCTCTATATGCACAAACAGCGCGAGGAAATTCAGCAATTGGAAGTAAAGGAACGCTGGCCCGGCTTCGTGATGATGGCCACCGGGGCTTTTCGCGGCAGGCTCATCCGGCTGCTGGAAAACAACGACTCCCCCTCCCGCCGCATCGAATATTTGCCCAGCCCCTTCCAACTCAGGGCACGGCTACACCCCGGTGACGTCGGCACCATTCGCCGGCCCGTGCATGAAATGCAAATCGACCTGCTCGATAAAGGCCGCACTCCCAAAGAGTTATATCTGTGCTATCTCACCTGCACTCGCTGCTACGAACAACGCGGCGGACATAAAACCCTGTTATTGCGCCGCTATGCCGAGAGTCCGACACTGCAAAAACGCATCAAAAGCGGAGGAAAAAATTAACGTGCAGACCTCTTGCCCAAGCACTATCAATTGATGCAAGATAGCAAAGGACTAGCGGCCCCCTTGCGAGCGGGGGTGCCATCTTAAAAAAATCAACTACGGCGTTTATGGGAGAAATTTGATGTCTATGCCTGAGATTCTAACTTACATGGTCGGCACCATGGGCGCCATCGTCACTGTATTGATAGGGCTGCTAACCTATCAGGTTTACAAAACTGATATGTACAGGCCGGATCTTAACGAAAAAAACAAAAAGTAATACAGCCTTCCGCCCTGTGGGTTCCAGCAAAGCCCCCGCAGGGCAACTCTCCGCAGCACAAATTGTTGCGTCGCGGATAGAAATCAGACAACCGCACGATCTACTTCACTTTTAGCGGAAAACGCAGCTCCCTCGTTTTACCTTTCTGCTCAATCCGCACAAATACCGCCTGGGTTGCGGGATCGTCAACCATGAGCGCCCTACGGTAGACCCCCACATGGCCATCCTGAATGGCCTGCCGCCAGACATCGCTTTCGCTCATTCGTACGGACACGATCAGATCAAACGCTGGCCTGCTGGGCTTACGGGTTGCCGTCACCAGAAATTCGTTCATGCCTACGATGGGAATTTCCGGCCTGGGTTCGACGCTGATCTGCACATCATCCGACATTTGTGGCGGAATGACCGGAGCATCCTGATTCGCGCACGCAGCCAGCGCCAAACTTAGCAGGCCCAGCAGTATCATTTTCATGACTGGCCCGCCGCGTATTTTTGCAGATATCCCAAAATTTCCCGTTGCTCCTCATCAGTAAGCGGTGCAGAGCCGCGCATTACCAGATTATGCTGCATCCTGCCCACGATATTTGGCCATTCATTCACTTTGCGGCTGGAGGGCTGCGGCGGCACGTGACATTCCGCGCAGCGCGCTTTAAACATTTTCGCGCCGGTAGACTGAGGATCAGGATACGCACTTAAAGAAGCGGTGCCCGATTGTTTCGACGAACATCCCACTGCCAAAACCAACATCACCCCAAGGAATCCAACTTTTATTGTTCTACTCATTTCCAGCCATCAATCCTGCTTTGGTGTTTTTGAATTTTTCTCTCGCTCCGCCTTTTTGGCGCTACGGATGTGGCGATAATCAACCAGCCAGTAAATAACAGCGATCGCTATTGAGGTATAAACTACCGCCAACGGCAAGCCCCAGTTAAACCAGTCACGCTCATAGCCGGGGCGATCTCCCCAGAAGGGAAAATTCAACCCAATTGCAACCAGCAACAGGGCGAGAAAAATAGCTATAAACCAGTAAGGAATATTGTGCTGGGACTCGGAGATGTTCTCCACCATCTCCCAGTCTTCCAGTCCGCGTTTATTCAGGCGCTCGGCCTCGCTGGCATAGCCGTACTGATTTTCTGGCTGCTCCCCCCATTCCGCCTCTTTCACCGCCGACGGCGGGGCCTTCTTTTCTTTGCTTGCATCGCTCATCTCAACTCCTCCCGGCAAAATGGTGTACACGGAAACTTTCCTGCCAACCATCTGCGGACCGGGCATGCACCACAAATGGATGTATCCCTGATGGCATGGCCTTGCTGATATTCAAAATAATATCCTTACGCTCGGCAGTCGTGAATTCGGCATGTGTGGCTGCCAGGCTGTACATCTCTTTAGGCAGGCCCTCGACGCTTACGTTCACTGCGCCACGCTCATAAATCTTATGCGCAATATTAATCCGGTATTCCTGAACCTGGGCGCTCTGAAGCACATCGGAGCGGTATACGGAGAAGCTATACGGCTGGTAGTTCCACAGCCCCCAGGCCACCATCAAAACACCCAGCGTGAATGCTGGCGCCGCCCAGCCCGCGCGTTGCGCCAGCGAAGCCAGGTTTGAATTGGAAACGGCGCCGCCCGCTACAGCTTTGCGCTCGCCAAATTCGAAATTCAATAGCCCCGAAGCCCCGTGCTTGTTATGGAGCGAATCACAGGCGCTGATGCACTCGCCACAGTTGGTACAGCTATCAAAGACCAGCGTATTGCGGGGATCAATATCGACCGGACAGGTGGTAACACAAAAATTGCATTTGGCGCACTCGTCAGAACGAGATTGATCGTATACCACGTGCAGCGTCTGCCGGGTTTTAAACAAAAACTGCCAGATTCGGTAAACACAGGTGTAACGGCAGATGTAATAGCGCATCACCGCCAGATTGCCCAATGCCAGCAAGACAAAAACCGAATATATCAGGTACAGAGAGCCGATCACGCGCGGATCATTGCGCAGCGTAACGAAGGACCAAACCACATCCGGCGGATAAAAATAAAGCATGGGAACCAGCGCCGCCACCATGGATGCCATCAGCAGCTTCGCACCGAGCATCAGCCAGTTCTTCAGCTTGTTTTTGCCCGACGAAACCCGCGCATTTTCGCGGCCATCCCAATCCACCGTGGCCCGCTTACCCAGGTATTTGAAAGTCAGTTTATTGGCCCACGCAGAAAGGGTATTTTGCGGGCATACCCAGCCACAAAACGCCGTGCCCATGGTCGAGTAAAACATCACCAGAGCGCAGGCCAGCGCCAGCCAGAAACCAAACACAATAAAGAAATCGGAGAACCAGATCTGACGGCCTAGCACCACAAATCCGGAACTGGTATCAATCCGGAATATCCCCAGAATGGGGGCTAAAATCAAAAAGATAATCGTGCCCACCTGCATCGCACGGCGCTTCCACTCCAAACCCTTAACAATCATAGGCTTGGAAAAAGAGGGTTGAACCACAACAGGAATCTTACGCAGGGCTTCGTTGGCGCTCATCAATCGATACCACATTATCCAATAATCGGCTCACCAATGCTGACACATCAACTCATTCGACTCAAGAGATAGACTTATACACTAAGGTTTCGGAGTTAAAAAAACGCATCAAATAACGTTTAAATATTTGATTTAAATAAAAAAGAGGCGTCACAAAGAGTACAATAATGGTTATCTTGTAAACACCCAAAACAACTCAGGAGACCACGATAAATCATGGCACAAAAACGATAGGACTTCCAGAATTCGCTGGTGGACAGTTCAAAATGAACTGTTGCCGGACCTTAATGATGCGATTGGCTCGCTGACACCGAAGCTTGTGAACCGGTGGTGCAAGTAATCGGCCGCAACCAGACGCCAGGCTGCACAGGAAGTTGTAATCGTAATGCGCTGTGGCACGGTGGTGATACTTTTAGCGGCGATGGCATCACAGTTGCCATAAAGAAAATAGACGATGACAACTACACCGTCACGGCGCGCTGCAATGATCAAGCGCTACAGCCCGACATCATGCTCAATCCCTGGACCTCTCCACCGGGCAATACCTGGGAAACAACGGATATCTGGGTCGACAGCCCCGTCAACGGCTACGGTACCTATCGTTATGGCATGTGGTCGGATCTTGCTGGCGGCACTGTCCCGGTGGGGAATGGTGACGACCCTGCGGTCGGACAGGTCAACCGGCTTTATGCCCGTGTTCGGAACGTCGGCACTCAGGCGGCGACCAACGTGGTGGTCAACTGGGAGATTACTGACCCACCCGGACTCGGCATCGCCGGAGCGAGTGGTTGGGCGCCCATTGGCAGCGTCAGCTCGGCACAGTTTCCTGCGCTCGCCTCCATTCCAGCCGGGGGCACCGTCGACGTCTATGTGGAATGGACGCCAAACTTCGCGTTGACCCCTGCGCAAATCGCAGCGGGCACTTTTGCCTTCCATACCTGTGTGCGGGTGAAGATGCCCGCCGTGGCAGGAGAGCTGGTGCTAGGCAACCAGGATGGTGATCGCGAACAAGAGAACATATCTTACTTCCAGGCACCGTCAACTGGCCCGGGTGTGCCGAAGTTCAAGGATGTCATTCGTTTGCACAACGATGATTTTGTGCAGAAAAAAACCTTCTATCTTACCTATAAGACAGACGTCCCGGATGACTGGAAGGTGGACTTGAATGGCGGCAAGAAAACCATCGAGCTGGCACCTGCCCAGGTTGTCGACCTGCCTATCATTATTCGGTCCGGCGCTACGCCTCAGCCAGTCGGCAAGCGCTTCTTCACCGACGTGTCCGCATCGTACTTAAATATGCTGGTGAATAACATGAATCCGAAGGATGTTCATCCCGAGTACAAACCCCTCGGTGGTGTGCAGGTGGATTCGCGTGTGCTTAATCGCACGCGGTTACGGTGCACCGGTGACAAGAATAGCAACGGGTTGATTACCTTCGCAGGCACGCTGGAGGGTATTGGTGATTATTATCCCACTGGCCAGGGACTGTTTGTTCAGGTGATTGGAATCGATGGCAAGCGGCAGATTCTTCCGGTTAGCATCACGGTATTTGTAGGACGTGATGGCAGATTCAGCGGCGAACTCCGCGACCCGAAGTTGCAGGCCCAGCAATTCAGCTGTCTGTTTGCAGGGACGGACGTATGCGTCCAGCCGCTCCACCTGTACAGCTCAGTCTGATGCCTGTACAGACCGCAACGGCAACAACTCATCAATGCGGCTGTTAGGCCAGGTCGGCAGTTTCTCCAGCGTATCCTTCAGCCAGGCAGCCGGCTCGATGCCGTTGAGTTTCGCCGTGGCGAACAGGCTCTGGATGGCGGCGGCGCGGCGGCCCGCGCGTTCACTGCCGGTGAACAGCCAATTCTTTTTACCAAGCGCAATAGGACGGATAGCATTTTCCACCGGGTTGTTATCGATGGGGTAACAGCCATCCCCGAGGTAGCGCTTGATTGCATCCCAGCGTTTGAGGCTGTAGTCGATGGCCTTGGCGGTGCCGCTACCCGTGGCGGTGGTGAGCCGTGTGCGCTGGAGCCAGGCATGGAATTCGTCCAGCTTCGGCTTGGCGTGTTGCTGGCGTAATGCATGACGATCTTCGATGCCCAGGGTCTTGCCCTGATCTTCGATGGCGTAGAGTCCGGCAATGCGCTTCAATGCCTCGGCCGCAATCGGGCTCTGATGGGCGGCATGCAGATCGTAGAATTTCCGCCGCGCATGGGCCAGGCACGCCAGTTCCACCACGGCGTGGGCGAACAGGCCTTTGTAGCCGGCATAATCATCGACCATAAGGGCACCCTTCCAGTCTTGCAGGAAGTTCCTGGCATGTTTGCCGCGCCGGTCGGTCTGGTAGTCGAAGAGGACGAGGGGGTCTCCCTGTTCGAGATCGCAACTTCGGTAGGCCCAGAGGAAGGCGCGTAGCGTTTTTCCCCGTCCGGGGTCGAGTTGCTGCACCGGGGTCTCGTCGGCGTGCAAGACGGTGCGCTGGCGGAGTCTCTCGGCCAGCCGGTCGGCCAGCGGCTGGAGTGCCACGCCAATGCGACCTACCCATTCGGCCAAGGTGGAGCGTGACAGGGTAACCCCACTGCGGGCCGCGATCTGCTCCAGCCGGTAGAGAGGCAGGTGATCCATGAATTTGCTGACCATCACCCAGGTGAGCAAGCCCGGCGCCGCCATGCCGCCGTCGATGACCGCCGGCGGAATCGGCGCCGCACTGACGGTCTCACAAGCACGGCAAGCATACTGCGGACGAATGTGGCGATGCACGAAGAAGCGGGCGGGCTCGACATCCAGTTGCTCGCTGATGTCTTCGCCGATCTTGACCAGATCCTTGCCGCACTGGCCGCAGGTGCACGATTCCGGCTCATGCCGGTGCTCGATGCGCGGGAGATGATCCGGCAACGGCTGGCGACCGGCGCGTTCGCGCTTGGGTTGCCGGGTAGATGCCAGCTGTTCCACTTCGGCTTCCAGCGCGCTGGTGTCGGTATTCCAGCTTTCCTCGAACAGCTCGCGCTGCTCCAAGGAGAACTGTTCGCTCTTGCTGGCAAAGCGAATGCGCTTGTAGTAGGCGAGATCGAAGGTCAGGGCTTGGATTTTGAGCGCATCTTTTTGGGTTCTTTCGAGCAGCTTGCCTATCCATTCCGCCAAGGCGGGATCGGGCTTGAATTGGGCGAGTTCGGCGGCTAAATCCATGCCTGTATTTTACCACTGGCATGCTCCGCAAGCCAGTAACGGCAAGGGTTTTAGGCTGTTTATTCACTAAAATAACGCGCTCACACTTGCCACTGTGACGGCGGTGGCGCCGAGAGTCTTTGCCAGTCGACACCGGCGGTCAGCCAGTCCCATTGTGCTGGCGTGAGGGCGAAGGTGGTGGCGTCCGATGTCGGCCAGATAAAGTGACCACGATGCAGGCGACGCTGGCAGAGCCAGACGCCGGTGCCATCCCAGATCAGGAGCTTGAGGCGGTTCTGGCGTCGGTTGCGGAAGGCGTAGGCCGTGCCGTCGCAAGGGGACCGGCCGAGCGTGTTTTGTACCCGCTGGGAGAGGCCATCGATGCCGGCACGCATATCGATCGGTTCGACCACCAGCCAGACTTGTGCGGGCGTGGGGATCATGGCAGTTGCCGCAACAGGTCGGCCAGCCATGGAGCCCCGTCCGCCGGCAACTCGATTCTCCAGCCGCCCGGACTGTGGAGCCGTACGACGTTCCCCGTTACCGGTGCACCCACGCTGACCGGCACCAAGGTGAGGGATGACTTTGCCGATGCAACGGCTTCCCTCTCCTTGCGCCGCCAGCGATAAAACGCCTTCTCACCCAACCCTTGGTTCGCACAGTATTCACTCTGCGTCAGATCACTTCGACGCCAGGCTTCAAGATGCTCTCGCCAGAATTCCTGCCCATGCCTCTTCGCCATCTGGAGTCCCTCCGAAAAAGCAGCAAGAGTGCACGGGCTTCGCGGAAAACTACAGGTGGGACGGCTGGCCGCTTACGGACGGACAAACTGATGACTGCATCGAGTGGGTTCACGCCGTTCGGTGCGCAGGCGGACAGCGACTCCGACGGGGTGCCTGACTATGCCGATAATTGCTTAAAGATTCCTAACCCGGACCAGCTCGACAGCGACGGTGACGGATATGGCAACATCTGCGATGGCGACCTGAACAATGACAACATGACCAACTCGCTCGATCTGGGGCTGTTTAAGCGGGCCTTCGGGCCGACCTCAACTGCCAATGATGACCTTAAGGATGCCGCTGATTTCAATGGCGACCGCAGGGTAAATTCCCTCGACCTGGGTACGTTCAAGAAGTTGTTCGGTCTACCGCCGGGTCCGTCGGGGTTGAATTGACCCGCAATGTTCTCTCACTGAGAACCACACCTTAACCGGAGAAACCGGCCGATCATATGATCGGCCGGTTAATGCATGAAAATCCATAAGCCCAAGGGTCAGGCCATTTCTTTAATGCTTGACGAGCAATTTTGATAAGGAGCGCGGATCTTTGTTTTACGGCGGCGAGATGAATTGTTAGGGAATGGAAAAGATGGGTATCTTATTTTGATATGACCCTCTGATATCGATGGGTTGATACTTTTGGGATACCGTAGGCGCTTTCAAGTCCAGTTACTCGACAAGCTCAAAACAAATCGCGCCAAGTGATGTTCTGGCAGCCAGTCGTTCATCGAGGGCGGGGACAGATAGTTCATGTCACGTTTGATTGGCTTGAAGCGGCTCATGAAATTATATTCAACTTATTGATTATAAAGTGTAATAACACAACATTTTCCATTGTAATTTGTTGGTTTTTTTGAGATTTTATTAATCGAAGAAGCCAGGCAGGCTGTTAGGCCTGCGGCCGCAGGCCTAACTAAACGACAATTGAGGTAGGTTTTACCCGCGATCCCTCAAAAACTGTAGCGCACTTCGGTATAAACCCGGTCTCTTGTGTTGAACTGTCCGAACAGGCTGGTTGGAGGCCCTTCAAAAAAATCGGCACCCGTTGCAAGCCGCCAGTTGCCATCCAGTTTCCAGGTGAGTTTGAGCTGGGCTGACCAGTCGCCGCGGTTCAGGCTCCTGACCAGCAGCATTTTGGGTTCGAGCTTGGGGTGTAGAGCCTGGCTACTGAGAAGCAGCGATATTCCGCTCTCGGTTTTGCCGGGCACAATGCCTGCGTCGTGGTTGGGAAACCAGCGCTGAAAGAGCTGCATGTTGAAGCGGGTTTCCTGCGGGAAGCTCCACTCCAACCCGACGATGTAATCCAGCATATCCTGCTTGACCAGACCATCCGCATCAGCCGCGTTGGTCGTATTGAACAGCTTGTCCTTGGTATAAATCGCTTCGGCCTTAAGCACCATCGGCCCCAGATCCTTGCCAAGTGTAGCGCCTATCTGGTGGATGCGCTTGTGGATGGGCTGGTAGGTGATGGTGGGGGTGGTCAGCAGCGCAATCTGGCGCGAAAATGCCGCCGATGGGTCGTTGGCGGTATAATAAAAACTCGAGACATCCCAGCCGCCCTTAATGTAGGACAAGCGTGTACCGTAAGCCATATCATCCAGGCTAGTGGGCTTTTTTTCTGGGGCAATGACCGTTTGAAAACCGGGGATGGCGGGCGGATTGAACGGGTAGAACTCGGCTCCGGGCTTGCCGATGTTGTCGTAAGTCATGTAGGGAATCCATACCCCTTCGGCGTGAAAATCACCCTGAAAATACTCAGTCCGTGCTGCCCATTGCGGGATGCGGATAATGTCGAAGTCCGGCAGCACAAGCTGGCGCATATCCTTGGCCGACACCACGTCGGCAAAAAACAACCCGACCATTTCGCCCCAAATGATATGCTGTCGGCCCAAACGGAAATCCCAGCCGCCAGCAGAAAAATCTGCATAGGCCTCACGGATCATGGCCTCGAAACGCTGGTCTTTGCGCACCGCTTGGGGGTAGTAGTCAGTGAGGTCGTAGATCGGGTCATAATTGACGCGCCCTCCCAACTTCCACGCCACCCCGCCTGCCGTGTTGCCCTGAGTAGCAAGGTCGAGCATGTTGTTGAATCTGGACCAGTGATTGTTGTCGACATAGGCATAAGCCAGATCATTTTGATAAAAACCGGTCAGGCGCGACTCAGAAGGTGACGGTGACGGTGACGGTGACGGCTTCGGTTTCACCGTCGATGAAAGAAACCGTTCTCTCCCTCTAATACTGGGCAATGTCAGCGGCGCACGTTCTCCGGCCTCGGGAAGAGACAACGGCTTGCGGTCTTCCCGAGGAAGGGACAGCGACCTGCGGCCCTCTTCGGGAAGGGGCAGCGGCTTGCGGTCTTCCCCGGGAAGAGACAGTGACCTGCGACCTGCTTCGGGAAGAGGCAGCGGCTTGCGGTCTTCCCCAGCAATGGCAGACAGTGGTAACCCCCCGTTGCCGCACAAAAATAGTGCGGCGGCGCTCATTAAGAAGAGGCGGGCTTTACCCCAGCGAAAACTCGTGTGTAGGTAGTTCATTGTCAACGCGCGCGCTTGAGACTGTCTCTTGTTAAGGTATTTTTTATAGCCTTTGATAGTCGGCGCTTTCAGCAAACTGTCCTTGCGGCCATAATAATCGATTTTCCATGGGTGACACGTGGCCTTGTCCATCCATACCACTTGGCGCTTGTAACCGGAATATTTGTTGGCCAGATAGCGCTCCCGCTCAAAGCAGGGCTGGCCTTCACAGGTTTCATCGCGCAAATATTTGTAATTATATTTCCACAAAGTTCCGAGCACCCGTGACAGCCGACCTAGCCGTCTGTTGGACGGGGGAATGCTCTTCCACGGAGTTCTCCCTATACGATTATCTGGCCATCAGCCAGTTTAATCACCCGGTCGGCCATATCCATGACTCGCGCATCGTGTGTGGAGAAAATAAAGGTCGTGCCTTCTTTCTGGTTGAGATCTTTCATCAGCCTAAGAATGCCTTCGCCGGTATTGTGATCAAGGTTAGCGGTCGGTTCGTCTGCCAGGACAATGCTTGGACGAGTGGCGAGGGCGCGCGCGATAGCCACTCGCTGGCGCTGACCGCCGCTCAGCTCATTGGGGCGGTGATGCGCATAGCGCTCCAGGCCAACAACATTCAGATAATGCTGCACGCGTTCCTGCCGCGTTTTCTTGTCTACATCACGCTGTTGCAACAAGGGATATTCGACATTTTCCCAAGCCGATAATACCGGCAGCAGATTGAAGGTCTGGAAAACAAAGCCCAGAGTGTTTAGTCGCAGGTCGGCCAGCTCATCGGGAGTCTTGCCGCTGATGTCCTGCCCTTCGATCAGGATGCGCCCCGAGGTCGGAGTGTCAATACAGCCGATCAGATTGAGCAGAGTCGATTTGCCGCTCCCCGACGGCCCTGCCAGCGCCATGAATTCACCTTTATTGATCATGAGTGAAACGTTGAACAATGCCGTAACGGTTTGTTTTCCGAGGGCATATTCTTTGCCGACTGCTCGAGCCTCGACTATCGCCTCCGCAGATTCATTCTTCATCGGCAACAAACTCCAGCTGAAAACATTGCATGGTGAGCTTGTCACCACTTTTCATTTGGGCACTTTGGGTTTTCTCTCCGTTCAGCAAGACATCATTCCTGCGCATCAAATCTTCCAGAAAATAGAGGCCGTCGACCAAAGTAATGCGGGCATGCTCGCGCCAACCCCCTGATCTGGCAGTTGTACTCGCGCTCCGGGTCACGGTCAATATTAAGGCCAACCGTGTATGCACATAACCCATTTAAGTTCATTATATTGTATCCGATAACCTTGTAATATCCGATAATCTTGATTTATTCGTTTTGGGCCGACAGGACACCACTTATGGCTATGACTCCATCTTATCCACGATCTGCAAGCAGCGTTTTTCGGGTTAATTGTCATGACGATAGCGCTGCCCCAGATCATACACGTCGCAATCACATTAAGCGCTATCGGCTGATGCCTTTCTGGACAATCTTCGCTGTCGTGTTGTTGTCGGCATTTAGGCCGGCACTGGCTACCGACAACACAGGTAGCGATCTTTCTGCGCGTGAAATGCTGATGCGTGCAGACCGTATCCGCTTCCCTGACGAGGGCTTCCAGGTTGACATAACCATCACGACAACCGAACCCGGCTCCTCTGAAGACGTGCGTGCTTACCGAATACTCTCCAAAGGCAACACCCAAACCCTGGTGCAGACGACGGCGCCAGCAGTTGACCGCGGTCAGATTCTGCTGATGCGGGATCGCGACCTGTGGGCTTTCATGCCCAACCTGTCACAGCCAATTCGTTTGCCGCTCTCGCAGAAACTGACCGGCCAAGTTGCTAATGGCGATTTGGCTCGCGCCAATTTCGTGGGTGATTACGAACCTAAACTCCTGCGGACAGAGAAAATAGACGGTGTGTCCTATCACGTTTTACAACTGGATGCCGTCGATAGCGGCGTCACTTATCGTCAGGTGATCTACTGGGTGAATGCAAAAAACAGCCAGCCCTATAAAGCCGAATTCTACGCGCTGTCAGGCCGCTTGCTGAAAACCGGCCACTACCAGGAGTTTCGTACAATGGGCGGGGAAACCCGCCCGACCCGGCTGGTAATAGAAGATACCCTGCGTCCCGGCCGCCGTTCGGTACTTGAATACCGCGACATGGTCATGCGCGATCTGCCGGACAAGATGTTCGCCAAGGATTACCTGAAGAAGCTCAGTGACTGAAGCGGCATTTCAAATATTGTGGCGCAGCGCGTCCACCACTGGCAGGCGTGAGGCGCGGCGAGCCGGCAGCACGGCAGCCATAACCGCCGCCAGCGCCCCAGTCAGGGTCGCCACCACAAGCACCCACGGCACCAATAGAATTGAAGCGGTGTAGCCGGCGTTCGAGCCGGGCGGCGGCGGCATGGGAATGCCAATGCCCGATATTATGCCCGCAAGCGCGACTCCTATGACCACGCCGAGCAGGCTGCCGAGCAAGCCCAGCAGGGCGTTTTCGAGCAGTACGAGCTTGAAGATTTGGCGCCGGCGCAGCCCCAGTGCGAGCAAGGTCCCGAACTCGCCGGTGCGTTCATAGATCACCATATTGATGGTGCTGGCCACGCTCAAAACCAGCATGACAAGAATGATGGCCTGCAGCGCCCCGAACTGGCGCCGGTACAGTGCCTCGGTCTTTTGATAAAAATCGGCCAGCTCATGCCAGGGCTTCACGGCATAGCCGAGCGGCTCCAGCTTGGATTTGATGATTGCTGTCACAGCGTCGGTGGCGGCGGTGTCGTCCAACAACACGACAGCGCTATGTACCGACCGGGTAAACAGCAATTCCTGGGCGGATGACAACGAAATACGTACGGCTCGATCATCGTACTCCTTGGAGAAAGTGCGGAATACACCGACGACTTCATACTCAAGTGTGTTCAGCGCACCTTCCTGCGTATTCACCATCAAGGTCACGAAGCTGCCGGGGCGCAGGTGCAGGGCGGCGGCAACACCTTCCCCGATCACCGCACCGAATGCATCCCCGTCCCGCAACGGGCGGCCGGCCACTATAATTGTGGCGGTTCCCAGTCGCGCTTCCTTGCCCGGCTCAATGCCTTCGCCGATGATGGGTAAATCGGCACGGCCATTGTTGGCCAGCCCGGAAAAATTAACGCGGGTCATTACGGCCTGCACATGCGGAATAGACTGCACTATGTCCAGCACGTCCTTCGGCTGCTCGATCATGTAACGCGACGGCTCGCGCCGACCGTATTCGATGTAACCGCTCCGTAAAATCTGCACATGCCCGACACGCGAGTGGATTGTCGCCTCGCGCAACTGCACAAACACATCTTCGACAAAACCGCCGCTGATGATGATAGCGATCACCCCGGTGATGATTGCCGCCAGCGTCAGCGCGGTGCGCAGACGCTGGCGGAAAATGTTGCGGAAGGCGAGTTTGAACATATGGCTTTCGCAGTTTTCAGATGTTGTGACGCAACGCGTTGATGATTTGCAGGCGCGAGGCTTTCCATGCCGGATACAAACCCGCCAGCGCGGTGGTGATGAACGCGATCAGAAACGCATTCATCACCACGCTCAATGTGACCCGAATTTTGCCTGTATAACCCTCTGTCATTCCGGGGGGCGGCGGCATGGGGATACCGATCGCGGAGATCAATTCTGCCAGCCCATACCCGACGGCTAGCCCCAGCGATGCACCGACCAGCCCGAGCAAAAGCCCCTCAATGGCAAACAGGCGAAGAATTTTTTTGCGTTTGAAACCGATGGCCAGCAGCGTGCCGATCTCGCCGGTACGCTCGAGCACATTCATCACCAGCATATTGGAAATGCTGAGCACGATAATGCAGCCAATAATCAGTCGCAGCACGTTCATCTGCTGCGAAAACAGCGCAACCGTCTTGTTGTAGAAATCTGCCTGCTGGTACCAGGGCACGAACTCCAGCTTATTCGCCGATGTGGGGAAGCGGGCGCGGAACTGTTCCAGAAAATGATCCGTTTGCTCGGTTTCCTCCAGCAGCACCAGCCAGGCGTGGGCACCGTCAACGCGCAGCAGTGACTGCGCCAAGCCGAGGGGCAGACGCAGGGCGGCATCGTCGTAGGCTTGATTGGCGGTGGTAAATATCCCGGCGACTTTCGCCTCGACGGCGTTGATGCCCCCCCCCGAAGTGGTTGCCAGAAGTGCTATGGTGGCACCCTGGCTCACACCGAGATTGCGCGCCAAGCCATGCCCCAGTATTACCTCCCCGGCAGCCAGACTGGAAAGATCGTGACCATCCATGATGCGAAACGCCTTACTCAGCTGCGCCTCCTTACGCGGATCGACGCCATCCGCCACAAACGATACTGTCGTCTCACCGTGGCTAATGAGTCCGGTTACCGCCAGTCGCGGCGCCACCACCTTGATGCCGGGCGTAGACTCGATCGCGCTGCGCTGCGGCAAGCGCTCCGGTAATATGTAAGCGTAAGGATTGGCAGCGCCCGCGTTGAGGTATCCCGGGCGCATGACCTGAATGTGGCCCAATTGGGACTGGATGGTGCCTTCGCGCATGGCCCAGAAAATCCACTGGCTGAAACCGTCGGCGAGCACCAGCGCGATAACACCGGCGGCCACCGTAAACAAGGCCACCATCGCCCGCCGCCGATTGCGTGCAAGGTTGCGCGCGGCGATCAGTAGGTTAGTCATGGCATTTCAAATGCGGCGGGATTTTCAACTGGGCACAATCCATCAATTGCCGGAATAGCGTCATTATGAGAGCCGTAGCGAGCCGGTAGGACTCATTAGCCGAAGGCGTAAACCGGATGCATCCATCTCCCATTCGGCCAATGCGCTTCGCTTGTTGACGCCCTACACTAAACGCTGCTTCGCTCCTCACATTGACAGTCGGGTTATATTTGCGATGCCCCACATCGGTAAGATCCCCCGCGTGTTCATTGCATGAGCCATGATACGATATAACTCTGTTATGGCGCTACTTTCCTGGGCGTGAGTGTAATGAGTACCTCTATAAAATCGTGATCCCGTCATTCCCGCGAAGGCGGGAATCCAGATGTTGCTGATTTACTGAATTTTTTAACCGCTGGATTCCCGCCTTCGCGGGAATGACGAATTATTAGAGGTGCCCAATTATTAAAGATTCCCTAATGCAAACCCGAAACAAGCCGGTCATCCTTCTGGTTGCCGAAGCAGTCACGCTGGCCCATTTCGCGCGGATTGCAACACTGGCGAAGGCGCTCGACCCGTCTGCGTATGAAATCGTTGTTGCCTCCGATCCCCGCTACGCCGACCTGGAAAAGCCTTTTGGCGGTGCGTTTCATCCCATTCGATCCATCCCCTCCGCCGAATTCGCGCATGCCCTCGCCCAGGGCAAGCCGCTGTACGATGTTGAGACGCTCACCCGCTATGTCGAAGACGATCTCGCACTGATTAACCACGTCAAGCCTGACCTCATTGTCGGCGACTTCCGCTTGTCGCTGGCGGTCAGCGCGCCCCTTGCGGGGATTCCCTATGCCGCCGTGGTCAATGCCTACTGGAGTCCCTATGCCGACATCGCCTATCCTGTGCCCGATTTGCCTATGACCCGTATTCTGGGCGTCCGTCTGGCGCAAAAGCTGTTCAATGCGGTAAGACCCATCGCCTTCGCCCTGCACGCCCGCCCGCTCAATCAGCTGCGCCGGCGCTACGAGCTACCTACTCTGGGGCATGATTTGAGAACCGCCTATACCTGGGGCGATTACACCCTCTATGCCGATGTGCCCGAATTGGTGCCCACGCGGCCGTTGCCCGCCAACCACCGCCACCTTGGCCCGCCGCTCTGGTCCGCCTGCGCGCCCCTGCCGGACTGGTGGGGCCGCCTGCCGACAGACAAACCCGTGGTATTGCTGACCTTGGGCAGCTCGGGCCGGGCCGACTTGTTGCCGATGGCCTTATCCGCCTTGTCTGAACTGCAGATCACCGTGATAGCCGCCACCGCAGGCAAAATTGACCTGCCAGACGTACCCGCCAATGCCTTCGTGGCCGACTACCTGCCGCTGGATATCGCGGCTCGGCGCGCAAGCCTGGTCATCTGCAATGGCGGTAGCCTGACCACCTACCAGGCCCTGGCCTCTGGGGCGCCCATCCTCGGAATTTGCTCTAATATGGATCAACTGTTGAACATGAGCGCCATCGAACGCCTGGGTGCAGGCCTATCCCTGCGGGCAGCACGTGTCCGCCCCGCCCAACTGAAAGAAGCCGTCCGTGTCCTGCTTGAAACCCCCGCCTACGCCCAGGCGGCCGGGCAGGCGGGCGAGCGGTTCAGGCAAGTGGATGCCGGGCAACGCTTTCGGGCATTCGTTTCGGAAATTTTGGGTTAGCCCCAATACTGTTCACTTAAAGAAAAAACCGTTCGCCCTGAGCTTGTCGAAGGGCGAAAAACTAGCCATTCATGGTTCGACAGGCTCACCACGAACGGCTTAAGTGAACAGCATTGGGGTTAACCAGGCTCAAACAGGAGGAAAGTCATGCGTAAAATTACCCCACCACAAATCACGCTGTTTTTTTTGCTATTCGGCAGCATTCTAGTGTTTGGCATCGCCACCGCCTACGGACTGCTGGGCGCATTGCCGCTGGGCGATTTTCGCGGCGTCAGCGTGGTGGGGGGCGCAGTCGTGTTCATTTACCTCTACGCCTTTGCCGTGTACCGGCTGTTTCTGCGCCTCATGCCGCTCAAAGAGGGTGAACTGGCCGAGGGTACGCGGGAGGAATTCGCAGCCCAGGTCAACAGCCTATTCTACCTGATGATTTTCAACAGCCTGATTCGCACCCACTTCCTGCCGGCGCCGCTGATGCGGCTGGTGTATCAGGCGCTGGGGTCGCGCATGGGCGAAAACACTTACAGTGTTGGCGCTATCCTCGACCCGCCGCTCACCGAGTTCGGAGCCAACTGCATCATCGGCCATGATGCCGTGCTGTTTTGTCACGCCATCGAGGGCCGGCACTTCGCGCTTTCCCGCATCCGGGTCGGTGACAATGTCACCATCGGCGCCACCGCCGTCATCATGCCCGGCGTCAGCATCGGCGATGGCGCCATTGTCTCGGCGGGCGCCGTGGTACTCAAAGACACCCAGATCGGCCCGAATGAAGTCTGGGGCGGCGTGCCGGCAAAGCGCCTCAGATAGCATGCAACGCGCCGCGTCGGAAAACTTTACACTCGATTATCGATACCCCAAACCCTCGCGGGCAAACGCCTGAACCCGGCTTTACAGGACACCCCCGGCTCTAAGAGTCGCGTATTTACTCGCTTTCCCCGCCATTGCGAGCGTAGCGCGGCAATCCAAACTTTATAAGCGCCGAACCAACAAACCACGTTTTCCATTGCCCCTCCAAATAACTGTCGGAAAATTTTACAGCCTTAAGTTTGGCTCATGGTAAAAACAAAATAACTATTTAACATATTGTTTATGCTGATAATTATATGAAAATATCACCAATCAGCAAGCCACATTTCCCTTCTTCACCCACCAAAACCATCCCAATAATTGTCGAAGAATTTTACAATTTTGAGCTTGGCACATGGCCAAAAACCATTCATGATTCTTAACTTATTGTTTGTATTATAAAATATATAAATGGCACATGTATTGCTTATCATTAGGTACGAAGATCGATAGGTAACTTTAAGATCGGGTAACCAGTCTTTAGCGCTGGAAAGTAATTTAATTAATCCGCAAGGGGATGAGCATGAATATCAAACAATCGGTTCTAGCGGCAGCCGTAACGGCCGCACTAGCGATGGGAGTAGCTGGTCAAGCTACGGCGAGCGTGTATGCTGGCTCCAGTCTGAACTTGCAGGGCCTTTCAGTCGTAATCACTGATGGTGGCTTACCTGCCCCACAACCCGTTACCAGCTTCCAGTTCACGGCCACCAATACCGCGACTCTCAATGGCGTGAGCGCCATCGTCGGAACCGGCGGCAATGGTTTGCTTAGCGGCAACTGCGGAGGAACCATCTCCAGCAATAACTGCGGCACCGCACCAGTTCTTGACCCCGGCGCGGCGAATGTTGGCGCACCTATCCGTGGCAACAATGATTTTTCCCTGTGGGGTGTGAGTGCTAACCAGTATTCCAATTCGGATTCCGTGATTTATCAGGCGGAACTTACCAATTTTCTCCCTACTCATATCCAGCAAATTGCTGAATCCGAACTCCAGGGCAATGGTTCCGCAAACTCAAACGCTGAAATTACGTCAAATACTGGCTTCACCATGACGTTTACTCTTGCTGGGTCGGGTGGCTTGAAACTTGATTTTGAGGCCGATCCCTACCTGAGAACGGTAATCAATGATCTACTCTTCAATAATGGCAATGCGCAGGCCAATATCAATGCTAGCTTCAGTCTGACCAGCCTCAGTGGCGATTCGGTCACATGGTCACCGCAGGGGACAGCAGCAAACGACTGCTCGGTTGACGCAGGGCTGGCGGGTGTCACGTGTACAGAGGATGCAGTAGGTGGTGACACTCAGGACTTGAATCGTAATTTGAGTGTTTCCGCCAATCCTAATGACGTAGCTCATAGTCTGGGCGCTGGCTTTACTGATTTTGGCATAAACATTCTTGGCTTGAGCAGTGGCACATATACGCTGGCCTTTAACGCTTTGACGTCAAATTCTATCCGCCGTGTTCCTGAGCCTGGCATGTTGGCGCTCTTGGGCATCGGCCTGCTTGGCATGGTAGCCGCAGGTCGCCGGAAGCTGCGTGGGTAAGATCCTATCGTCTGATTGTTAGACTGGGAAATGCAAAGGGCGTGGCGCGAGTCGCGCCCTTTTCTTTTTGGGAGTAGGGTGGATTAGATGTGAGACCGCAGCCCATTAAGGGTAAGCGTCCAGCCGCTCCACCTGTACAGCTCAGTCTGATGCCTGTACAGACCGCAATGGCAGCAGCTCATCAATGCGGCTGTTAGGCCAGGTCGGCAGTTTCTCCAGCGTATCCTTCAGCCAGGCCGCCGGCTCGATGCCGTTGAGTTTCGCCGTTGCGAACAGGCTCTGGATGGCGGCGGCGCGGCGGCCCGCGCGTTCACTGCCGGTGAACAGCCAATTCTTTTTACCAAGCGCAATAGGACGGATAGCATTTTCCACCGGGTTGTTATCGATGGGGTAACGGCCATCCCCGAGGTAGCGCTTGATTGCATCCCAGCGTTTGAGGCTGTAGTCGATGGCCTTGGCGGTGCCGCTACCCGTGGCGGTGGTGAGCCGTGTGCGCTGGAGCCAGGCATGGAATTCGTCCAGCTTCGGCTTGGCGTGTTGCTGGCGTAATGCATGACGATCTTCGATGCCCAGGGTCTTGCCCTGATCTTCGATGGCGTAGAGTCCGGCAATGCGCTTCAATGCCTCGGCCGCAATCGGGCTCTGATGGGCGGCATGCAGATCGTAGAATTTCCGCCGCGCATGGGCCAGGCACGCCAGTTCCACCACGGCGTGGGCGAACAGGCCTTTGTAGCCGGCATAATCATCGACCATAAGGGCACCCTTCCAGCCTTGCAGGAAGTTCCTGGCATGTTTGCCGCGCCGGTCGGCCTGGTAGTCGAAGAGGACGAGGGGGTCTCCCTGTTCGAGATCGCAACTTCGGTAGGCCCAGAGGAAGGCGCGTAGCGTTTTTCCCCGTCCGGGGTCGAGTTGCTGCACCGGGGTCTCGTCGGCGTGCAAGACGGTGCGCTGGCGGAGTATCTCAGCCAGCCGGTCGGCCAGCGGCTGGAGTGCCACGCCAATGCGACCTACCCATTCGGCCAAGGTGGAGCGTGACAGGGTAACCCCACTGCGGGCCGCGATCTGCTCCAGCCGGTAGAGAGGCAGGTGATCCATGAATTTGCTGACCATCACCCAGGTGAGCAAGCCCGGCGCCGCCATGCCGCCGTCGATGACCGCCGGCGGAATCGGCGCCGCACTGACGGTCTCACAAGCACGGCAAGCATACTGCGGACGAATGTGGCGATGCACGAAGAAGCGGGCGGGCTCGACATCCAGTTGCTCGCTGATGTCTTCGCCGATCTTGGCCAGATCCTTGCCGCACTGGCCGCAGGTGCAACCCTCAGGTTCATGCCGGTGCTCGATACGCGGGAGATGATTCGGCAACGGCTGGCGACCGGCGCGTTCGCGCTTGGGTTGCTGGGTAGATGCCAGCTGTTCCACTTCGGCTTCCAGCGCACTGGTGTCGGTATTCCAGCTTTCCTCGAACAACTCGCGCTGCTCCAAGGAGAATTGTTCGCTCTTGTTGGCAAAGCGAATGCGCTTGTAGTAGGCGAGTTCGAAGGTCAGGGCCTGGATTTTGAGGTCGGCGTGTTTGAGCTGCTGGTCGCGCAGTGACAGTTGATCGCTTAACTGTTGTACTTTGTTACTCTTTTCGTCGAGCTGCTGCATCGCCAGCACAGCCCAGTTTTTGAGAGCGACAGGAGCGTCTTGCAGGGCTGCTTCGGCAACGTTTTTCATGACAAAATTATACCATGAAACACCGCAGAAAGCCGCATAAATACAGGTTTTTATTCACCATTTTTCATGGCGGCTTCAATCGTCACAAACGCCAGTCGGCCGCCGGTTGGGCCGACATCCGCTGCCAGTCGACACCAGCAATCAGCCACTGCCATTGGGCAAGTTCCAATGACCAGACCGGACTGTCCGCCTGCGGCCAGACGAAGCGCCCCCGATGCAACCGGCGCTGGCACAACCACACGCCATTGCCATCCCACAGCAACACCTTGAGCCGATCACCGCGACGGTTACGAAACACATAGGCCGAGCCATCGCAGGGGGCCTTGCCCAGCGCCTGCTGCACCCGCAGCGACAGACCATCGATGCCCACCCGCATGTCCATCGGCGCGACCGCCACCCAGATCGTATGCGGCTGCGCAATCATGACAAGCCCCGCAGCAAGGTTGCCAGCCAGCTTGCCGAAACACCGGACGGCAGCGTGAGCTGCCACCCCCCCGCGTTCTGCAACACCAACCCAGCACCGTTGACCTCCTCGATCTGCACGGGCACCAGCGTGACCGCATCCGTGCCGCTCACGCAAACGTCGTTTCGACGGTCTTTGGCGATCCGGTAGCGAAGCTGCTTCGGCACCAGTCCATGCTGCCTGCAATAATCAATCTGCTTCAGGCCACTACACCGCCAGGCCGCGACGTGCTGCTGCCAGTAGTGGCGACTTGCCTCCAACGATTTCATATTCATGTGCCGCTCTCCTGTGAAAACCACAGGGTGGCGCAAGGGTAACTATAAAAACAGGTGGGACGGCTGGACGCTTACCATTAAGGGGGCGAGCCACGAAGTGTGCGGCAATCCGGACAAGATTATCCTCCGCGTGCTTGGCCCGCTGTCAGCCGTAGATTTGGGCCGAGGCGCTGTGTCGGCAACCACTCGTCGCTGCACTTAACGCGAACCCACAGCAGTTGTCTCCGGCCCAAAGCCAGGGGCTGTGAGTCCCTAATCGCTCGACCTCTTCCCACTGTGAAGACACATCTCTTGGCCAGCACAAGATTAGATCGATTTATTTTTTTCAAACTTCTTAGCCGGGATGCCGACCCAAATCTCGCTGGGTGGGACTTCTTGATTGGAAGTGAGCAAGGACATGGCACCAATCGTTGCCCCTTCGCCAATTTTTGCCCCAGGAAAAACCAAACTCCTGGCGCCGATCATGGCATTTTCGCCGACGACAACCCTGCCAATCCTGCATCGGTCTCCAGCCGTCCAGTGGCCCAACACCAAGGCATCGTGCCCAACCCCTGACCCTGATTTCAACTCAGTCAGGGAGCAGTCCACGAGCTTGCCGCCAATATTCACGCCCTTGCCTATTTTTGCGCCAAAAAGGCGGTACCAAGATGGCTTAAGAAAGAACGGAACGAAGGGCTCAAGGTAGATGCAGCCAAGCAGGGCGACGACCGCCTGCGCTTGCCAGCGCGCAACCTCTGGGCTTTTTACGGGGAATTCCCCCTCGATGATAGGAAAGAACAGCATCAACAAACGGGTCGCCAGAACACAAAGCGTGATATGGGCTATTAGTAGCAGAATGAATACCAGAAACGGCTCGGATATTCCCAAGCTGAGGCAACCCCAAAGGAATAATGCGTCTCCGAAAAGAATCAGTGTCATGCTCGTGGCTGAAAGTAGCATTTGATATTTCACTCCAATTGTGTCTGGCGCCCGCGCAAGGCGATGCTCATTGACCGGCCTGCATCAATCTTTCAATTTCGTCGGCTGCCAACTCGGCGCCGTTCCACCCCTTGAAGTGGGCCGAGAAGGCTTGTGCATTGGCTCGATAAACGGGCGATCTCAGCGTCTGACGAACCATCGCAACTAAGCTGCCCATCCCTTCACGCTTCAGGGCCTTAAGCGTCATGGTGCGGCCCAGTCCGAGCCGCTGGATACGTTTGCCACCGTAATACTGTTCTTCGTGGGTCGCCACTACAATGGCTGGCAAACCGTAGGAAAGCGCCTGGTACAGGGTACCGTTGCCGCCATGGCAGCAGACGAGGTTGCAGTGGGGGAGCAACTTGTCTGTATTGACGTAGGTTTCCAAAAAAACCCCGTCTGGCACGGCTAGATCCCCAGAGATCTGGGCACCTCCCGTGGCGACCACAATCTGGATGCCCTCACTGGCTAGGCAGCCCAGGTGCTCCACCAGTTCTTCCAGACTATCGCTGCCTAGGGCCAGGTAGACAGTGGGTTTATCTGCCTGCAGTCGCGTCAGACAGGCGGGTTCCGGAAGGCTGTTATGCCAAGTGAGGGGGCCAATAAAACGAGCATGTGAAGGCAAACGGGATACTGGGTTGAACTGAGGGATGTCGGCCAGCAGGCTGATGTCGCCCTCCTCATGCTCGTATGCGTAAAGTCGTTTGAGTCCGAGCTTGCGCCGGATATTGTTCAGACCACCCATGACTAGGCGGTCATAGACCCAGAATTCGATTGCGTTCTCGAACCTCTCCAGCGCTGCCAGCCCAGGCATATTGGCCATTCCGGGCAGATTGGCTGGGCTAAAGAAGGGTATCCGCCGATAATTGCTCATATGGACGTTGAGAACCGCTACCGTCTTCAGCCCGGCCTTTTCGGCTGAAGTGCGGCCCGTCACCCGGTTATCCAGCAGTATCAGATCGGGGTTGACCTCATCGTACAATGCAAGTTCGGCTTCGATGAAAGCGGCGAGCTCCAACTCCGGATAGAGTTCCCACAACCTCTGCGAGCGGATGGTACGAATAACCCGTTCGATCGATACGTATGGCAGCTCCCGAATTGAAAAGCCATCCATTTTTGCGACTTGGAGATACTTGCCATGGCCGCCTAATATCACATCATGCCCGCGTCGCCGCAAGGCCTTGGAGACTTCCAATTGACGTGAGACGTGAGCAAGTGCGTGAGAGTTAGAAAGCGCTAGGATTTTCATGGGTATTTATTACTTAACACTAGCAAAGGTTCCCAAAAGGGTTGTGGCCTCTTTCGCGGTCGGCGACCCGGGCGCCTTCTTGACTATTGCATCGAGCACCTTTCTTGCCTCGGCCAATTGTTTCTGTTGAAGCAGGACGCTTCCAAGATGAAGCTGGACTTGTGCATCCTCCGGAACAAGCTTGGCAGCGTCACGCAATAGGCTGGCAGCCCGGCTTAGATCACCATTTTTAAGCGTCAGCATCCCCAGGGTGTCAAGCACATAGGGATCCTTGGGGGCCAGTTGGTAAGCCTGCTGGGCGTATTCCATGGCCTTTTGGGGCGCTTTGTCACGATTCAGCCAGGCCAGGTTATTGAGCGCCGGCACATGCTTGGGCGCGAGTTTGACGACTTGGCCATAGGTAGCCAGAGAGTCGGTTTCACGCCCCATGTCGAGGTAAGCGCCAGCCAGTTGCATATGGACCGGCACATCATTGGGGTGATCCTTTAGCCAGTCGCGCATGGTTTTGAGGGCAGGCTCCTGCTTTTTCTGCCCCCACTGCGCTCGGCTGGTGAGAATAACCAGTTCCGAGCCCGGGGCTTTCTTGAGGGCTGCGGCAAGTTTTTGTTCGGCGGCGGGGAGATCACCGGTGCCCAGCGCAAACCAGCCCTCGATGCCCAGCACTTCGGCCCGGTCGCCAAAATCCTGCCTGAGCTTGGCGAGCGCTTTTTTAGCCTGGTCCAGTTCGTTGAACTGTACGCGCATCTTGATTTCACCCACGCGGGCGGGCAGGTAACGCGGACCGAGCTTGATCGCCTGCTCCAGCTCCTTGCGGGCGCGGGCGGTATCACCGCGGCCGGCCAAGGCATTGGCGTAATAAAAATGGGCGAGGGCGGAGTTGGGGGCAATTTTCGTCCACTTCTCGAATGTGCTGGCAGAGGATGCGCCATCTCCACTCAACAGCAGGGCTTTGCCGCGCAGTTCCAGCAGCGCCGGTTGCTGGCGAAACTGGGCATCCGCCAGGCCGCGAGTGATTTCTAGCACTTTATCCGCACGTCCCGTTTGCAGATATTCCGCAGCGAGTTTGCTGCGAATCGCTAGGTCGCCGGGTTTGCTTTTCGCCGCCTGTTCCAGCATTTCGAGGGCGGCAGCAGAATTGCCCAGCCGGGACTCGGCGTCAGCCAGGAGCTGTGTGGCCTCGGTGTCGCCGGGCTGGTTTTTCAGCAGTGGCTGTAGCAGGGTTTTCGCCCGCTGATAGTTGCCTTGCAGGGCCTCTACCTTGGCGAGATTGCGGGTAGCGGAGGGTTCATTGGGCTGGAGCTTGAGGACTTTTTCCAGCTCAGCCTTGCCTTGCTCCCACTGAGCTGCGGCGAGATAAACTGCGGCCATCAGTTTGGGCGGGTCAACTTTATCCGGGTAACGGGCATGCATAGCTTTGGCGCGTTCGAGGGCTTCCTTGAGTTTGCTGTCGCGGAAGCTGGCGAGCGCCAGCATGAGTTCCTGGGTATAAGCGTCGCTGGCAGTGGCGGCCTGCTTGCCAGCCTGGCTGATGGTCTGGTCGAGCGCCTCACCGGCCATCAGTTTCGCCATCATGAGCATGTCCTGGGCCTGTTTTGAGTCGGGTTCCAGCGCGGCGAGTTTTTTGGCGTATTCCAGCCCTTTTGCTGTATCGCCTTCAAGCATGGCGACGGTGGACATCATGCCCAGCGCCTGGGGGTCATTGGGGGAATTGGCCAGGGTTTTTTGCAGGATGTCTTTCGCGTCGTCGTATTCGGCACGGCTGATCAGAATGCTGCCAAGCAGGTTTTTAGCCGCCCTGGAGCGGGGCGCGACCGCAGAAATCTTTTGCGCATGAGTAAGCGCCTGCTCGGTGTTGCCGAGCATGAGATGGGTGGTGGCCAGGTATATTTTGTTGGACAGGAAGGAGGGGTCAACCGCGTTGCTGGCTTCGAATGCCGTTACCGCATCCTGATATTTTTTTTGGGCAAAATAATTTAGCCCGGCAATGTAATTCACATAGGGATGGTCTTTTAACCCCGCTTCTTGCAAGGCCTTGATGTCGGCTGTGGCCTCCGGGAATTTTTTGAGCTGGATGCGTACCTGTGCCCGTTTGGCCTGCTCGAGATACGGGGTAGCCCTGTGTTTGATGGCGCTGCCGTAGGCTTTTTCCGCCTCGGTTAACCGCCCTTGGGCCATTTCCAGGTCTCCCAGTGCGCTCCAGGCGTCGGCAGAGGTCGAATCTGCATTCAAGGCTTTTTCTGCCCATGGCCGGGCGACATCATAGTGACGCTGGTAGCCATGCAGGGCGATCATGCCAATCAATGCCGGAAGTGAATCGGACTTGATTTGCAGGGCCTGTTCCAGCGCCTGTTGCGCCAGATCGAGCTGTCCTTTGGCGATAAAAGCCTGCCCTCGCAGGCCGAGGATGGTAGCCTGCCCCGCTTTGGACATATCAGGCGTCAGTTTGCCGCTTTCTGCCAGCACCCTATCCAGGTCTCCCTGGAGCAGGATAGCCTTGATCAGCGTGGGCAGTACGGCCGAGCGCGCCACACCGAGTTTCTGCGCCTGCAGCAACTCTTTTTCCGCCTCCTTCCCCTGATGCGCCTTGACATAATTTTCCCCTAGAAGCAGGCGTGCTTCGGCATTGTCCGGGCTTTGCTGCAACGCGCTCTTGAGCTCGATAATGCTTGATCCCAGATCCCCTTTGTCCTGGAAGTCCTTAGCCCGTTGTACATGCTGCTGTGGGGTCAAATTCCCAACACTATCACAACTCGTAAGGGTGGGTGCCACGAGTACTGCGGCTAGCGCGCAGGCGCGCAGATTGCCAAAAAATTCCAACTTCATCTTGCTCCCCTCTACGGTTATTGTGGCAACTTACTTCTTGCCAGTTTTGAGGCGATCATCTATTTCCAGGAAAATGGCACGGATACCACGCATGAGATAGGGGTTCCAATCTACAGCACGTCCTCGTACACGGAAGCTATTGACAGCGTGAGGCCCACTGACTCCAGATGAACCCCTTCGCCACCGGTATAGGTATCCACCCACCATCCGTCCGCACCGTCTCGACGGTAGACCTCGACTTGCATGCGATCCTGGGTCACCAGCACATATTCTTTGAGACTATCCAGCACCTGATAAGCAAGCAGTTTCTCGCGCCGGTCAATAGTCTCTGTGGCGGGTGAGAGGACTTCAATAATGAGGCAGGGCCGGGATTTATGGTATTGCTCGATATCATCAGGATCGCATGTTACCAGCACATCGGGATAATAAAATGCTTGCATCTTTTCCACACGCACCTTCATGTCGGACATAAAGGTGCGGTAGCCCCCACCCCGCAGGTGGGCGCGTAATACCGTATAAAGGTTTCCGGCGATCAGATTATGCGTCTCGCTGGCACCCGCCATGGCAAATACGCGCCCCGCCACGTATTCGTGGCGCACCTGGCTGCGCAGTTCGCCTTCCAGATAATCAGCGATGCTCAGGGGTGATAAATGGGCGTGCAGAGTCATGCTCGACTACCTCATGAGGTCAATTTAGTGGGAATATCATAGCCACAAGGCGATGGGAGGGCAAATTACAGCTTAACCTCCTGATTTGAGGCGATTCAGCAGTGACTTTGCCGCTGCCGCTTCGCTAAAGTCGCTGTTGCGCTCAAGCAGCCGTTCCAGTTCCTTGCGCGCATCCTGGCGGCGGCCTGATTTATCCAGTGCCACGGCCAGATGATAACGGATATCCGGTGATTCAGGAGATTTGGCTGTGGCGGACTGAAGCAGCTCCAGACCGCGCTTTACCTGCCCCTGCTGTACCAGGATCCAGCCGAAGGTGTCCATAATGGCAGGCTGGTCTTTTGCCAGATTGTAAGCCTTTTCGGCGTATTCCAGGGCGCGCGGATCGCCCTGCTCATAATAGACCCAGCCGAGGTTGTTGAGCACGGCGGCATTTTTAGGCTGCGTCGTAAGCACCTTCTGATAATGCTCTATGGCCTCTTTGCGTTTGCCGTCCGACTGGTAGGTGCTGGCCAGCACGGTGCGCGCACCGGCGTCATCGGGGTGCTCGGCGAGCCATTGGATCAGCGCCTGATAGGCTCCGGCGCTATCGCCGGCTTGCTTGCGGGCACCGGACATCTTCACCGCCATCCCTCCACTCTTGCCGCGCTGGTAGGCGGTGGCATAGGCCTTGGCGGCATCGGCATAGGCACGGGTGCGCATGTGGATATTGCCTTCCAACTCGTACCCTGCCGGGGATTTGTCTTGTTGTTTCTGGATCTGCCGTGCGATGCCCAGGGCTTCTTGAGGGCGGTTATCCTGGAGTTCCAGCTCAGCCAAGGCCACGGAGGCGGGCAGGAAATTGGGATCCACTTTGAGTGCCTTGTTCAGGCTGGCGGCGGCGGCCTTGGAGTCTTTCGACTTCATTTGGGCCTGTGCGAGCAGGTACTGAGCCTGGGGTGATTTGGGCAGCTTCTCGGTGAGCTTGCGGTAGCTGGACAGGGCGCTGCTGGTTTCGCCCGCTGCCAGTTGCGCCTGAGCCAGGGCTTGCAGGGCAATCGGATTGTCGGCATGCTCATCCTGGACATCGCGCGCGATGCTCAAGGCCTTGAGGGGTTGGTTCTGTTGCAGATAAGCATTAATCAGCAGCAGGGCAGGCTCCAATGCCTTGGGGTTCTTTTCCCTGGCCTTTTCCAGCCAGCCAAAGGCCTCTTTCTCTTTGCCCGCGCGTGCCGACAGGCCGGCCAGCGCCACCATGGCGCCGACATTTTTGTCGTCATATTTGAGGATATCCTTGTAACGCTGTTCGGCCTGCTGGGGTTTGCCCTGTTGCAGGTCGATCTGCGCCAGATTCATTTGGGCCGGACTGAATTTGGGCTGAATCTTTATGGCTTGCTCGAATTGTTTGTGCGCTGAGGCCAAGTCTTTTTTGCCCAGGTAGGCGGCGCCCATCAGGTTATAGGGCACGGGGTTATTGGTGTCTTTCCTGGCCATATTCTGGGCGACGGCAAGGGCCTTGTCGAAGTTCTTTTTCTGTAGGTGGGCAAGCACCAGCAGGACATCCGCCTGCATGGGTTCCTTGCCCAGGTCGACGACGGATTCCAGTTCCTTGACGGCCAGTTCGGTCTCACCCGCCGCGAGATGCCCTACGGCCAATTGGGTGCGTATCGCTGCGGCATTGGGCGCGAGCTTGGCGGCCTGTTCGAGGTAATCGGTGCCTTTGTTCAGATCGCCGCCCTGTGAATAGGCACTGCCCAGCAGGGCCAGTAATTGCGGGTCTTTGGCGTTGTCCTTGAGAGCAGGTTCGAGTGCCTTGACTGCATCCTGCGGGCGCTTGAGCTTCATCAGGGTAGCGGCGAGCAGTTTGCGGGCGGCAACATTGCCGGGCAGCGCTTTCACATAGCGCGACAACTCATCCTCTGCCTGCTCGAATTGGTTCTGGGCGTAATGGATGTTACCCATGAGCAGCAGGCTGGGCAGATGCCCCGGCGCTATCTTCAGCACCTGCTGGAGATAATCCTGGGCAGCGGTGAGGTTCTTTTCCTGGAATGCCATGGCCGCGGCCAGATAATTGGCGAGCGGGTGATTGGGCGCGCGTTTGCGTACCGTGTCGATGTCCTTCTTCGCTTCGGTGGGCTTGCCTAATGCGATTTGTTCAATGGCACGACCCAAGTAGGCGGAAAGATTGTTCGAATCAAGCTGTAGCACCTTCTGAAAGCTTTGCAAGGACTCGGCATGGTGGCCGGCGGTCCTTTGCAGATCGCCCTTCATCAGCCACGCGTCGATGTTTTGCGGATCGGCCTTGAGTGCCCGGTCTACAAGGCCGCTCGCACCTGCCGTATCTTTATCCACAGCAGCAGCAATGCGGGCCAGCCCTAGCAGAGCATCTGGAAAATCGGCGTGGTTTTGCAGTGCTTCATTGTACTTTTCCTTGCCTTGTGCCGCCTTGCCCAAGGCGAGCTGGGCATGCCCCTGGAGGGCTGCGATGCCGGCCTTGATATCCGCCGAGGCCCCGGCAGGCGGTTTGATTTCATCCAGAACGGCTTCGTAGCGCCCCTGCAGCAGGTAGGACTTGCCCAGTGGGATGAGAACCTTGTCGTCCGCCATGCCGAGGTCTTTGGCGCGTTTTAGCTCCTTCGCGGCGGAAGCGCCATCACCCTGTTTCAGGTAAACCTCTCCCAGCATGAAGCGCGCTTCTTTATTGTCAGGATTTTGCTGGAGGGCATTTTTGAGCTGGATAACTGCGGCCTTGGTGTCGCCTTTTTGCAGATAGCTTTGGGCTTCTCCAATCAGTTTTTGGCTATCGTCGGCATATGCTGGGTGATTCCCCATCGCGATCAATGCCAGCCCCAAAACAATCGCGCTTTTCCGTTTTTTGTTGTGCTTTTTCATGATATTATCTCTGTCTATCTATGTAGCGCGCCATAATTATGTGCAGGTTGCCCAAATATATGGGGCGGTTAACAGCGGTTTTCCGCTACTTTAGTTTTATCTGGTATTTATTCATCAAATCATACAATGTCGGGCGGCTAACGCCGAGTATTTCCGCTGCATGCGAGACATTTCCATCAAACCAGCGCAGCGCCCGCTGCAATGCCTGGCGTTCGGCGTTGTCGCGCGCCTCGCGTAAGTTGAGTATGATCGGTTCCTCATTATTCGAGGTGGCGGGGGGTGTCAGCTCAAGATCTTCCACGCCGATCTGAACGCCTTCACTCATGATCACCGCGCGCTTGATGCGGTTTTCCAATTCCCGGATATTGCCGGGCCAATGGTAAGCCTCGATTGCTGCCAGTGCTTCTTTGCTCAAGGTGCGCTGCGGTTTTCCTTGCTGGCGGCTGAATTTATCTACAAAGGCATGCGCCAACAGCACGGCATCCCCGTCCCGTTCCCTCAGGGGGGGGATGGTGATGGTCAGCTCACTGATCCGATAATACAAGTCCTCGCGGAATTTCCCCGCGCGCACCAGCACCGGAACGTCCTGGTGCGTTGCGCATACCACGCGCACATCTACCGCGATTTCTCCGCGCCCGCCGATCCGCTCAATCACCCGTTCCTGCAAAAATCGCAGCAATTTAGCCTGTAACGACATGGGTAGATCGCCCACCTCATCGAGGAACAGCGTCCCTCCTTCGGCATACTCGACCTTTCCTTTTACTTGTTTTGTGGCGCCGGTGAAGGCGCCTTTTTCGTAACCAAACAGCTCACTTTCAAGCAGGGCTTCGGGTATCGCGGCACAGTTGATGGCGACAAAGCGCTGCATAACACGAGGGCTGAGTTCATGCAGGGCACGGGCAAGCAGTTCCTTGCCGGTGCCGCTTTCCCCCAGTATCAGCACAGTGACATTGGTGGGCGCGACCTTTTCCACTGTGGAACACGCCTTGAGCATCTGGGGGCTAGAGGCGAGTATGCCTTGCAATGGCGAATTTTTCTGTTGCTGCGCGGCCACCAACTGGCGGTTTTCCTCTTCCAGGCTGTGCAAAGAAAAGGCGCGGTTTACAATCAGCGAGAGGATCTCTGGGTCGATGGGTTTTTGATAAAAGTCATACGCTCCCAACCCTATCGCCCGCACGGCGTTTTCTCGATCATCATTGCCGGTGACCATAATGACCTTGGTACCCGGCGCGATGACGAGGATGTCCCTGAGCGTCGCCAGTCCTTCACTGGCGCCGCCGGGGTCGGGAGGCAAGCCCAAATCCAGAGTCACCACTGCCGGTTCATGATGGCGCACCTGCGCCAGGGCGTTTTCGCGGTCGCCTGCGGTCACCACTTCGAAGCTATCAAAACACCAGCGCAACTGGCTTTGCAAGCCTGGATCATCCTCGACTATCAACAATGTCTTGCTTGACGGACTCATGTTATACCCTCCCTTGTACGGCTTTTTTTTCTAATTGTTCGAGTTGCGCATCTTCCTGCCGGAAAAACGGCAAAGGGAGCATGATACGGAACAGACTGCCCTCGCCCGGCTGGCTGACAACTTCGATATCACCACCTAATTCACGCACCAGTTCGAGGCTCTGATAGACACCGATACCCATGCCCATATTGCCTTTGGTGGTTTCAAACGGCTGGAAGAGGCGCTTGCGGATGAACTCGGCATCCATGCCATGGCCGCTGTCCTCCACTTCCAGGATGGCCTGGGCACCCTCACGTTTCAGCCGTACCCGCACATAGCCATCTGCGGGGGTTGCCTCCTGCGCATTCTGTACGATATGGCCGAAAACGGCGGCAAGACGGTCGCGATCTGCCAGTACGCGCAAACCCGTTTCGGCTATTTCCAGCGATGGCGCAGGCTTGGAGTGTGTCCGCGCCTCAATGACTTCGCGCAATAGTGTGTCAAGGTCAAACTTGATTGCAGTATGCGCCTGGAGATTTCCTGCGCGCAACTGGGCAAGCATCCGGTTCATCTTTGCCGCCGCATGCTCCACCGTATTTATCGCATCTTCCATGAATGCCGGGTTATGTTTGTGTTTTTGCGCATTCGATACCACCAGTGAAAGCTGCGCCACCAGATTCTTGAGGTCATGTACAACAAACGCGGAAAGCCGGTTGAAGGCCTCGAACTGGCGCGATTCCGAAAGGCGCTGAGCAGATTCCAGTTGACAAAGAAAGCTGGCTGCCTGATAGCCTGCGGTCTTGAGCAGGTCGCGGTCTTCCCAGTTGATCTGCCGCGCGGCGCGCGGCTGCGCCAGCATCATGAAGCCACATAGCTGCTGATCCAGAATCAGCGGCACCACCAGCCAGCTTTGAGGCAGGTCACGCAACCATTGCGGTATCACCAGTCCCTCGTGGGATTCGGGGCGATGTGCGTATTCGCCCAGATCAATGATCCACTGGCGCGCTTCCAAGAAGCGTGCCAGTGAACCCTCCACAGGCTCACTGGCGCCTGCGCTTGAAGGCATGTTCCAGCGTGCCAAGGGTGCAAAGTGAGCAAAGGTGTCACCGGCAGTCTTGCTTCGCCACCACAGTATGCCTGCTGGGCTGTCGACTATTTGTGCCAGCGCCCGGATGGCCTGTTCCTGGGTTGCCGCTGACTGCTGTTGGCCTGGTTCACCATTGGATAAGGTGCGGATAAACCGCAGCCATTCCTCACGGTAATCGTATTTGTGACTGAAAAAATGCTTGTTGAGTAGCACCTTCCAGCGGGCGCGCACCTGACCAGAAGAAACTATCGCCAGCAACACCACTGCCGAGCCAAACAGAAAAATCGCCTGGCCCACCACGCCCCAATTTCCACCATAGATGCGGATGTAATAGCCGGCAGCCGCCATGACCAGCAGATAGATCCCTGCCCCCATTAGCGCGGCCGTGTGGAAGACGAACCCGCGCGAGACCGCCACATCCAGCGACCACTGCGGATTGCGCGCCGCCGAGACGGCGATCAGCGGCACGGCCAGTGCCGTAATCATGCCCCTCGCATCCCACAGGTGCGCGTCGATCTGCTTGAAAAGCAGCGCGTCCGAGTACAGGAAAAAATCATAGGCAAACATGCCGCCGACACCCATGCTGAGAAACTTGATGGCCCAGCGCTGCTCGGCAGGTGTGTTGCGGAGCACCTGTTCAACCAAGCCTAGCCCGGCCACGGCCAGCAGGACGTGGCCGAACATGCGCAGATCCACATCACTGGAAAAGCCGGTCAATGACGGGTAGATGACCATTGACAGGAGAGCCAAACTCAGCCCCGCCAGCCCTGCTGCGAGCCAGCGCAGCCGCAAGGGCATCGGGCCGGCCTGCTGTGCGGGATATAACAATCTGACCAGGAATGCAAACCAAACGGCGTTGCGCGCTATCTCCACTGCCGGAAGCGTCAGGGAGGGCGGGTAATCCAGCTCGGCGTGCCAGGCCGCCATGGCCGCCCATGCCACTGTAAACAGGGACGCGAAGACCAGCAATGCGCCCTGCAGCCGACCGCGCCAACTGGTCAGCAGCAATAGCGACAGCACCAGAAACATCAGTGCGGCGGCGGTGTAGCTGAGCACACCGATATTGAGCATTGTGGATACTCCGCTAATTGTACTGTGTCACAAAGCACTGAAGGGCGCATTGCGGCGTTAAAATCGGACTCAACATGCGGGGCCGGGAAGCGGCAGACTACATGTAAACTCCGCTTTTTCGCCCGATTTTGCCTTGCACTGCATCCCTTGATCGCTTTGTGACACAGTACAATTAACGGGCGCCTCTGCCCCAGAGAATCACCTCGACAGTCTGGAACAGGATCATCAGATCCAGAAACAGACTGTGATTTTTTACGTAATACAAATCATATTGCAGCTTTTCAACAGCGTCTTCTTCCGATGAGCCGTAAGCATAACGGATCTGCGCCCAGCCAGTGATGCCCGGTTTGACACGGTGACGCTCGGCGTAATAGGGGATCGACTGGGACAGTTGCTCGACGAATACCGGGCGCTCCGGACGGGGGCCAACAAAGCTCATGTCACCCTTCAGCACACCCAGCAATTGCGGCAGTTCATCAATGCGTGTCTTGCGGATAAAAGCGCCAACTCGCGTGATCCGGCTGTCATTCTTGCCTGCCCATTGCGGGCCGTCCTTCTCCGCATCCACACACATGCTGCGGAACTTCAGGACCTCGATCAACTCCCAGTTCTGACCCACTCGCACCTGACGATAAAGAACCGGTCCACAGCCACGGCTTTCCATCAGGATTGCAATGATGGTCAGAATCATGATGGGCCATGTCAACGCCAGGATCAGCACGCTGGCCATTACGTCAAAAACCCGCTTGTTAAACTCACGAACAGAGTTGGTAAGGAAACCATCGGAGAAAATCAACCAGCTCGGGTGCAGAAGATCCAGTCGGATCTTGCCCGTCTGGCGCTCGAAGAAAGTCAGCATATCCGCAACCTCGATGCCGCTCATCTTGCAATCCAACAGCTCATGCACCGGGAATCCCTTGCGCCGATCCTCGACGGCGACAACGATTTCATCGATCTGATGCTGGTCGCAATATTCCAGCAGTGGTACATCGAGGTGAAGCATATGTTGCGCATCGATCACGCTGTGTTCACCCGGGATATGCACATAACCCAGGATCGCGAACCCTCGCCGATCAACCTTTCTGCGCAATTGCCGGGAGATTTGTCCTGCGCGCTTGCCCGAGCCCAACACCAGGATGCGCCGTTGCAGCGCATCCTGGTCAACAATTTTAAAAAACGTTATGCGGGCGAGGATGATGCCCATTAACGCAACGGCAAACGACAGGCCGAATGCGCCGCGCCCCAGAAACAGGGAGGGAAAGATGTAGAAAACCAGACTCATCACCCCCACGCCAAGCAGGATGCTGATGCCGATCCGCAGCAGCATCCCCACCATGCCATCGCGGAGATTGGCCTTATACAGGCCCACTGCTGTCATCACACACACCATGACGAAGGCAAACAGCAGCGCCTTGGGCATGAGCGGTTGCATATCGCCAAGTGTCCCGCCCTCGACGCCAACACGCAGTGATGCGCCGACATAGATAGAGAATATCAGGATCGCAGCCTCGAATACCCCAAGCAGCAAGAATGTATGGGGCACGTAATGTCTAAATAGTCGGACCATAGGCGCCGTGCATCAATCCAGATTCAAAAAATGGGCTTGGTGTTTCAAAGAGGACTCATGATGGAGTCCATCCATGGCTTTTTCTGTGCATTGGCTCTTTAAGTATGTGCCACGCTACATTTTCTTAACTTCAATTTTTCGACTGAAGCGTTATGGCGCAAACCTCCTCGCGTCGCGCCACTTGTCCCGCCCGTAAATCCCCGTAAAGGGGACAATGGGGCGCAATGCCTTCACGGTGGCTGCGCGCCGCCCTTACAGGGTATATAATCCCGCGTAGATTATAATGTGTATATGATATCGGACTGTAAGCTGAAATTTACAGTCCCTGTAAGATTAAGTCTGATGCAGTTTTGCAAATGACGGCGGCCTTTTACTTTGGTATCGTAGCGCCCCAGCAACCCAAACTATTGGCATAATACCATGAAAATCACTATCTTCGGATCTGGCTACGTTGGTCTTGTCACCGGCGCCTGCCTGGCGGACGTCGGTAATGACGTATTGTGCGTCGATATCGATGCGCGCAAGATCGATATGCTCAAACAAGGCAAGCTGCCCATTTACGAGCCTGGCCTGGAAGCCATGGTCAACAGCAACGCCCAGGCGGGCCGCCTGGCCTTCACTACCGATATTGCTGCGGGTGTGGCGCACGGCCTGTTCCAGTTCATTGCCGTCGGCACGCCGCCCGACGAAGACGGCTCCGCAGATATGCAATACGTGCTGGCGGTCGCCAAAAGCATCGGCGAACACATGGATAGCTACCGGGTTGTGGTGAACAAATCCACTGTTCCCGTTGGGACGGCGGACAGGGTACGCGGCACCCTGCAAAGTGCTCTGGCGGCGCGCGGCCAGAATGTCGAATTCGATGTCGTCTCCAACCCCGAATTCCTGAAAGAAGGCGCGGCGGTGGACGATTTCATGAAACCGGACCGCATCGTCATCGGCACGGACAATCCTCGCACCACGGAGCTGCTACGCGCCTTGTATGCACCGTTCAATCGCAGTCACGAGCGCCTGGTGGTGATGGACATCCGCTCGGCGGAGCTGACCAAGTATGCAGCCAACGCCATGCTGGCGACAAAAATCAGTTTCATGAACGAACTGGCAAATATCGCCGAACGCCTGGGCGCGGATATCGAACAGGTGCGTATCGGTATCGGTTCCGATCCGCGCATCGGCTATCATTTCATTTATCCCGGCTGCGGTTATGGCGGCTCGTGCTTCCCCAAGGACGTGCAGGCGCTGGAGCGCACCGCCACGCAAGTCGGTTATCAGGCCGAGCTGCTGCGTGCCGTGGAGGCGGTGAACCACCGCCAGAAGGAAGTGCTGTTCCAGAAAATCGAGAAGCACTTTAACGGCGATCTAAAGGGCCGTACCTTTGCGCTGTGGGGTCTAGCCTTCAAGCCCAACACCGACGACATGCGCGCCGCCTCCAGCCGCACGCTCATGGAAGCCTTGTGGGCGCATGGCGCGCGCGTTCAGGCCCATGACCCGGAAGCTATGGACGAAGCGCGCCGCATCTATGGCGATCGCCCTGATCTTGTGCTCTGCACATCACCTGCCACCGCGCTGGAAGGTGCCGATGCGCTGGTATTGGTTACCGAGTGGAAGTCATTCCGCAGCCCGGATTTCAGCAAGATTAAGATTACGCTCAAGCAGCCGCTAATCTTCGATGGGCGTAATCTTTACGATCCGCAGATGCTGGCCAAAGAGGGATTTACCTATTACGCAATTGGGCGCGGCGCAAGCATTCAGTCGTAATCAAACCAGAACGTAGGGTGCCTCCCACGCACCACATGAAATTCATTCAAAAAAGATCCGAGGAAAATCACATGCCTGACCTGAACCAGACAAAAATTGGCATGATCGGCCTGGGCTATGTCGGACTGCCGCTCGCAGTGGAGTTCGGTAAACAATTCCCAACGGTAGGGCTGGACATCAATCCGGCGCGCATTGCCGAGCTCAGGGCGGGCAAGGATAGCTCACTGGAAGTAGACTCCCATGAGCTGGCGCAGGCCAGCCAGCTCAGCTACACCACCAACCCGTCCGACCTGGCGGCTTGCAATGTCTATATCGTCACCGTGCCCACGCCCGTCGACGAACACAAGCGTCCTGACCTCACCCCGCTCGTCAAGGCCAGCCAGACCCTAGGAAAACTGCTCAAAAAGGGTGACATCACGATCTTTGAATCGACAGTCTACCCGGGCGCCACCGAAGAAGTATGCGTGCCGATCATGGAAGCCCTTTCCGGCCTGAAATACAACCAGGACTTCTTTGCTGGTTATAGCCCGGAACGCATCAACCCTGGCGACAAGCAGCATCGTGTCGTCAACATCCTCAAGGTCACCTCCGGCTCCACGCCCGATGTGGCTGATTTTGTGGATAGCCTCTACAAACGCATCATCACGGCGGGCACCCATAAAGCGAGCAGCATCCGTGTCGCCGAGGCCGCCAAGGTTATCGAAAATACCCAGCGCGATGTGAATATCGCCCTGATCAATGAGCTGGCCCTGATCTTCAACCGGCTCGGTATCGACACGCTGGAGGTGCTGGAGGCGGCGGGCACCAAATGGAATTTCCTGCCGTTCCGCCCCGGATTGGTAGGCGGCCACTGCATCGGCGTAGATCCCTACTATTTGACCCATAAGGCTCAGGAAATCGGCTACCTGCCCGAAGTCATCCTCGCCGGACGCCGCATCAACGATGGCATGGGTCCCTATGTGGCGCAGCGCGTGATCAAGATGATGATCCAGCGCCGCGTCCATGTCGCCAATTCCAATGTGCTGGTGCTGGGGCTGACCTTCAAGGAGAACTGCCCGGACCTGCGCAATACCAAAGTGACCGACATCATCAACGAGCTGCAAAGCTACTCGGCCAATGTCGATGTCTACGACCCGTGGATCAATCCCGCCGAGGCCGTGCACGAATATGGCATCACGCCAGTCACGACACTCGAACCCGGCAAGTATGATGCGATTATCCTCGCGGTGGCCCATCACCAGTTCCGCGAAATGGGCGTAGAGAAAATTCGCGCGCTGGGCAAACCGGATGCGATACTGTTCGATGTGAAGTATATTCTGCCTGCCGACCAGGTGGATGGCAGATTGTAGGTAGTACGCCCCGCTAATCCACTCTACACACAGGAACAAGAAAACAAGTGAAAGTCTTAATCACCGGAACCGCCGGTTTTATCGGCTCCGCGCTGGCATTGCGGCTATTGGCACGCGGCGATGAAGTCATCGGCGTCGACAACCTCAACGACTATTATGACGTCAATCTGAAGCAGGCGCGTTTGGCGCGGACCTTGCCGCACCCTAAATTCACTGATGTGCGCGCCAGCCTCGAAGACCGTGCTGCTATTGAAGAGGCGTTCGCCAAATACAAACCTGAGCGCGTGGTAAATCTCGCTGCCCAGGCGGGAGTACGGTATTCGATCACCAATCCGCACGCCTATGTAGACAGCAATCTGGTAGGCTTTCTCAACATCCTGGAGGGCTGCCGCCACCACAACGTCGAGCACCTGGTGTATGCCTCCAGCAGCTCGGTATATGGCGCCAACACCAAGATGCCGTTTTCCGTGCATGACAACGTAGACCATCCGGTGAGCCTGTACGCGGCCAGCAAAAAGGCCAACGAGCTGATGGCTCACACCTATAGCCATCTGTATAAGGTCCCAACCACCGGTCTGCGCTTCTTTACTGTCTACGGCCCATGGGGGCGCCCGGACATGGCGCTGTTCATGTTTACCAAAAGCATCCTGGCCGGAAAGCCGATTGATGTTTTCAACTACGGCAATCACCGCCGCGACTTCACCTTCATCGACGATATCGTCGAAGGCGTGATACGCGTGCTCGACAAGGTGTCTGAACCCAACCCGCAATGGACGGGCGACACCCCGGATTCCGCCACCAGTTACGCCCCCTACAAGCTCTACAACATAGGCAACAATCAACCGATAGAGTTACTGCGCTTTATTGAAATACTGGAAGATTGTCTGGGCAAAAAAGCGCAGAAAAACCTGCTGCCGCTGCAAAACGGCGACGTGCCCGCCACCTATGCGGATGTCGATGATTTGATGCGTGACGTGGGCTTCAAGCCCGCCACCCCAATTGAAAAGGGCATTGCACAGTTTGTGGCATGGTATAAAGAGTATTACAAGGTATAATCCCGGAAGCGGCAGTTGACCGCTTCCGGGATCAACCATAAAAAGCGCATGTCCAAACACACATCAAAATCCGACGATGGCAGCAGCACCATCTCTCTCAACAAAACCGCCCGTCACGACTACTTCATCGAAGAGCGTTTCGAGGCGGGGTTGGTTCTGGAAGGCTGGGAAGTAAAAAGCCTGCGCGCCGGGCGGGTGCAGATCAAGGAAAGTTATGTCCTCATCAAGGATGGCGAGGCCTGGCTGTTCGGCGCCCACATCTCGCCACTGCTCACCGCATCCACCCATATCCATCCCGACCCGCTGCGCACCCGCAAGCTGCTGCTGCACCACGCAGAGCTAAGCAAGCTGATCGGCGCGGTGGAACGCAAGGGATATACCCTCGTGCCATTGGCAATGTACTGGAAGCGCGGGCGCGCCAAGGTCGAGATCGGCCTGGCCAAAGGTAAGAAAGAGCACGACAAACGCGCCACCGAGAAAGACCGTGACTGGCAGCGCGAGAAGCAGCAGTTGTTCAAGAGCGAAAAACGCTAAGCAAGTTCTGACAAGTTTCCGGCATAAATAAAGAAGCACGGAACTTTTCAGAGCGTTATACTGTCTTACTTAACAGTTTCCAAACGGGGGCGACCTGGTTTCGACGTGGGTTGCAAAACCTTAGGGGCATGCCGAGGGGCAGAGTACCTCGTAAATCCAACTGCACGCAATATAGTTGCCAACGACGACAACTACGCCCTAGCCGCTTAATCACGGCTAGCCTCTGACTGGAGCCGTGCTTGTGCGTCCAGAGCCCGCAAGGGCACTCAGGGGTCGACCCTCACAAGATCGTGGAACGGCTCGTCCAGGGCCAATCCACTAAAACCTAACTGGACCCGCCGTATATCTCCCCTGCCTGTCGGGTGGAATACGGTTAAATAAATGACAGGCTACGCATGTAGAACCAACGGCAGAGTGCTTACGGACGCGGGTTCGATTCCCGCCGCCTCCACCAATACCCTAAATCCCAACCCTCATCGGTTGGGATTTTTTTTGCCCGTTCCCCCAGTGTTGGCGCGGTTTCCGGGCATGGCCTCGCGAGCGCCACCCCTGCAAAGGCGACGTTTTCGCCCCCGCTGACGCCTCTCTGTTCTCCGTTTTCTCTGGTGGCCACGCGAGCGTTCTCGAGGCCATTTCCTTTGCTGGCGCGGGTTTAGAGGCGGTCGGTTGTGGTTGGCAACTCCTGTAGCGGTGGCGACCGAGTGCCAAGCGGCGGGACTACTTACAGAACCAAACCGGTTCCACCTTGGTTAGAGAAGCCAACCGCTATCCGCAGGCTTCTTCAGAGGGAGAACATCGTCCAACGATGAGCTTCGGGTTGGGAAAATGCGGGCGATCGACATTTCGCCGCTTTATTGGCCTCTCTAACGAGCATTTTGCGGCTCGGAGCGTCGAGATTCTTCGTTTTGATAGCCAATGGCCAACGCAGGGCGACCGAGCTGTCGGCATTCCTACGAATCAGATTCTTCCTCCCGCCGCAGATCCTCGACCTCCAGAGCGACGTCGACACGGGGAATGCGGACGCAGATGATGTCCGGCAGGAGCCCACGGCTTGTTCTTCTTGGTCATGAGCGGTCTAGCGGGAACGGTTGCGTTTGCGCGTCCTAGGCTTGTTCTGGGACTCTCCCAGATGAAGAGTCTTTACTTTCGATTATTATGATATGATTTGAGATGAAACGAAAAGAATGAAACTATGAGGCAGATCCCAGCACTTCCGGCGCTCATGCTTGGACTTGAGAGAGCTCTTGCGAACCACCTAGAGGTGGAAGCAAAGGGGCGAGGTGGCGCACTTCTTCGCATGGCCGGCCGTGAGTTCCGCGTCGTGGGCGTTGATGAGACACCAGAGATCTTGGTCAGCCATTTGTGCCAGAGCCTGTCTGAGATAGCGGCCTACGGAGTGGCAACAGTGCTGACAGACGATTCGCCCGCGGGCACTCGCACTCGCATGGACTTCATCACTGCACTTGCCAACATCGAGGCAACAAAGGTGCCTGGCAAGGAGAAGCACGCCTCAGACGGCGAGCCGCTTCTCACAACGGCTGAAGCCGCTCAGCAGCTCGGCATGAGCCGGCCCTATGTGTCAATGCTCTGCAACCAAGGAAAGCTGGGAGAGGTGCATCGCTCCGAAGGTGGGCACCGCCGAATACGGCAGTCAGCGGTCGATGAATACAAGAAGGCGCACGGCAACGGCCTCACCAATACAAACATCTGACAAAGAACCAGAAGATGCACCACGACATCTCGCTCATCACAACCCTCGCGGCGGGCTTCGGCCTAGCGCTAATTTTGGGTTTCATCGCGGTCCGCCTGAAGCTGCCCGCTCTAGTTGGCTACCTGCTTGCTGGCATCGCAATTGGGCCCGCGACCCCAGGGTTCGTAGCGGACGCGCAAATTGCATCGCAGCTCGCGGAAGTAGGGGTGATGCTCCTCATGTTCGGAGTCGGCTTGCACTTTTCCGTTGACGACCTGATGGCCGTCCGGAAGATCGCCCTCCCGGGTGCTGTAGTGCAGATGGCCGTGGCCACCGCCCTTGGCGCAGGTGTCGCGACTTTCTGGGGCTGGAGCCTGGGTGCAGCGATCGTCTTCGGCATCTCACTTTCGGTGGCGAGTACCGTGGTCTTGCTCAAAGCGCTCGAAAGTCGCGGCTTGGTCGACTCGGGAGATGGGCGGATAGCCGTTGGTTGGCTGGTGGTGGAAGACCTGGCCATGGTTCTGGTCTTAGTGCTGTTGCCAGCGCTAGCCCCTTCACTGGGTGGCAAGGCCACCGAAGGCGCCCGCAGCATGGGGATGACCATCTTCATCACGCTAGCCCAGGTCGGAGGCTTCATCGCCTTCATGCTTATCGTAGGCCGGCGCCTATTCCCGTGGCTGCTTTGGCAGGTGACCAAGACCGGCTCCCGCGAACTGTTCACGTTGTGCGTCATCGCAGCCGCCGTCAGTATTGCCTACGGCTCCTCGGCTATTTTTGGGGTGTCGTTCGCCTTGGGGGCCTTCTTCGCGGGTATGGTTCTTCGCGAGTCGCAGTTCAGTGCACGGGCTGCCGAAGACACGCTCCCGCTGCAGGACGCCTTCGCGGTCCTATTCTTCGTCTCGGTAGGCATGCTGTTCGACCCGGCCGTGATACTGGAGGAACCGTTGCATGTTCTCGCCACGGTAGCAATCGTTCTTGTCGGCAAGACGCTGGCAGCGTTTGCGGTCGTGCTGCTCCTTCGCTACCCAGTGCGGACTGCGGCCATCGTTGCTGCCAGTCTGGCGCAGGTGGGGGAGTTTTCTTTTATCCTGGCCGGCTTGGGTATGGCGCTTGGGCTTCTGCCGAAAGAAGGCAACGACCTCATTCTCGCGGCAGCCCTGATTTCGATTGCCCTCAATCCCGTCATGTTCAGCCTGGTAGGCCCGACGGAGCGCTGGCTACATCGCCACACCAAGTTCGCCTCGAAACTGGATGCATCCGCGAATCCGTTAGCGGAGTTGCCGATGACGACGGAGGCCAAGTACCTTGCCGGGCACATCGTGCTGGTCGGTTGGGGACGCGTCGGCAAGCAAATCGGCCGTGACCTGGCTGCCGAGGGTGTGCCCTACGTGGTTGTCGAGTCCAACCGGGAGTTCGTCGAATCTCACCGGCAGGGTGGCGGGGCAGCAGTGTGGGGAGACGCCACAGACCCACTAGTGCTCGTCCAGGCGCATATCCGTGAGGCACGGGCCCTAGTCATTGCCACCCCGGAGACCGTTCAAGTCCGCACGATGGTCGAGACTGCGCGGACACTGAACCCTTCCGTGGAAGTCATCGTGCGCAGCCACAACGCAGAAGAAGCTGACCTGCTCGAGCGTGACGGGGCTGGCAAGGTGTTCGTGGGCGAGCACGAGCTGGCGCGAGCGATGGTCAGTTTCGCTCTGGATACAGTCGGCCGCCAACGAAATTCCGAGAACATAGCGGAAGCAGGAGCGGCTCGTCCTTCTTGATCATGAGCAGGTCGGTCGAAGCTCGAACGAGTTCCAGGTTCACTTTGACGGGCCAGATCGGCTGCAGCTCAGCCGTTCGATCGCGTTGTTTGGTTCTCTAAGTAATCGCGCCGAGCGGCCACAAAAAACCGCCCGCAGGCGGTTGCTGGCGCTGTGTGCGACGCGCTCACCCGGGTGACGCGAGCACGCGCATCTGGTCGCCCCAGGCGTTGGGCCAGGGGCGGCGCATCACCTTCTCCAGCACGGCATCGGGCGAGCCCACCAGCCGTTCCACGACCTCCGGGGCCAGGAGCGTCAGCCGCATGACCCGGCGCACCTGTGTCACGTCCATGCCTTCGGCCTCGGCGATCTCCGCCACCGACGCAGCCCGCTGCTCATCCAGCAGGCGTTGCCAGTGGTGTGCCAGTCCGAGCGCCCGCATCAACGCGGTGTCCTGCGCGGCCGACCGGGCTTCCCGCTCCCGGGTGGCCTCGGACAGAAATTCCTGCGGCGCGTCCAGCGGCGTGATGACCTGCTTCTTCAAACCCCGGCGCACCAGCGTCCAAGGCAGGAAAGTTTCCATCTGCACGCCGCCAGCAGGCAGCGGCGTCTGATACGTCACTGGGTCGCCCTTGGCGTGGCCGCGATGCTTCTTGCTCATACGTCCTCCTCGAAGGTGGCCATGAGCTGGCGCTGGGCGTGCCAGTCGACCGTCAGGCGGTTTCGCTGAAACCACATCAGCGTCAGCCGCCGTGGCTGCTTGCCCGCGATGAACTGCTCAATGATGTCGGGGGCCAGCAGGGTCAGGCGCAGCAGTTCGTTGACCACCGAGTGGTGCAGCTTCTCGGCGCGGGCGATGGCCGAACCGCTCTGCATCGCGCCGGTGTCCAGCAGGTGCTGCCAGTAAAAGGCCCGTGCCACACCGTCGAGCAGGGTCACGTCGTGGACGCTGCGCTCGTCGGCAGCCACGCGTTGGACGCCCCGGCGGCGAAACGTCAGGGGCACAAAGGTTTCCATCGACTCGTCCATCAGGCTTCGACCTCCAGCAGTTCGGCACCGATGCTGTCCGGGGCGAACTCCGCGATCAGCGCGTTCCAACCCACCTCACGCCACTTCACCTTGATCCCCTGCACCTCGCCCGCGTGGACGAGGTCGATGCGCTCGATCATCAGATTGGCGATGCGGTGGCGCTCGACCGGGAACAGTTGATCCCAGACGTTGTTGAGCCGTCCCATCGCCATCACGGTGGTGGCCTCGTCGATCTGGGCCCCGTTGCGTTGGATGTGCCGCACCACCGACGCTACGGTCTCCGGGCTGGTCAGCACCGTGCGGATCTGGGCCACCACCGCCCCCTCGATCTCCAGCGCAGGCAGGCGCTCGTAGCTCTTGCCCGGCGCGCCGAACCTCGCTTCCGACTTGGACACGTAGTAGTGGTATTTGCGCCCGTTCTTGCGCGAGTAGGTCGGGTACATCCGCTCGCCTGAGGGTGCGTACAGCAGGCCGCGCAGCAAGGCGTCGGTGCGCGACCTGATCTTGGTTTCCACCGACCGGGTGTGACCGTCCTTGGCCAGCACCTCGTGAACCCGGCCCCACAGACCGGGATCGATGATGGCTTGATGCACGCCCGGGTACCAACTGCCCTTGTGCGACAACTCCCCGAGGTAGATGCGGTTGCGCAGCAGCTTGTGCAGATACTTCTTGTCGATGCGCGTGCCCGCCCGCGTCTGGCCGTCCTGTGTCGTCCACGCCTTGGTCGTGATGCCATCCAGCGTCAGGTTGGCGGCAATCTGGGTGGGCGAGCCGATGGTCAGCATCTCCTCAAAGATTCGCCGCACCACCGCCGCCTCCGCGTCGTTGATGACCAGCAGACGGTTCTCGACGTCGAAGCCGAGCGGCGGCACGCCACCCATCCACATCCCTTTGCGCTTGCTGGCGGCGATCTTGTCGCGGATGCGCTCGCCGGTGACCTCGCGCTCGAACTGGGCGAAGGACAGCAGCACGTTGAGCATCAACCGCCCCATCGAGGTGGTGGTGTTGAACTGCTGCGTGACCGACACGAACGACACGCCTTGGCGCTCAAACACTTCGACCATCTTGGAGAAGTCGGCGAGGCTGCGCGTCAGGCGGTCGATCTTGTAGACCACCACGATGTCGATCTGGCCGCGCTCAATGTCGGCCATCAGGCGTTTTAGCCCGGGACGATCCGTGTTGCCGCCGGAGAAGCCGGGGTCGTCGTAGTCGTCGGCCACCGGAATCCATCCTTCTGCGCGTTGGCTGGCGACGTAGGCGTGGCCAGCCTCCTTCTGCGCGTCGATGGAGTTGAACTCCTGGTCAAGGCGCTCGTCCGACGACACCCGGCAGTAGACGGCGCAGCGTTTGCGCGCCTTGGGAGAGGCGATTTGGGTGGCGTCGCTCATTGCGCACCTGCCTTGCCGGTCAGGCCGAAGAACAGTGGCCCCGACCAGTGCGTGCCGGTGATCTGCCGGGCCACGGCTGTCAGGCTCTTGAAGGTGCTGCCCTCGTACTCGAACAGACCTTCGGCGGTGACCGCCACCTTGTGCTCGCGGTCGCCCCATTCGCGCAGCAGCACGGTGCCGGGCGCGAAGTTGGTGTCGCGCGGGCGAGCCCGTAGCTTGATCTTGGAATGCTTGGCACCGATGGCCTCCAAGCGCTGGCGCGTGTTGTGCGCCAGACCGCCGAAGGCTTCCTCCTGCATCTTGTAGGCGATGCGCGACTCAATGAATACGCGGTTCGGGTTGATGGGGCGGCTGCTGAAGTACCGATCCCACACTGGCCACAACTCGGCGATGGGCAGGCTCGACAGCTCCGCGATCCGCGCGGCGACGGATGCTTGTTTCTCGTTCATCACAACTTCTCCTGTTGATAGGGGGTTGTATGAACGCGCTGGTCGGGCAGGAAGCCAAGGCCAACTTCTCTCTGTTTTGGCGCTTCTGCGACGACGGTGCGGACGATGGCGGCCGCAAGGATGGCGGTGATTTCGCCAGCGCGGGCGCTGGCGGACATCTCCGAGGGAGATGCGAGTTCGAGGTTCTTCATGACGGCTCCGAGGAATTGCAACCGTCTCAGATGATGTGCGCGATGTTCCGAAGCGGATGGCAATTCCGGGTAATCGCGCTCATCCGGTGGCGCGGCCACGAAGCCCCGGCAGGCCAGCGGCGCTTGTCTGGCAGGTAAACCTGATTGCGCGTTAACGAAACGGTTGACAGGTCCCGATCTGCTCGATACGATGGCGTCAATTAACTAATCACGCAATTGGGTCACGACATGGCATTTGGTGCCTACATCAGACAGAAGAGGGAGGCGAAGGGCATTCAGATGAATGACTTCGCCCGGCAGCTGGACATCTCGCCTGCCTACTGGTCGCGCATAGAGCGCGACATCGAGAAGCCACCTAAGGACGAGCTGATCCGCAAGGCGGCAGAAATCCTTGGCGAGAATGTCGACGACGCCTTTGTTGAGGCCAGCCGCCTTCCGCCAGACATGCGCGACGACGTGGGGGGCCTGGTACGGATGTATCGCAAGCAAGCGACGGGGGACAAGTGAATGCCGGTGTTGACTCTTGGCTACCGGCATTGCGACCGAAAACGCCCCAGCTACATCAAGAATTCCGAGATTGAGGGCATCGCCGTTTTGGCCCGCCAGCAACTGGTGGATGCGGCTGCCGATGCCATCCCGCTCGCCACCCTGAGCGCCATCTCCGGCCTGAAGATCAACGGCGTGGTCTTCGACCTGTTCGTCGGCACCGGGAATGTTGTGCATGACGAATGCGGCAACCCTGTTCTGGGCATCTGTGAGTACGACCCCGGCGTGCCGGACACGGCGATGGTGTCGGTGTCGCCGGTTGGCGTGAACGCCAGCGAGGAACTGGTACTGAGCACCCTCGGCCACGAACTCAGCCACGCCATTTTCGATGCGCCAGGATGGATCGTCGATGCCAGCAAGGGGCCGGGTCTGTTCGATGAACCCAGCGACGCGGCGCGGCGCGCCTACCGCACGACCACACGCGACGTCGAGCACTTGGCGAAAGTCACGCCCGTCGCCGAGGCGGCTGCGACGCCCTCCCTGGCGATTCCGGGCCACACCACCAAGGAAGAATACTTCGCCGAGCTGCGTGCCAACGAGTTCATGGGGTCGTTGCTGGTGCCGCGCCAACGCCTGAATCTGGCGGTCGAAGAGTTGGCTCCGAAACACGGTGTGACGATCCACCGCAGCCCGTCGCTTGATCCCGATTTGCCCGGCACCTGCCTTCACCTGACGGCTGATGGCGATATCGAATGTTTGCAGAAGGCCGTGGCCAAGCGCTTCGGCGTCAACCGGCGGTTCATCCAGGTGCGGATGGAGCGCTATGGCCTTCTCAAGCCGGGGGCCAAGATCTTCTGATCAAAGCCTTCGTCCCGCCGCCGACTGCGTGTCGGCTTTTTTTGACCCGCCCAGTTAACCACTCGCGCAATCGCGCACTTCGTTTAGAAAAGGAAATTGCCTATGCCAGCGGACGAACAAATCATCGCTCAAGAACACAACCAGCCGACCGCCGCGCCGCAGCAGTCCGCGAAGCAGGCGCGATCCCGCCAATCGGACGATGGCCCGGAAATTCTGCCGTGTATGGAGCACTTCGTGACCCTGGTTCGCAAGGCCAAGCGACCCGGCCTCGCCTTGCTCCTGGTCGAGCGCGCCAGCGCCACGTCGCTGCCGGAAGTGGCGGCGCTGACAGACGTGGCCAAAGGCATCCTCGCGGTGCAGTCGCGCAAGGCGATGTTCCACGCCGTCGCCAAGCTCGGCTCGGACGTGCAGCAGCACATCGAGCGGGCGGCCGAGCGCGTGGTGCTGCTCGATGACGAGTACGGTGCGCAGGCCGTCCAGTCTCTCCTTGACGACGAGGACATCAATGACGCAGCGATCATGGCCGCGCCGAGTGATCGCTACAGCCGGGCCCTGTTTCTCTGCCTGCTGCAGGACTTTCCGGAGACCGGTGCCACTCGCGATCAGCGCTTCGACAATGCCGAGCGCGTGCAAGTGATGCATCGGCAATGGAAGAGCGAGAACTACTCCAGCCACTACCTCGGCCCGAAGGGCGTGGTGCCGAGCATTGATGCCGACGTTGAGGGTGTATTGCGCGGGCGCATTTCGGCGCTGTTCCCGCAAGTGGCTCCCGACCAAATCATCATCGAGCAGTTCACGCGCCGTGATCTCGCGCATGCCGACCGCTGCGGCGGCAAGGACTCTGACGAGGTCACGCCCGTGCTCCTGCACACCCTGACTGCAACCTTCAACGGGTCGACGGCGCACTTCCGGCAGGTTGCCAACGGCGAGGTGGTCGAGCACGAAGAACCTGCAGCGATGTCGGCCAGCTTTTCGTGGGAGCCCGGCACCGGTGCGCTCGGCGTGTTCTGCGAAGACCGTGAGGTGCGCCGTGAACTGGCGACCATCTTCCGCGATATCGTCTTGGCGTGCGACGGGGAGATCAACGACATGCCGATGCGCGAATTCGACCTGTTCGGATTCTCGACACCGGCGATGCTCAAGCGCATCGAGCAGGAGCGAGTGGCGGGCATCGAAAAGATTTCGATCTTGCAGATCAAGGTGGCGCGGCCGTTCGAGCAGCAAACCACCGACGCGGCCAACGGACGTGAGCTGATCCAGCATCTGTCGAGCACGATGCTGATCGGCAAGGATCGGCGCGACACCCGGCAGATTTATCAGGTCGCCTATGACGACTATGGCATCGACGACTTGACGGAATACACGCTGGCGCAGGTGAAGTTGGTATTCAGGATGGCCAAACAGCCGCACCGCAAGGCCCACAACGTCGCCGTCCAAATCACGTCGCCGAACGGTCTGAACGACAAGAGCAAGACCGAAGATGACCGCAAGCGCGTTCTGGAACAGCTCACGCGAATTGGGGTGCTCCGTGAGTTCTGAAGGCGCTACCGCAATGTCGGCGCATCTGAGCTTTCTGGCAGTGCTGGAGCGGCTGCCCCGGGTTGAGTACCGCGTCATGGCGGCGGCGCTCGGACGATGCAGACCAACGTTCCTGCAACGACGATGGGTCACGGAAGAGGACTACCTCAGCCATGTGATGGTCCCCGTCCGGGATTCGGAGCAGGAAGTCGAGGTTGAGATCGATCAGGATGCGGCGGTTTACCGGTACCGCAGCCCGCAGCAGCGATCACGAACAGTTGAGCGACCCCTTCCCGACATCGCGTTGTACGCCCTCCAGGTGGATGCGTGGCTCGCCGACTTGGCGTCCTTGATCGGCATCGAAGATCGACAGCGTTCCGACCGCCGACATCGCGTGCCGGGCCACCTGTGGCACCTCGGGGAAGTGCGAATCGCGGGCACCCACGACTTCGCCCCGGTGTTCGTTGCCCGAGCGTGGGAGCGTGCTCCTGTTGCCGCGATGACCTCGGTTTTGAGTGATCCGATCTGGCCGCGTGGCGGCATCGTGTTGCGGCATCAGCGAGATCCAGTTGAGCTGCCCCGCGACCATGTCATGCGCGGTCTGGACGAGTTCGTTCGCGTGGACGACGGTCAGGACGTTTTCGACGCGAGCGCATTCGACAGGGTGCTGCGTGGCTTCATCACCCCCACCGGTGCGCCGGAGCCAGAGCAGTTCTTCCAAGGCAATCGTTTGAAGTTGCCGCACTTCTCCGAATCACGCGAGCTGTCTGCGGAGCGGGCCAAGATCGTCAAGCAGATGTGGAGTGCCGACGGAAAGAACGCGCCCGAAGTTTCCTGGGCCGAGGTCAACAGGATCGCCAATACCGGCTACCAGTCGTTCGATGACGCCTTCGGCGGAAAGGCTGAGCGCGAGGACGTGATCGCATTGGTCAAGCGCGGCAAATACCGCCTGCGACGCAACCCATAAACGCGCCCATAAATCAAACCAGACACGGGCCATAAACCCGTGCGGAGACTTCGATGTGCCCATTTCATCTAGGAGGCACATCGAAATGCAAACCCAAGTTCCATCAATCGAATCCGGTCGGAATCCCCGCCGGATGAATCCCGGCGGTGCAACCTGCATCGCACTCGACGAAAACGAGCTCGCCATCCGCTGGGGGCTCTCCGTCAAGACGCTGCGCCGCTGGCGTCAAGAGCAGCTCGGCCCCATCTACTGCAAGCTCGGTCGCCGGGTCACCTACCTCCTGCACGAAATCGAAGCCTTCGAGCGCCGCGTCTCGCGCTACTCGAGCTTCACTCGTGCGTACCAGTGAGGAGGACGGCCATGAGCGATCTGACCATCTTCCCCGTCGACATCGCTGAGATGTCTGTGAGCCAACTGGCCGCGCTGCCGCCCGAGCAGAAGTGCGAGGTCGACAAGAACCTTGATGCTGCCATCGACTGGCTAAAGAAGGCTCGCACCAAGTTCGATGCGGCGCTGGAACAGTGCTACGGCGAGCAGGCCCGTGTCGCACTGCGTGAATCAGGCCGTGACTTTGGTACCGCCCACATCAGCGACGGCCCGCTGCACATCAAGTTCGAGCTGCCCAAAAAGGTCAGCTGGAACCAGAAACAGTTGGGCGAAATCGCCGAGCGCATCGTGGCCTCAGGCGAGAAGGTCGAGGGCTACCTCGACGTCAAGCTCTCAGTGTCCGAGTCCCGGTACATCAACTGGCCGCCTGCATTGCAGCAGCAATTCGCGGCCGCCCGCACGGTCGATTCCGGCAAGCCGTCCTTCACCCTGAGCACCGATGGGGGTGAGGCATGAAGCGGCTACCCATCGTGTCCGCCGTCGAGCGGATGGCCGAGCGCAAGGGCGTGAAGCTGCTGATGCTGGGCAAGTCCGGCATCGGCAAGACGTCTCGGCTCAAAGACCTCGACCCCGCCACCACACTGTTCCTTGACATCGAGGCAGGCGACTTGGCGGTCGCCGACTGGCCGGGCGACACCATCCGCCCGGCGTCCTGGCCCGAGAGCCGCGACTTCTTCGTGTTCCTTGCGGGCCCGGACAAGTCGCTGCCGCCGGAGAGCGCGTTCTCGCAGGCGCACTACGACCACGTCATCGAGAAGTTTGGCGATGCGACGCAGCTCGGTCGCTACCAGACCTTCTTCCTTGACTCGATCACGCAACTGTCTCGCCAGTGCTTTGCGTGGTGCAAGACGCAGCCCGGGGCGGTCAGTGATCGTTCCGGCAAGCCCGATCTGCGCGCGGCCTACGGGCTGCTCGGCCAGGAAATGATCGGCGCGTTGACCCACCTGCAGCACGCCCGTGGCAAGAACGTTGTGTTCGTGGCGATCCTCGATGAGCGACTGGATGACTTCAATCGCAAGGTGTTCGTCCCGCAGATCGAAGGCAGCAAGACCAGCCTGGAGCTGCCCGGCATCGTCGATGAGGTCGTGACGCTGGCCGAGATCAAGGCCGAGGACGGCAGTTCCTACCGCGCCTTCATCACGCACACCGTCAATCCCTACGGCTTCCCGGCCAAAGACCGCAGCGGTCGTCTCGACCTGCTGGAGCCGCCGCATCTCGGCGCGCTGATCGCCAAGTGCGCGGGCGCTGTCCCCGCGCTAGCCAGCGCCGCCAACCCCGCACACATCGAATCTCAGGAGTAATCGCAATGACCGCATGGAATGACTTCAACGACGCCGACTCTCAGCAATCCGGCTTCGATCTGATCCCCAAGGGCACCGTCGTGCCGGTGCGAATGACCATCAAGCCGGGTGGCTATGACGACCCCGAGCAAGGCTGGGGTGGCGGCTACGCCACCGAATCGTTCGAGACCGGTTCCATCTATCTGGCCGCCGAGTTTGTGGTCACCGCTGGCGATCATGCCAAGCGCAAGATGTGGAGCAACGTCGGCCTGCTCTCCAAGAAAGGCCCGACCTGGGGCCAGATGGGGCGCAGCTTCATCCGGGCCGCGCTCAACAGCGCCCGCAACGTCCACCCGCAAGACAACAGCCCACAGGCCGCCGCCGCGCGCCGCATCAATGGCTTCGCCGAACTGGACGGTCTGGAGTTCTTGGCGCGCGTCGACATCGAGAAGGACGCCAAGGGTCAAGACCGCAACGTGGTGAAGCTGGCAGTCGAGCCCGACCACCCCGACTACGCCAAGTTGAAAGGTGTGCCGACGAAGGGCAGTCCGGGCGGTGGCAACTCCGGCGCTCCCGCGCAGGCGGCCCCGGCCTATTCCGCGCCCACCCCGCAACGCGCACCAGTGACGGGCAAACCGTCCTGGGCTCAGTGAGGAGACGGCTATGAATGCATCCGTCCTCACTGCCAGTCACTACGGCGTCGTGCGCTTCGGCGATCTGCAATGCGAGGCCGTCGTCCTCAAGGGCGGCGAGCGTGGCTACGTTCGTCGCCAACTGGCCAAGCTGCTGGGTTTCCACGAGACGCACAAGGGTGGCCGATTTGCCCGGTTTCTTGCCGACTTCGCTCCTAAGTCCTTGTCGGCATTGGAGAAAACTCGTGAGCCGATTCTGTTGCCGTCAGGTCGGCAGGCGCAGTTCTTCCCGGCCGGGATCATTGCCGACGTCGCGTCGGCGGTGGTCAGCGCGGCCATCAACGGCACGCTGCACAAGGCCCGCCAGGGCATCGTGCCCAATTGCATGAAGATCATGCGCGCGCTGGCCACCACCGGCGAGGTCGCGCTGATCGACGAGGCGACGGGCTACCAGTACCACCGCGCGCCTGACGCGCTGCAGGAACTGATCTCCAAGCTGCTGCGCCAGTCGTGCTCTTCGTGGGAGCGCCGCTTCCACCCGGACTACTACCGCGCCCTCTACCGGCTGTTCGGCTGGAAGTACCAGGGCCACGACCAAAACCCGCCCCACGTTGTCGGTCAGATCACGCAGCGCTGGGTCTACGGCCCGGTGCTGCCCGCCACGCTGATCGACGAGATTCGCGCCCGCAAGGGCATCTCGCAGAAGCACCACCAGTGGCTGTCCGATCAGGGCCTCGCCCGTCTGGAAACGCAGATTCACGCGGTCACCGCCATTGCGCGCAGCTCGACCTGCTACCGCGACTTCGACCGCCGCTGTGAAGCGGCCTTCGCTGGCGGCGCGCTGCAGCTGGCGCTGCTGGCCGAAGACTTTGAGGAGGGGGCGTGAAATGCTGGGTCTGCAAACGACAGGCCCGGGGATTCGGTCACACCGACAACCGACACGGTATCGGCGATCCCCGGCGCTACCCCATCGACTGGGTGTTCTGCTCGCAGCGCTGCCAATCCGCGTTCCACGCGATGTACGGCAACTGGCTGCGCGCCAAGGATGGTCGGACCGACATCAAGGGGGTCGCCATGATCGATCCCTCTGATATCGAGCTGGCCGCGATACGCAAGTGCCTCAAGTCCTTCGGCGAGGCGGCAGGCGAGATCGGCTTCACCAAACCGCTGGGCAACTACTCCGAAGCCGAGGCGCTGCAGGTGATCGACGCCATCGTCACTTGCTATACCGAGGCGATGGTTGAGCACCACGAGGCGAGCAAGTACCCGCCCGTGCGCGGCATGACGCCAACGCCCGACCCCATGACACCGAGTGCGGCCAATCCGTTCGCGGATCTGGACGACGACCTGCCTTGGGAAGAACCGAAGGGGAAGAAGCCATGATGGACTTCAACTCCACTTCGAGCATCTCGGGCCAGATCACTGCGCTGGTCGACGCCGGGATGCAGCGGGCGCGAGCCCAGCAGTCCGAGCGCCAGTACCTTGGTGCCTCGCGGTTGGGCGCTGCCTGCGAGCGTGCGCTGCAGTTTGAGTACGCCAAGGCTCCCGTCGATCACGGCCGGGACACCCCGGGCCGGATGCTGCGCATCTTCGAGCGCGGCCACGTCATGGAGGACTGCATGGTCGCGTGGCTGCGCGACGCCGGTTTCGAATTGCGTACCCGCAGGGCCGATGGCGAGCAGTTTGGCTTCTCCGTGGCTGATGGCCGTCTGCAGGGCCACATCGACGGCGTCATCGTCGATGGCCCGGAGGGCTTTGCCTACCCGGCGCTCTGGGAAAACAAGTGCCTCGGCATGAAGTCCTGGCGCGAGCTGGAGAAGAACCGGCTCGCCGTGGCCAAGCCCGTATACGCCGCGCAAGTGGCGATCTACCAAGCCTATCTCGAACTGCACGAGCACCCGGCGATCTTCACGGCGCTCAACGCCGACACGATGGAGATCTACACCGAGGCCGTGCCCTTTGACGCAGCCCTGGCCCAGCGAATGTCTGATCGGGCGGTGAAGGTCATCACGGCGACCGAAGCGGGAGATCTCCTGCCGCGCGCCTTCAATGACCCGACCCACTTCGAGTGCCGGATGTGCGCGTGGCAAGACCGCTGCTGGAGAACACAAGCATGACCGACAACAACACCCCGGCCACCGGCATCGAGCCGATGATCGATGCCAAGCAGGCGGCCGCCGCGTTGCGCCTGCCGTACTACTGGTTCGCCGACCACGCGATGCGCACCAAGTACCGGATTCCGCACTACCTGATGGGTGGTCTGGTCCGCTACCGGCTGTCCGAACTCTCTGCGTGGGCCACGCGTACCACCGCCGTTCAGGGCCGTGATTCCCATGATGCGGACGCACCTGTCGAGGGAGCCGAATGATCGACTTCAACGACACCACCCAACCTGCGGAGCACAACAGGGAATCTGAACGAGACGAGATTCGCGCCGACTTGCTTGCGCGTCTGGAGTCGGTGCTGACCACGATGTTTCCGGCTGGCAAGAAGCGCCGTGGCAAGTTCCTGATCGGCGACATCCTCGGCAGTCCAGGTGACAGCCTCGAGGTGGTGCTGGAAGGTGAGAAGGCCGGTCTGTGGACGGATCGTGCCACCGGCGATGGCGGCGACATCTTCGCCCTGATCGCGGCCTATCTCGGTGCGAACGTCCACACCGATTTCCCTCGCGTGCTGGATGAAGCTGCCGATCTGCTCGGGCGGTCGCGGTCGGTGCCAGTGCGCAAGGCGAAGAAGGAAGCGCCTGTAGACGACCTCGGCCCGGCCACGGCGAAGTGGGACTACTTCGATGCCGGTGGCAAGCTGATCGCCGTCGTCTACCGCTATGACCCACCGGGAGGCAAGAAGGAATTCCGACCGTGGGACGCGAAGCGCCGCAAGATGGCCCCGCCTGAGCCGCGCCCGCTGTTCAACCAGCCGGGCATCGGTGCGGCCAGTCACGTCGTCCTGGTCGAGGGCGAGAAGTGCGCGCAGGCCTTGATCGCCAGCGGCGTGGTGGCCACCACCGCCATGCACGGTGCCAATGCCCCGGTCGACAAGACCGACTGGTCGCCACTGGCTGGCAAGACGGTGCTGATCTGGCCCGACCGCGATGCGCCAGGGTGGGACTACGCCGACCGCGCGTCGCAGGCGATCTTGCAGGCAGGCGCGACCTCGGTCGCCATCCTCATGCCACCCGACGACAAGCCGGAGGGGTGGGACGCTGCAGATGCCATTCCCGAAGGTTTCGATGTCGGTGGCTTTCTGGCCGTCGGCGAGCGGATGCCGGTGATGCGCTCGGTGGAGGAAGCGCCTTCGCCAGACTTGCTGACGGGCATTGATTGGACGACCGAGGATGGCCTGTCCAGCGCTTTCACCCGCCGCTATGGCGAAGACTGGCGCTACTGTGCCCTGTGGGGCAAGTGGCTGGTCTGGACGGGTGTGCGCTGGAATCCCGATCAGGTGCTCTACGTGTCGCATCTTTCCAGGGGCATTTGCCGCAACGCCTCGCTGAAAGCGGACACGCCGAGGCTCAAGGGCAAGCTGGCCAGTTCCGCCACGATTTCGTCGGTTGAAAAGATCGCGCGCTCTGACCCGAAGCACGCTTCCACCGCAGAGGAATGGGACGCCGATGTGTGGGCGCTGAATACCCCCGGTGGCGTGGTCGATCTACGCACCGGCCGGATGCGCCCGCACCGGCGGGACGACCGAATGACCAAGGTGACCACGGCTACTCCGCAGGGCAATCCGGACAGTGCCTGCCCAACGTGGCGAGGGTTCCTGACAGACGTCACCGGCGGCGATGTCGATCTGATGGCCTACCTGCAACTGATGGTTGGCTACTGCCTGACGGGCGTCACCAGCGAGCACGCGCTGTTCTTCCTGTACGGCACGGGCGCGAACGGCAAGTCGGTGTTCGTCAACGTGCTAACCACCATCCTGGGCGACTACGCGGCCAACGCCCCGATGGACACTTTCATGGAGGCGCGCAATGACCGACACCCCACCGATCTCGCCGGGCTGCGCGGTGCACGATTCGTGTCATCCATCGAAACGGAGCAAGGGCGGCGCTGGAACGAGTCCAAGGTCAAGGCCATCACCGGTGGCGACAAGGTGTCCGCGCGCTTCATGCGCCAGGACTTCTTCGAGTACCTGCCGCAGTTCAAGTTGGTGATCGCGGGCAATCACAAGCCGTCGATCCGCAACGTCGACGAGGCGATGAAGCGTCGACTGCACCTGATCCCATTCACGGTGACGATCCCGCCCGAGCGCCGCGACGGCAGGCTGACCGAGAAGCTGCTCAAGGAACGCGATGCGATTTTGGCGTGGGCCGTCGAGGGCTGCAGCCGCTGGCAAAGCCAGGGCTTGAAGCCGCCCGCCAGCGTGGTGTCGGCGACCGAGGAGTATTTCGAGGCAGAAGATGCGCTCGGGCAGTGGATCGAAGAACGCTGTCTGCTGGCCAAGTCGCACCGCGAAGGTGTCTCCGAACTGTTCGCCGATTGGCGTGAATGGGCCGAGCGCGCTGGCGAGTACGTGGGCTCGGTCAAACGCTTCTCGGAGCTGATGGCGACTCGCAAGTTCGACAAGTGTCGGCTGACCGGAGGGGCTCGCGCCATCGCGGGCATCGCCCTCAGGCCCAAGCCGTACAGCCACGCCTACCCCTACCGCGATGACTGATCAATCCGGTCGAGTGACAGATTTGACGGGTTTCCTGATTGACGCGCTACACGTGCGCGCACGTAAGGGGCGTTGTCCTGACAAACCGTCGCATCCGTCACTCGCCCACCCAACACGGAGTACATACGATGAACACGACAATCCTGGCCCTTGATCTGGGCACACACACCGGGTGGGCCCTGCAGCACCTGGACGGCACCATCACCAGCGGCATGGAGTACTTCAAGCCGCAGCGATTCGAAGGCGGCGGAATGCGCTTCCTTCGATTCAAGCGCTGGCTCAACGAACTGCTCTCGACCAGCAATCACATCAACGCGGTGTTCTTCGAGGAAGTTCGGCGACACGCGGGAGTGGACGCAGCGCACGCCTACGGCGGCTTCATGGGACACCTGACCGCGTGGTGTGAGCATCACAACATTCCGTACCAGGGCGTTCCGGTCGGCACGATCAAGAAGCACGCGACCGGCAAAGGCAATGCGGGCAAGGACGAAATGATCACGTCCGTCCGCGAACGTGGTCACACCCCAGTCGATGACAACGAGGCCGACGCACTGGCCCTGCTGCACTGGGCCATCGATACGCAGGAGGTGTGAAGTGAAGGTTCCGACACCCCAATACCGCTGCTCCCTTGGTCGGCTGCAGCCGCAAGCCACGGATCTGGATGCCATCAAGGAACGTGGATGGCGTGACCAACACATCCTGGTGGTCAACGCGTCCGACAACCGTCTGGACTTCATCGAGCGCGAGATCGTGCGACGCATCGGTGAACGCCTGTACGGGCCGGGAGGGACACGTCATGGCTGAGTGGACAACTGACGACGTGGCAGCACGCTTCGTGGAGGCTGCCGCCACCGGACGACGCTTGCCCCCTGTACGTGTGCAGGGCTACTTCAACTGCTGGCCTGCCTTCGTCCGCAAGGAGTGGGAAGCCTTTGCTGCTGACGAGAAGGTGTATCGCCCCTTCCCACCAAGCCCCGAGGCCATCGACCGGATGCTGGAGACGATGCGCTGGGTGCAGTGGCTGGAGGTCGAGCAGCGCCACCTTGTGTGGATGCGGGCCAAGCGCTACGGCTGGAGGGACATCACCATCCGCTTTGCCTGCGACCGTACCACTGCGTGGCGGCGCTGGCAGCGGGCAATGGAGGTCGTGACCGCGAACCTCAACAACGAAGGCGTGCGGATGCTTCCAAAAACGTGGGCAATTTAGGGTAACGCTTGCCGCGTTTGTCCTTTCTTTGCCTTGCTTGTCCGTTTCGAGGCCCGGCAGCCCTGCAACAAAACAGCCCGGTCGGGGGTAGTATTTCGGCTATCTTCTGGACAGCGGTGACGGTTGAGGCGATGGGCCCAGGCAAAAGGGGTCCTTCCTTCCCAAATCGCAATGCGGGGGGCGCGAGCGCGGCATTCGCCTAGCGTCCGACTGCAAACCAAGGTTTGCAGGGTTTGCAGGGTTTGCAGTTTGCACCCGCACCAGTCCGCACCCATCACGAGCCCGCCCACGGTTTTCCGTCGGCGGGCTTTCTTTTTGAGGAACCGATTCTGAACACGCTCAACGTCGAGTACCGCAACGTCGAGGCGCTGATCCCCTATGCCCGTAATCCACGCACGCACACGGATGAGCAGGTGGCCAAGATCGCCGCCAGCATCGTCGAGTACGGCTGGACGAATCCGGTTCTGGTGGACGGCGACAACGGGATCATTGCGGGCCACGGTCGTCTGGCCGCCGCGCGCAAGCTCGGGCTGGATCAGGTGCCGGTCATAGAACTGGCGCACCTCTCGCCCACGCAGAAGCGTGCCTACGTCATCTCTGACAACCGGCTGGCGCTCGACGCCGGTTGGAACGAGGAGATGCTGGCGCTGGAAATGGCCGAGCTGTCCGAGGCCGGGTACGACCTTGCGTTGACCGGTTTCGAGGATGCAGAGATCGAGGCCTTGCTCGCTGACGAGGTGGAAACCGATGACGCCGACCAGCAGGCAGATGCCGACGAGCCAGACGCTGGTGACGATGTGCCGGATGCCCCTGTGGTGCCGGTGTCCCGCACCGGCGATGTCTGGGCCATCGGCTCCCACCGTCTGATCTGTGGCGATGCCACCGACCCGACAGCAGTCGCCAAGCTGATGCAGGGCGATGCGGCCCGGCTGTGCTTCACCTCACCGCCTTACGGCAACCAGCGCGACTACACCTCCGGCGGCATCACCGATTGGGATGGCCTGATGCGCGGTGTGTTCGCCAAGGTGCCAATGGCCGACGACGGGCAGGTGCTGGTCAACCTCGGGCTGATCCATCGAGACAACGAAGTCATCCCGTATTGGGATGCGTGGCTGGGCTGGATGCGCACGCAGGGCTGGCGGCGTTTCGCTTGGTACGTCTGGGATCAAGGGCCAGGGATGCCCGGGGACTGGGCCGGTCGCTTCGCCCCGAGTTTCGAGTTCGTCTTTCACTTCAACCGCGCCAGTCGCAAACCCAACAAGATCGTGCCCTGCAAGCACGCGGGCCAGGAGTCGCACCTGCGCGCAGACGGGTCGTCCACGGCCATGCGTGGTAAGGACGGCGAGGTCGGCGGCTGGACGCACAAGGGCCAGCCGACACAGGACACCCGGATTCCCGACTCGGTGATTCGCGTGATGCGGCACAAGGGCAAGATTGGTCAGGACATCGACCACCCGGCTGTGTTCCCGGTGGCGTTGCCCGAGTTCGTGATCGAGGCCTATACGGACGCAGGCGACATCGTGTTCGAACCTTTTGGCGGCAGCGGTACCACGATGCTGGCCGCGCAGCGCACGGGTCGTGTGTGCCGCTGCGTGGAGATCGCGCCGGAGTACGTGGACGTCGCCATCATGCGCTTCCAGCAGAACCACCCCGGCGTGCCCGTCACGCTGCTGGCCACAGGCCAGTCCTTCGACGAGGTGGTCAATGAACGTCAGGCCACCACGGAGGTAGAGCAATGACCGCCTCCTGGTTTGCCGACAAGATCGAACAGTGGCCGACTGCCAAGCTGCTGCCCTATGCCCGCAACGCGCGTACTCACTCGGACGATCAGGTGGCGCAGATCGCCGCGTCAATTGCCGAGTTCGGATTCACCAATCCGATCCTGGCGGGCAGCGATGGCGTGATCGTCGCCGGTCACGGACGGCTTGCTGCTGCGCAGAAGCTTGGGCTGGCGGTGGTGCCGGTGGTGGTGCTCGATCATCTGAGTTCGACCCAGCGCCGAGCACTGGTGATCGCGGACAACCGCATCGCCGAGAACGCGGGCTGGGACGACGCGATGCTGCGCATCGAGATCGCATCACTGCAGGACGACAACTTCGACGTGTCGCTGACCGGCTTTGATGCAGATGCGCTGGCCGAATTGATGGCGGGCGACGAGCCGGATGGCGAAGGCGAAACCGATGACGATGCGGTACCCGAGGTCAGCGAGACTCCGGTTTCGCGTCCAGGCGATGTCTGGCTGCTCGGCGGCCACCGTCTGCTGTGTGGCGACTCCACCGTGGCTGAGAGCTACGACCGAGTTCTTGATGGCGAGCCGGTGGATATGGTCTTCACCGACCCGCCGTACAACGTGAATTACGCCAACAGCGCCAAGGACAAGATGCGTGGCAAGGACCGCGCGATCCTGAACGACAACCTCGGCGACGGCTTCTACGACTTCCTTTTGGCGGCGCTGACGCCGACCATCGCGCATTGCCGGGGCGGGATCTACGTGGCGATGTCGTCCAGCGAACTGGATGTACTGCAGGCCGCATTCCGCGCCGCCGGTGGCAAGTGGTCGACGTTCATCATCTGGGCCAAGAACACCTTTACGCTGGGTCGGGCCGACTACCAGCGCCAGTACGAGCCGATCCTGTACGGATGGCCCGAGGGCGCGCAGCGTCACTGGTGCGGCGACCGCGACCAGGGCGACGTCTGGAACATCAAGAAGCCGCAGAAGAACGACCTGCATCCGACGATGAAGCCGGTGGAGTTGGTCGAGCGCGCGATCCGCAATTCGAGCCGACCGGGCAACGCGGTGCTCGACCCGTTCGGGGGCTCCGGCACGACGCTGATCGCCGCCGAAAAGTCAGGGCGGCTGGCACGGCTGATCGAACTCGACCCTAAGTATGTGGACGTGATCGTGCGCCGCTGGCAGGAATGGACTGGCAAGCAAGCCACCCGCGATTCGGATGGCGCGCTGTTCGATGATCAGGCGGCGAGCGACTCCTCGGCGATCTCGCAGTGAATCACAAAGCCCGTCAGGTAGGGCAAACCGCGCGGGATGCCATATTCCTTGCTGGTCTGGCGGCCAATCGTCCAGCCCATCCACTGCCGGGTGGCGGCGTTGATGGCATCTGCAAGGGGCTGACCCCGGTACAGCCCGTTTTGTACCTCGTCGGCAAAGTGGCGTCCGTGGCGGCTGTCGAGGAAGAACCGGACTGATTCGAGGGGCTGACCGGTAGCGTCGGAGATGGCGGTCATCGCCAGGGGCCACGCGGTGCTGGCGTGTTCGTTCATCGTGCCCCAAAAGCCCCAGGCATCGTTCTGGGTGGCGGGCATTTGCTGGTTGATGTTCATCTCTGGCTCCTTGGGGTTGATCGTTGCGACACCCGTAGTAACGCGCTGTTCGATTGAGAAGCCAAGCTGTTCTTGGCCTCTTTCTCAATCAATTTCGATTACCCGAGACGGGCCACGTACCGGGCGTAGTCGCCGCCCTCTGGATTCACGTAAAGGTAGGGGCGACCCGGTGCGGTGACCTCGACGCAAAGATAGCCGTCGCCGGTGCCGCCACCTTTGCCGCGCAGCCAGTCGCGCGATACCAACAGGCTGCGGGCAAAGGCATCGAACTCGTCGACGGTCAGTTCCTTGGTCTCGGTGACATAGACCTTGGTCTGACCCTGGCCGCCAACTTCGTCCAAGTCGGCAGGCTTGCGGGCAAACGGCAATCGGACGCTCAACTCCTCGACCTGGAAGGTGGTGTCGCCAAACTGCAGGGTGCGCGGGGTGCGTTCGATGGTGATGGTCATGGTGCTCATGAATGTTCTCCTGGGTGTTGGCGTTGCGATCAGGCTTCTGCGGCGATCCGGTAGACCCTCTCGCTGCCCTGGGCCTTGTCCGAGACGATGGTCAGCCCGAGCTTCTTCTTGAAGGCACCGGCAAAGGTGCCGCGCACCGTGTGCGCCTGCCAGCCGGTGGTCTCGCAGATCTGCTGCACCGTTGCCCCTTCGGGGCGCTGCAGCATCTGGATCACACTGGCCTGCTTGCTGTTCTCGCGGGTGCGAGGTTTGGCGGCCGCCTTTTCTTGCGCCCACGCGGCCTCGGCTGCCGTCACGGCTGCGTCGAGTTCAGGGTCTGCGGCCACTGGCGCAGGCGTTGGCCGGGCGCGCCCCATCGCGTCGTAGCCCTCGGCGGCGACGAACCAGTGGGTGCCGTCGGAGGTGATCAGCGCGCGGTTGAACAGGCCGTCGAGCACCTTCTTGCGTGCGCCGCCTTTGATGTTGTCGGGGAACCAGTCGATCTTGCCGTCGGTGTGTTCGAGGGCGTAAGCCAGGATCGCGTGCTGGGCCGGGGTCAGTTGGGTGGTGGTCATTTGCTTCTCCTTGTGCAAGGGGTTGATGGGGTGACGTGATGAACGCGCTGTTCGGGAGTGAAGCCAAGCGTTTTCTGCTTGGCTTCGAAGGTTCTTGATCAGCTGTTGGCCTTGTCCGACTTCGCCGCCTTGCGGCCTTGTTCGACGCCTGCGTTGAACGCGGCCTCCAGGGCGTCGCGCAGGCACCAGACCGCCACGTCGTGGAAGTCGAGGCTGTCTGACTTGCGGGTTTCCAGGGTTTCGATCCCCAGCTTGTTTTGTGCGATCTGGGTCAGGAGTTGTTCGAACTTGCTCATTGCTGCTTCCTTTGATGGTGTTGATGACGTCCGTATGAACGCGCTGTTCCAGAGAGAAGCCAAGCTGATTTCGAGTGGATGTCGAAAAAATGATTGAAGGGGTAACCGGTTCTCAAAATGGGCATTTCGATTCGCGCTTACGCCCGTCACCGTGGTGTGACTGACACCGCTGTTCACAAGGCAATTCGCGCAGGTCGGATCACGCCGGAGGCTGACGGCACCATTGATGCCGACCGTGCTGATCGCGAGTGGGCTCGCAACTCCGATGTGCCGAAGTCCGGTACGCGGGCCAAGGTCGCAAAGGTCGTCGTGCCAGAGGGTGGCGGCGACGGGCCTGCAGCTCTACCTGCTGGTGGTGCGTCGCTGCTTCAGGCGCGGACGGTCAACGAGGTGGTCAAGGCGCAGACCAACAAGGTGCGTCTGGCCCGACTGAAGGGCGAGTTGGTGGATCGGCCGCAGGCCATCGCCCATGTTTTCAAGCTGGCGCGCTCCGAGCGCGATGCGTGGCTGAACTGGCCCGCGCGCATCTCGGCGCAGATGGCGGCCAAGCTCAATATTGATCCGCACACGATGCACGTCGCCCTGGAGGCGGCGGTACGTGAGCACCTGCAGGAACTGGGCGAACTGCGGCCCCGGGTGGACTGATGCTGGATGTTGAATACGAAGGCGCTGCCGAAATCGAGCGCGCGTGGCGTGAAGGGCTCACACCTGATCCTCTGCTCTCGGTGTCCGAATGGTCGGATCGGCACAGGATGCTGTCCAGCAAGGCCTCGGCCGAGCCCGGTCGCTGGCGCACCAGCCGCACGCCGTACCTGAAGGCCATCATGGACTGCCTGTCGCCTACCTCGCCGGTCGAGCGCGTGGTGTTCATGAAGGCCGCACAGCTCGGTGCGACTGAAATGGGCTCGAACTGGATTGGCTATGTGATCCACCACGCGCCGGGGCCGATGATGGCGGTATGGCCGACGGTGGATATGGCCAAGCGCAATTCCAAGCAGCGGATCGATCCGTTGATCGAGGAGTCGGCGGCACTGAGCGAGTTGATCTCGCCAGCACGGTCACGCGACTCGGGCAACACCATTCTGGCCAAGGAGTTCCGGGGTGGCGTCCTGGTGATGACCGGTGCAAACAGCGCGGTCGGACTGCGCTCGATGCCGGTTCGGTATTTGTTCCTCGACGAGGTAGACGGCTATCCATTGGACGTCGAGGGTGAAGGTGATGCGATCTCGCTGGCCGAGGCGCGCACGCGAACTTTCGCCCGGCGCAAGATCTTCATCGTGTCGACGCCGACGATCTCGGGGGCGAGCGCCATCGAACGCGAGTACGAAGCCAGTGATCAGCGCCGCTACTTCGTGCCGTGCCCGCATTGCTCGCATCGCCAGTGGCTGCGCTTCGAACAGTTGCGCTGGGAGAAGGGACAACCGGACACGGCGTCCTACATCTGCGAGTCCTGCGATGAGCCAATTGCCGAGCACCACAAGACCTGGATGCTGGAGCACGGTGAGTGGCGCGCGATGATCAGCGACGGCACGGGCAAGACAGCGGGGTTTCACCTGTCGTCGCTTTACAGCCCGGTTGGCTGGCGCGGTTGGCGCGACATTGCCGCAGCGTGGGAAAGCTCTGTCAACAAGGAATCGGGTTCGGCGGCTGCCATCAAGACCTTCAAGAACACCGAACTGGGTGAAACCTGGGTCGAGGAAGGCGAAGCACCCGACTGGCAAAGGCTGGTCGAACGCCGCGAGGACTACCGGATCGGTACGGTGCCACCGGGCGGATTGCTCCTGGTGGGCGCTGCCGACGTGCAGAAGGATCGCATCGAGGCGTCCATCTGGGCCTTCGGGCGCGGCAAGGAGTCCTGGCTGGTCGAACACCGCGTGCTGATGGGCGACACCGCCCGAGACGCCGTGTGGAAGCGACTCGCCGAGTTGCTTGCCGAAAACTGGACACACGCCTCGGGCGCGGTGATGCCGCTGGCCCGTTTCGCCCTGGACACCGGCTTTGCGACGCAGGAGGCCTACGCCTTCGTGCGTGCCTGCCGCGACCCGCGCGTGATGCCGGTCAAGGGGGTGCCGCGCGGCGCGGCCCTGATCGGCACGCCGACGGCCATCGATGTTTCGCAGGGCGGCAAGAAGCTGCGCCGGGGCATCAAGGTTTTCACGGTGGCGGTTGGCATCGCCAAGCTGGAGTTCTACAACAACCTGCGCAAGGGCGCGGACGTCAGCGAGGACGGCGTGACCATCCTCTACCCGACGGGGTTCGTCCATCTGCCCAAGATCGACGCAGAGTTCATCCAGCAGCTCTGCGCCGAGCAGTTGATTACCCGCCGTGACCGCAACGGCTTCCCGGTGCGCGAGTGGCAAAAGATGCGCGAGCGCAATGAAGCGCTCGATTGCTACGTGTACGCCCGGGCTGCCGCATCGGCGGCGGGCCTTGATCGTTTCGAGGAACGCCACTGGCGCGAACTGGAGCGCCAACTCGGGATGGAGCGGCCACCGGATGAGCCACCGCCGATTCAAGCATTCGACCCAGACGAGGCCACCCAACGAGGTGGCCTCTCTGTTTCTGCAACCCCACCACGGCGGCGCGTCATCAAAAGCCGCTGGTTGTCCTGATTTTCAGAGGAGTTTTCATGAGTCTTGCCACCCGTATCGAGAGCCTGGTCATCCGGGTTGCTCAGGAGTTCAACGACGTCCGTGCGACGGCAGGCAGTCTGGCCAGCCTGTCCACCAACGACAAGTCGAGTCTGGTCGCCGCCATCAACGAGCTCAAGGCGGCGGTTTTGTCCGCGATGGCCATCGACGACAACCAGATCGCCACCACCAGCACCTACTCGTCGAACAAGATCGTGTCGCTGCTGGACGCGCTCAAGGCCGATATTCTGGGTGGTGCAGACGCCGCCTACGACACCCTGGTGGAAATCCAGCAGGCGCTGCAGAACGGCACCAGCGGTCTGGATGCGATTCTGGCTGCGGTCAATCTCCGTGTCCGCTTCGACGCGGCGCAGACCTTGACGGTCGCCGAGCAGCTGCAGGCCCGCACCAACATCGGGGCGGTCGCGGTCAGCGATGTCGGCAACACCGACACCGATTTCGTCGTGATCTTTGACGGCGCGCTGGCCTGATGAGCCTCGCTTCCAGCATTGCCGCTTTGGCGGCGCGCATCGGCTTCGAGGTCAAAACCAAGATCGACGCCACGCATCCCGGCATTGCCCGGGTGTGGGTCAGCTTCGGCTACGTGGGCGGTCAGGTCGTGATCGCCAGCGCGCACAACGTCGCCAGCGTGGTGCGCACGGCGGCGGGCCGGTACCGCGTGCATTTCGCGGTAGCGATGCCGGATGCGAATTACTGCTGGACGGCACTCGCTCGCAGCAGCACCAACACCGGCCAGCAGCGTGTGGCCCTTGTGCGTGCCAGCTCCGACCTCAAGACCGCGCAGTACGTCGACATCTCCTGTGCGACGGCTGCGGCCTCATTTGACGACTCCTCTGAAATCAACCTCGTGGTGTACCGCTAATGGCCTACACAGAAGCCCAACTCCAGGCATTGGAGACCGCGCTCGCCAAGGGCGAACACCGCGTCAGCTTCAGCGACAAGACCGTCGAGTACCGCTCGGTCGATGAACTGAAGGCTGCAATTCGCGAGGTCAAGCGCGGAATTTTGGAACAGGCCGCCGCTACTGGACTCATTCCCCCCACAGCGCGACAGGTCCGGCTCACCACAGGCAAGGGATTCTGATGCGCCTATTTCAAAACATCCGCCGCAAGCTGTTCGGCGCCAGTCCTACGTATGACGGCATCGGCGGTGGCCGTCGATCTCTGGCCTGGATGGTGGGAAACCCGGGCGCGGTTGGTGCGCTGCTCCATACCCAGTCCGAGTTGCGTGCCAAGAGCCGTGACTTGGTACGCCGCAACGCCTGGGCCAACGCCGCCCTGGAATCGTATGTGGCCAACGCCATCGGGACTGGGATCAAGCCGCAGTCGATGGTGAAGGCTGCTGAACAGCGTGAAGCAATCCAAACCTTGTGGCGTGACTGGGCGTTGGAGGCAGATGCGGCCGGGCTCACGGACTTCTACGGTCTGCAGGCATTGGCATGCCGCGCGATGCTCGAAGGCGGTGAAGCCATCGTGCGATTGCGCTACCGCCGACTCGAAGACGGTCTGCCGGTGGCTTTGCAGATCCAGGTGCTGGAGGCAGAGCATTTGCCCGTCACCCTGAACATCACGGCGGACAACGGCAACGTCATTCGTGCTGGTATCGAGTTCGACCGATTGGGCCGGCGCGTGGCGTATCACCTTTACCGTTCGCATCCGGAGGACGGAATGCTGGCGCCGATGTCCGGCGATGGTGGACTGGCCACGGTGCGCGTGGACGCTTCCGAGGTCATGCATCTTTTTCGTCCGATGCGCCCGGGTCAGATCAGGGGCGAGCCCTGGCTAGCACGGGCGTTGGTCAAGCTCAACGAGCTCGATCAGTACGACGACGCTGAACTGGTTCGCAAGAAGACCGCTGCCATGTTCGCCGGTTTCGTGACGCGCCTCGCGCCTGAAGACAGTCTGCTCGGAGAAGGCTTGGCCGACGCTACCGGCGTGGCACTCGCGGGCCTTGAGCCCGGAACCATGCAGATCCTGGAGCCGGGCGAGGACATCAAGTTCTCCCAGCCTGCCGATGTTGGTGGGTCCTACTCCGAGTTCTTGCGTATGCAATTCCGCGCTGTGGCGGCGGCCATGGGCGTGACTTACGAACAACTCACTGGTGATCTCACCCAGGTCAACTATTCCTCGATCCGGGCTGGACTGCTTGAGTTTCGGCGTCGGGTCGAATCCTTGCAGCACGGCGTCATCGTTCATCAGTTGTGCCGCCCGATCTGGCAAGCGTGGATGACCCAGGCCGTTCTGGAAGGCGCGCTCTCGTTGCCTGGCTTTGCCCGTGGTGGCGTGGCCAAGCGCCGGACCTACCAAGCCGTCAAGTGGATTCCCCAGGGCTGGCAGTGGGTCGATCCGCTGAAGGAAGCCGATGCGATGAAGGCCGCGATTCGCTCCGGTCTGATGTCCCGATCCGAGGCCATCTCTGCCAATGGGTACGACGCCGAGGACGTCGACCGGGAGATTGCAGCAGACAACGCGAGAGCGGACGGGCTTGGACTCGTCTTTGACTCGGACCCGCGTCATGAACTGCCGACTCCGGCAGCAGCGGTTCCCTCCGACCCACCTCCCCAAGGAAACTGACATGCAGTTGCCTCACTTGGCGTCCCGTTTGTACGGGACGCCGCTCCTCGTTGCGCGCTCGAAACTGGACATCATCCTGTCGGTGCTGGGCGAGCGCATTCACTGGCCCGAACCCCAGTCGGCGCTACCGACCCCGGTCACCCGCAATCAGTCAAGCGCGCCCACTGGGATCGCCGTGATCCCGGTCTACGGAACGCTGGTGCGCCGCGTGCTTGGCCTGGATGCGGCGTCTGGTCTGGCGTCGTACTCCGAGCTGGGTTCGATGCTCAATGCGGCAGTCGCTGATCCCGCCGTGTCGGGCATTTTGCTCGACGTCGATTCACCTGGCGGCGAGGCAGGCGGTGTGTTCGAACTCGCTCATCGAGTCCGCGCAGCCGATGCCGTGAAGCCTGTCTGGGCGATCGCCTCCGACTCCGCGTATTCGGCGGCCTATGCCATCGCGTGCGCAGCATCTCGCGTCTACGTCACACAGACCGGCGGCATGGGTTCGATCGGTGTCATCGCCATGCACGTCGACCAGTCCGCTCGGGATGCGCAGGCGGGCTACCGCTACACGGCGATCACCGCGGGTGATCAGAAGAACGACTTCTCGCCGCACCAGCCACTCGACAAGGAAGCCTCCGCACGCCTTCAAGCCGAGGTGGACCGTCTCTACGGAATCTTTGTCGACCACGTCGCTGCGATGCGGGGACTGGAGTCGCGCTTCGTGCGGTCGACCCAGGCCGGCCTGTACTTCGGCCCCGATGCGGTGGCGGCGGGCCTGGCAGATGTCACGGGCGGCTTTGACGCTGCCGTGAGTGATTTCACCACTTTTCTTGCCAGTTCCGTTTCGGCTCGTCGTGTGCGGAATGCGGCGACCCAGAGTTCGTCCATTTCCGCAACTCCAACCTCCAAGCCCCACAGAAAGGAAGTTCACATGAACGCAGAAGACCCTGGCACCAGCACTGATCCGGCAACCCCGGTTTCCACGGACTCGCCCGCTGCCACTCCCGCAGTGCCGGAGGTCGCGAAAGACCATGGTACTGCACTCGAGGAAGCCGTCAATGCCGCAACCAAGACGGCTCGCGCAGATGCAGTGGCTATCGCCGAGCTCTGCCAACTGGCAGGTCAGCCGCAGCGTACAGCAGCGTTCCTCGCTGAAGGTGCAAGCGAAGCCCAAGTGCGCCGATCGCTGTTGGCATCGCGCGCCGAGAGCCCGGAGATCTCCTCCGTGATCCACCCGGACGCTGCTGCAAAGGCTGCATCGCCCGAGCAGAACCCCCTCATGAAAGCCGTCAAGAAACTCACTGGAAAGGACTGATCCATGCCCGCTCTGAACGAACCCCTCAATCTCGGCGACCTCATCAAGTACGAAGAGGACAGCCTCAACTATTCGCGTGACCAGGTCACCGTGGAGTCCGGTCAAAACCTGGAGCTTGGCGCCGTGGTGGGCCGCGTCACGGCGACTGGCAAGGTCAAGCGCTTTGATCCCAACGCGACCGACGGTGCGGATCTTCCCGCAGGCATCTTGCTGGGTGCGTGCAACGCCACCCTGATCGAGCGCGATGACGCCTTGCTGCTCGCGCGTCACGCCGTGGTCGCCACCCATGCCGTCGTTTGGCCGACTGGCATCACTGCCGAGCAAAAGGCGGCTGCAACCGCCGCACTCGAAGCGCGCGGCATTCTCATCCGCCAGTCCGCCTGATCGATCTACACAAGGAAATCACCCATGAACAACCCGTTCAACACTCCGGCCTTTTCGATGGCGGCTTTGACCTCCGCCATCAACATCATTCCCAACCGCTACGGTCGAATGGAGGCGCTGAACCTCTTTCCGGTCAAGCCGGTGCGTACGCGCCAAGTGATCGTTGAAGAGCAGAACGGCGTACTCAATCTCCTGCCCACGCTGCCGCCCGGTGCCCCGGGCACTGTCGGCACCCGAGGCAAGCGCAAGGTCCGCTCTTTCGTGATTCCGCACATCCCGCATGACGACGTGGTACTGCCCGAGGAAGTCCAGGGCATCCGGTCGTTCGGATCTGAAACCGAGATGGAGTCCGTCGCGGGTGTGATGGCACGCCACCTCGAGACCATGCGCAACAAGCACGCCATCACCCTGGAGCACCTTCGCATGGGTGCCTTGAAGGGCGTGATCTTGGACGCCGACGGCTCGGTGATCTACGACCTCTACGACGAGTTCGACATCACCCCGGCGGCGGTCAGCTTCGATCTGGCCAATGCCAACGCGAACGTCAAGAAGAAGTGCGCCGACGTCCTGCGCCACCTGGAGGACAACCTCAAGGGTGAGTTCATGACAGGCATTCATTGCCTGTGCTCGCCGGAGTTCTACGACGCACTGACCGACCACCCGAAGGTCAAGGAGGCGTTCACCTACTGGCAGCAGGGCGCGGTGTTGATCAACGACATGCGCGCAGGCTTCACCTTCGGCGGCGTCACGTTCGAGGAATACCGTGGCCAGGCGACGGACGCCAACGGCACGACCCGTCGTTTCATCGCGGCAGGCGAGGCCCATGCGTTTCCGCTCGGAACCGTGGACACCTTCAGCACCTACTTCGCGCCGGCCGACTTCAACGAGACCGCCAACACGCTGGGTCAGGTCCTCTACGCCAAGCAGGAGCCGCGCAAGTTCGATCGCGGCACCGATTTGCACACGCAGGCCAACCCGCTGCCGATGTGCCACCGCCCGGGCGTGCTGGTCAAGCTCACGGTAGGTTGATGGGGTTGCAGCGATGAATGTCGTTGATGCGATCTACGAGGCCGCCGCCAACGTCGGATTCTTGCGGGAATGCCGCTGGCAACCCACAGACGGCACCGCGCTGCAGACCCATCAGGTCGGCTTCGCGGCCCCTGACGACACCGTACTCGACGGACTGACCCTGAGCACCGAGTACGTGATGACCTACCCGGCCACCGCGCTCGTGGGGCTCGCTGCGCGCGAGGTGGTCGAGATCGGTGGAACGACCTTCCAGGTGCGAGACATCCGGGCTGTGGGCGACGGCTCCGAAATCCGCGCCAAGCTCACCCGGCTCTGAACGGGAGATTCGCCAATGGCTGACAACTCGATCCGCGAGCGGATTCTGCTGGCGGTGATGGCGGCTGCCCGTCCTGCAGTCGAAGGGCTCGGGGCCACGCTGCACCGGTCGCCCACGGTGGCCATCAGCCGCGAACTTTGCCCGGCGCTCGCGGTGTTTCCCGAGTCGGAGTCCATCACCGAGCGCGCCAACGACCGCGTCACACGCGAACTGACCGTTCGCGTCGTGGCTCTGGCTCGGGCCGTTCCACCCGCGTCTCCCGAAACCGAGGCCGACCGCCTGCTTACCGCCGTCCACGCCGCCTTGATGGCGGACGGGAATCTCGGTGGCTTGGCGCTCGGCATCCGGGAGCAGGAATGCGAGTGGGAAGTCGAGGACGCCGATGCGGTGGCCGTGGCGCTCCCTGCGCGCTATCGCATCACGTACCGGACGCTGGCCAATGACCTTTCAACCCTTGGATGACACCTATGACCCACCTCGTTTTGACGCGCCCGCACACCCACGCGGGCAAGGCGTATGGCGTCGGTGAACGGGTCGAGATCGATGCGACTTTCGCCGACTGGCTGATCGCGCACGGTATCGCCACCCCGGAGCCGACCGCCCCAACCGCTGAACCCATTCCCGAACCCAAACCCCTCCAACGCAAGGAACCCAAGCAATGAGCACCTATGCCAGTTTTCAAGGCCGCGTATTCCTCGGCAAGCGCGACATCGACGGCCTTCCCATCGAAGTGCGCTCGCCCGGCAACGTCGCCGAGCTGAAGCTCTCCCTCAAGACCGATGTGCTGGAGCACTACGAAAGCCAAACCGGCCAGCGCTCGCTGGATCACCGGATGGTCAAGCAGAAGTCCGCCACCGTGAACCTCACCATCGAGGAATTCACCAAGGAGAACCTGGCGCTGGCCCTCTACGGCAACCACGTCGTCGGCACGCCGGGCACGGTCACGGCCGAACCTGTGGGCGGTGCCACCCCGATTGCGGGCGACCGCTACTTCCTGGCCCACCCGAAGGTGTCGTCCTTGGTCGTGACGGATTCGGCTGGCACGCCCGCGACCCTGGCCTTGGGCACGAACTACACGGCTGATCCCGACTTCGGGGCCCTCCAGTTTCTGGATACCACCGGCTTCACTGCGCCGTTCAAGGCCAGTTACGCCTACGGTGTGGCCACCGAGATCGGCATCTTCACGCAGGCACTGCCGGAGCGTTTCCTGCGGCTCGAAGGCATCAACACGGCCCAGGGCAATGCCAAGGTGCTGGTCGAGCTCTACCGCGTGGCCTTCGATCCGCTGAAGGAAATCTCTTTCATCTCGGACGAGTACAACAAGTTCGAGCTGGAAGGCTCGTTGCTGGCCGACACCACCAAGCCCTTCGACGCGGTGTTGGGCCAGTTCGGCCGCATCGTGCAACTCTGATCGGAGTGAGCCATGAGTGACTTGGACACCCTGATTCCGCAGGCGGTCGAACTGGTGATCGACGGTGAGCCGCTGGCCATCAAACCGCTGAAGGTCGGGCAGATGCCCGGTTTTCTGCGAGCGATCTCGCCGGTGATGCAGCAGCTCACTGCCTCCAACATCGACTGGCTGGCGTTGTTCGGCGAGCGCGGCGACGACCTGCTGTCGGCCATCGCCATTGCCGTCGGCAAGCCTCGGGCGTGGGTCGATGAGCTGGCTGCCGACGAGGCAATCCTGCTAGCGGCCAAGGTGATCGAGGTGAACGCTGATTTTTTTACCCGGACGGTGATCCCGAAGCTCGACGGGCTGTTCGGCCAAGTGAAGCTGCCGCCCATCGTGAAAGCGGCGGCTGGTTCGATGCCGTCCAGCACCTGATCGAGCACGGGCACCGCTTGCCCGACATCCTCGACTACACGTTGGCGCAGGTGCTCGGCTTCGTCGCAGCGACGGCGCGCACCGATGCGGCCCGCGATGCACGGCTGCTGTCAGTGATTGCCATCGGCACGCGCGGCGACGCCCGTCACCTTGACCAAACCCTCGACCGACTCACCGACAAGGCCGCCGACCGTGCCTGACGACCATGCGCATTTCCGTCCAGATCGATAGCGCCGCAGCCCAGGCGCAGTTGCGCCGGTGGGGCGGCGAGTTCCGCAACAAGGTCAAGAAAGCGGTGTCGCGGGCGATTGCCAGCGAAGCGGTCGAACTCAAGCAGGACGTGCGCAGTCACGTCGCAAGCCAGATGGCCGTCGTCAAGAAGTCCTTTCTCAAGGGCTTTACCGCCAAGGTGCTGGACAAAAACCCGAGCCGACTGCCTGCACTCTACGTGGGCTCGCGCATTCCGTGGTCGGGGATGCACGAGACCGGCGGCCAGATTGCCGGGCGGATGTTGATTCCACTGAATGGTCGGGTGGGCCGCAAGCGCTTCAAGGCGCAGGTGGCCGAGCTGATGCGCGGCGGCAATGCCTATTTCATCAAGAACGCGAAGGGAAACATCGTCCTGATGGCCGAAAACATCAAAGAGCACGACCGGCCACTGGCGGGCTTCAAGCGCCGCTACCGCAAGGCAGAGGGCATCAAGCGCCTCAAGCGCGGCGCGGACATCCCGATTGCCGTCCTGGTGCCCAAGGTCGTGCTTAAGAAGCGTATCGACGTCGAGAGGCTGGTCGCTGGTCGCATCCCGCGTCTGGCGGCGGCGGTCGAGAAGCAGATCAGCACGGTGGATTGAAGGGCTGAGAAAAACTTATGGCCAAGCGAATTTCCATCCTCGTCGCGCTCGAAGGGGCCGACGAGGGGCTCAAACGCGCCATCACGTCGGCCGAGCGCAGTCTCGGTGAGCTGTCGACCACCGCCAAGACCGCCGGAGCCAAGGCTGCCGCCGGAATGGCCGAGGTCAAGGCCGGGATGTCGGCCTTCGGCGATCAGGTGGCGACGGCCAAGACGCAATTGCTGGCCTTCCTATCGATCAGCTGGGCGGCAGGAAAGGTGCAGGAGATCGTCCAGATCGCCGATGCCTGGAACATGATGTCCGCGCGCCTGAAGTTGGCGACGGCGGGACAGCGTGAATTCACGACCGCGCAATCGGCCCTGTTCGACATCGCCCAGCGCATCGGTGTGCCGATTCAGGAAACGGCCACGCTGTACGGCAAGCTCCAGCAGGCTGTTCGGATGCTGGGTGGCGAGCAGAAGGACGCGCTCACGATCACCGAGAGCATTTCGCAGGCACTGCGCCTGTCGGGCGCATCGGCCTCTGAGGCGCAGTCGTCCCTGCTGCAATTCGGGCAGGCGCTCGCCTCCGGTGTGCTGCGGGGCGAGGAATTCAACTCCGTCGTCGAAAACAGCCCCCGTCTGGCGCAGGCCCTGGCCGATGGTTTGAACGTGCCCATCGGGCGGTTGCGTAAGCTGGCTGAGGAAGGCCGCCTGACTGCTGATGTGGTGGTCAACGCGCTGATGAGCCAGAAGGACAAGCTGGCCAGCGAGTACGCCCAACTGCCGCAGACCGTGAGCCAGGCCTTCGAGCGCCTGCGCAATGCCTTCGGGCAGTGGATCAACCGGGTCGATGAATCGACGGGCCTGACCAAGAAGCTGGCCGAGGCGCTGACCTTCCTGGCCAGCAACCTCGATACGGTGATGCAATGGCTCAAGCGGATCGCCGAAGTTGGGCTCGCGGTGCTGATCTACCGCCTGATCCCGGCGCTCATCACCGCGTGGCAGACCGCCGGTGCGGCGGCCGTCACGGCCGCCAGTGCCACCGCTGCGGCGTGGACGACGGCCAACCTGTCGGTGTCGGCCGCCGTGGCCAGCGTCGGCTTGCTCAAGACGGCATTCGCCGTGCTGGGTGCCTTCCTGGTCGGCTGGGAGATCGGCACGTGGCTGTCGGAGAAGTTCGAGATCGTCCGCAAGGCGGGCATCTTCATGGTCGAGATGCTGGTCAAGGCGGTCGAGCAGTTGCGCTACCGCTGGGAGGCATTCGCCGCCATCTTCACCTCGGACACGATTGCCGAGGCGACCCAGCGCCACGAGGCCCGTCTCGCGGAGATGAACCAGATCTTCGCGCAGATGTACGCCGACGCGACCAAGGGGGCGGATGCTGCCAAGGGCGCGATGAATACCGCCGCGACGGCTGCGGAGGAAATCGCCAAGCGGCTCGAAGCCGTGCGTCAGGGCACGCAGGAGGCGGTCGGGCGCGGCGTCGAGGCCGTCCACAGTGCCCTGGAGAAGCTGAAATCCCGCCTCGGTGAGGTCGAGCAGGCCGTCGGCAAGGCCAATCAGACGGTCAACGACGCCACCGCCAAAATGGCCGAGGCCTACAAGGGCCTGACGTCCATCGTCGAGGCCAACCTGCTGCGCCAGATCGAAGCGGTCAAGGCGCGCTACCATCAGGAACAGTCGGCGCTGGAGACATCCAAGCAGTCCGAAGCGGCGCTGATCACCAAGTCGACGCAGTTGCTGACGGAAGCCCTCACGCAGCAGACCACGTTGCGGCGGCAGTCCACGACAGACACGCTGAAGCTCATTGACGATGAGTCCAAGGCGCGGATCGAGTCGGCCCGCCGCCAGGGTCAGACGGAAGAAGAGCGCCGCGCCAACGTCCAGCGGGTCGAAAACGACATCCTGGCCACCAAGCGCCAGACGATGACGCAGGCGCTGGCCGAGTACCGGCAGCACATTGATGCGCTCAACGCTGAGGCCAACCGGCATCTGACTGAGATCAAGCGCATCGAGGAGGAGAAGCGCCAGCTCTCAATGACGACGGAGGAACGTGTCCGCGACATCCGTCGCCAGGGCATGACCGACTTCGAGGCGACAGAAGACCGCAAGCGTCAGATCGCCGAGTACCAGGGGAAGGCGCGCGAGGCGCTGGCCAATGGCGAGTTCGAGCAGGCTCGGCAACTCGCCCAGAAAGCGATGGATCTGGCCTCGCAGGTGGCCAGCTCGCAAACCAGCGAGGCCAAGCGCGGCGAAGATGCCCGCAAGCAGTCCGAACAGGCGGTTTCGCAGGTCACCCAGCTCGAATCGCAGTCACGCGATGCCTATCGCAAGCAGGAATACGCGCAAGCCGAAGCCCTGATGCGCCAAGCAGACGCGTTGCGCGCCGAACTGGCCCAGAAGACCAAGGATGCGGACACCCAGATTGCGCAAGGCAAGGATGGTGTCAATCAGGCCATCCAGCGCATCCGCGAGTCAGAGGAAATCCTCAACAAGACCCTGGATGCCGAAGCCAAGGCGCACCAGACGGCCGCACAGTCAGCATTGACAGCGCGCGACCAAATCCAGCAGACCCTCACGCAGACCGAAAACCAGATCGACCAGATCACGGACAAGTTGAAAGACGGTCTGAAGGTCACGCTGGACGCCGATACGACCCGCTTCGACAAAGCCATCGCCGATCTGGACAAGGCCCTGGCAGAAAAAGAGTACCTGCTCAAAATTCAGGCCGACTTGCAGGAGGCCGAGAAAAAGCTGCAGCAGTACGAGCAACTGCTGAAAGAGGGCAAGACACTCCCGGTCGATGCCGACGTGTCCAAGGCCAAGGAGGCGCTGGACAAGCTCAAGACCTACGCCGACCAGAACTCGCAGTTCGAACTGAAGGTGGCGACCGAGAAGGCGCAGGCCGCGATCACCAACGTCGAAGGGATGATCAAGGCGCTAGACCGCATCCAGACCGAGTCCCGGCATCAGGTCAGCACCAATGCCGACGCAGCCCGCTCGGAAATCATGAGTCTCAACGGGGCCAACACCTCGAGCACGCACACGATCTATGTGCGCAAGGTAGAGGCAAACGCGACTGGCGGTTTGGTGGGCGCTGGCGTGCGCCGCTTCGCTGACGGCGGCGCTGTTGCCCCGGCCTTTCCCCGAATGAGCGGTGGATCGGTTCCCGGCTCTGGCCACCACGACACCGTGCCGCGCACCTTGGAAGCTGGGGCCTTCGTGATTCGCAAGGCGGCGGTGCAGAAGTACGGCGGCGGTGCGCTCTCACGGCTGGCCAACGGTGTCGCCCGATTCGCTGTCGGTGGTCGCGTGCAGGGCTTTGGCAACGGTCGATCTCAAGGCACCGATCCCGATGGCAAGCCGATAGTCCCGAAAAAGAACCGGGAGGCAGTCGAGGCTATGAAGATGATCGACCTCGGCCTGCAGGGGATGAACGAGTACACCAATTGGCTCCAGTGGAACTACGGTGCCTCGGTCAGTCTGGATATGCGCAGCAAGACGATGGAGAGCTACGGCAAGCAGGCCCAGCAGGATCGGCGCGCGCTGGAAGACTTCATCAGTCGTAAAACGCTCACCGGCAACGAGCGCCAGAACCTGGAGCGCATCAAGCAGACGTGGCGGCAGGCGATGGCCCAACCACTGCTCTGGGGCAAAGACCTGGATCGCGAGCTGATCGACTACATGGAGCAGAACCAGGGCGAGTTCTACCGGCGCGGCGGCATGGCCAAGTCCGATACCGTCCCGGCGATGCTCACGCCGGGCGAGTTCGTCGTGAACAAGGATGCCGTGTCCCGCTACGGGGCTGGCTTTTTCGAAGCGATCAACAACCTGTCGGCCCCGGCGCAAGCCCTGGCCGGGCGTGCGCTTGCGGGCGTTCAGGGCTTTGCCACGGGCGGGCTGGTGCAACCCAGCGGGTCGCGGCTGGCCCGTCCGGTGTTGGCCACCGATGCTGGACCCAGCCGCACGGTACGCGTGGAACTGTCCTCGGGACAGCAGAAGGTCAACGCCACCGTCGACGCACGAGACGAGTCTCGTCTGCTGCAACTGCTGGACGCTGCTCGCGCCCGCACTGCCTGAAGGTTTCCCTATGCAACTGACGAACCTCGAAACCGGGGTGGCTTTGCCATTGCCCGATGACTTGCTGTGGAGCGACGAGCACGCGTGGTCGCCAGCTGTGGCGACCACGTCTTACCTCATCACCGGAGCCTTGCTGATCCAGTCTGCCACCCGGCAAGCCGGTCGCCCCATCACGCTGGTGGGCGCACCCGACATGGCTTGGGTGACGCGGGCCACGGTCGAGCAACTGCGGGCCTGGGCCGCGCTTCCAGTCGGCAGCGCTACCGGCCGATTCGGCCTGACCTTCGCCGATGGCCGCTCGTTCACCGTGGCATTCCGCCACGCGGAAACGGCCATCGAAGCTGAGCCCGTGCTGGGCATCCCGGCCCGTGCCGCTACTGACTTCTATCGCATGACCCTTCGATTCCTGGAGATTTGAAATGCCGATCCAATCCGGCGACGTGAAACTGCTGAAGTCCGCCGTGATGGCGGATGTGCCCGAGGGCGGTGGCGCGCCCACGGGCAACACCATTGCCGATGGCGTCTCGAACGCCATCTTTCCTGACATCTCCGAGCTGGATCGCGCCGGGGGTCGGGTCAACCTGCGCAAGTCCTTCGTGTCGGTGCAGACCGACGACACCGACACCTACTTCGGTGCCAACGTGATCGTGGCAGAGCCGCCGCAGGATGCGCGCGTCAGCGTCACGCTGTTCAGCACCGAGAAGACCTTCGACACCCGCGAGCAGGCGCAAGTCCGCATCGAGGCCTACCTCAACAAGGGCCCGGAGTGGGCTGGCTACCTGTTCGAGAACCACATCGCCGGTCAGCGGGTGATTCAGCTTTTCCAGCGCACCACCGACACCGTTCCCAATGTCGGCCAGACCTTGGTCTTGATCGAGAACGAGGGGCTGGGCACTCAGAAAGAGCAGTACATCCGCGCCACCTCGGTGTCCGTTGTCGAGCGCACCTTCACTTACGACGGCGACAAGGACTACAAGGCCAGCATCGTCACGGTCGACATCAGCGACGCCCTGCGCTACGACTTCACCGGCTCGCCCGCAAGTCGCACGTTCACTCGCGCCGCGAATAGCACCAAGACGCGCGACACGGTCGTGGCGGACGCCGGAACCTACGTCGGGGTAGTACCGCTGACGCAGGCCGCCGCCGTCGGCGACTTCACGATTAAGGGCACCTCGATCTACACGCAGTTGGTGCCGAGCGCGCAGACCGAGACGCCCATTTCCTTCGTGCCGCCGTATGCGGCAGCAGGACTGCCAGTACCAGGGGCCGTCGCGGTGAGCTACACGGCCAGCCACGCTTGGACGACCAGCATCAAATTCAATCTGCCGGGCGGTTGCTTGCCGGGGTCACTGACCATCGGCACGGACGGCATCACGATATTTGACGACGCAGGCCTGCTCAAGACCGCCAGCGGGACGGTCGGAACCATCGACTACGCCAACGGCATCCTGACCCTGAACTCGGGGACGATGTCGAACGCGAAGGCCATCACCTACACGCCCGCCGCGCAGATTCTGCGTGCTCCGCAAAGCTCGGAGATCCCGGTCACGCCCGAGTCGCGCAGCCAGTCCTACGTGGGCACGGTCAACCCGGTGCCGCAGCCCGGAACGCTGTCCATCAGCTACATGGCCCAAGGGCGCTGGTATGTGCTTTCCGACAGTGGCAACGGCTCGCTCAAGGGCCTGGACGCCAGCTACGGCGCGGGCACCTTCAACAGGAATACCGGAGCCTTCGTGGTCACGCTGGGTGCGTTGCCCGACGTAGGCAGTTCGCTCGTGCTGACCTGGAATGTGCCGACGCAGGAGACGCAGCAGCCATCCACCACCCTGAAGGCCGCCCAGAGCCTGGCATTGAACCCACCTGCAGGGACGGCGGTGCAACCCGGGTCGCTCACCGTGTCCTGGGAGTACGGCGGCACCAAGACGGCAACGGCGGCCACGTCGGGCGTGCTGTCGGGTGCCGCCACGGGCAGTCTGAGCGTGGCGCAGAACCGCGTGGACTTCGCGCCCAATGTGCTGCCAGCGGTGGGCACGCAACTCACTGTGAGCTACGTCGCAGGCCCGAAGCAGGAGGACTCGTTCGCTCACCCCTCCCGCAATGGCGCGGGGACGCTGCCAGTCACCGCGACCCTCGGAGCCATCGAACCGGGCTCGCTCGAAGTCGAGTGGAACACGTTCACCGACGAGGCGGTTCTCGGCGCGTACACCTTCGCTCAATTGCAGGAGATGGGCATCGCCGTTTCGATCTGGCGCGACCCCACCCAGATCGCCCGAGATGACGGGAACGGCGGCGTAGTGCTGAACGGGATCTCTATTGGCACCGTCAACTACGCAACCGGTCAGGTGACATTCAATCCGGATGTCTCGATCCGTATCCCGCGCCCGGTCTACACGGCAGTCGCCATCAACGGCACGGGTCGGTGGCGGTTGAACTACGGTGGCATCTCCTACGTTGATGCGCCATCGCTGTACCCCAACGACGAGTCCGGCTACGTCAAGCTGCGCTACAACAGCGCGGGCTCGACCAGCAACCAGTCCGAGACCTTCCAGTTCCTCCCGGCCTTCAAGTTGGTGCCGGGTGTGAATGCCCAGGTGGTGACGGGCACGGTGCTTCTATCCATCAGTGGAGCGCAGCCGTGGGGCGACAACGGCCAGGGCACGTTGCGCGAATTCACGACCAGCGGCTGGGTCACGCGCGGCACGATCAACTACTTGTCAGGGGACGTAGCGCTGACGTCCTGGACGGCGGGCACGAACAACGCGATTCAACGCGCCAGTTGCGTGACCACGGTCGGCGAGAACATCTCCAGCGAGTTTGTGTTCCGCACCGGCGCAGCACCGCTGCGTCCGGGGTCGCTGTCGATCCAGTACGCCCGCGCGGTTGGTGGCACGCAAAGCGTGACGGCCGGGATTGACGGCAAGATCGAGGCAACCGGCATCAGCGGCAGCGTCGACTACGAAACCGGTCTGGTGCGCGTGCGCTTCGGAACGATGGTCACGGCGGCTGGGAACGAGAGCCAGCCTTGGTACGCCGCCGACCGGGTGGGCACGGACGGCAAGATCTTCCGGCCCGAGCCGGTGGCTGCATCCAGCGTGCGCTACAGCGCGGTGGCCTACAGCTATCTGCCGCTGGACGCTGATCTGCTTGGCATCGATCCGGTGCGCCTGCCCAGCGATGGGCGGGTGCCGATCTTTCGCCCGGGCGGCTTCGCCGTGGTGGGCCACACCGGCAAGATCACGACCTCGGTCAGCAACGGCCAGACCATCAACTGCGCTCGGGTGCGCCTGTCGCGCGTGCGCGTCGTCGGCCACGACGGAGCGGTGATCAACACCGGGTACTCCACCGATCTGGAAGCGGGCACCGTCACCTTCATCAACGTGTCGGGCTACAGCCAGCCCGTGACCATCGAGCACCGCATCGAGGACATGGCCGTGGTACGGGATGTGCAGATCAGTGGCGAGATCAGTTTCACGCGCGCCCTGACACACGAATATCCGCTGGGGAGTCACGTCTCCAGCGCCCTGGTGGCCGGAGACCTGTTTGCCCGCGTGAATCTGGTGTTCGACCAGTCGACCTGGAACGGTACGTGGTCGGATGCCTTGTCGGGCAGTTCTGCAACAGCGACCTTCAACAACACGCAGTACCCGATCCGCGTCACGAACCGGGGGGCACTGACCGAGCGTTGGATCGTGCGCCTGACCAACAGCACCTCGTTCGAAGTCATCGGCGAGAACGTCGGCGTGATCGCCACGGGCAACACCAGTGCGGATTGCGCGCCCAACAACCCGGCGACCGGCGTGCCGTACTTCCATCTGCCCGCGCTCGGCTGGGGCAATGGCTGGGCCACCGGCAACGTGCTGCGCTTCAACACCATCGGCGCGCAGTTCCCGGTCTGGGTGGTGCGCACCGTCCAGCAGGGGCCGGAATCCGTGCCCGACGACAACTTCACGTTGCTGATTCGCGGGGATGTTGACACGCCTTGACGGCGTGGGTGGACACCCTTTGAACCCGACTTTTTGCAGGAACCCATGAAATGACCGACCTGACCGTCAAATACTTCAACAGCGGCATGACCGGCGCACCGCAGATCGCCAACAATTGGGGCGATCTGGTGACGATGCTTGATGCCTGCCTCGTCAACGGCTTCGCGTTGAAGGCCATCGACACGCTGACCTTCGCCGATGGCATCGCCACAGCCACCATTTCCACCGGCCACGCCTATCGGCCTTTTCAGGTGGTCGAGATCGCTGGAGCCGAGCAGCCTGAGTACAACGGTTCATTCCGTGTGCTGTCGACGACCACGACCGCCTTCACCTATGCGGTGACCGGAGCGCCGGTGTCGCCCGCGACGACGACCACTAACCTGAGCGCCAAAGTGGCTCCACTTGGGTGGGAGAAGCTGTTCGCGGGGACGAGCAAGGCCGCCTATCGCAGCAAAAACCCACAGTCGCCGCAGAACATCCTGCTGATCGACAACAGCCTCAAGACGCCCAACTACACGACGGGGTGGGCGAAGTGGGCCAACGTCGGGATCGTGGAAGACCTGTCCGACATCGACACCATCGTTGGCGCACAGGCTCCGTATGACCCGAACAACCCGACGCAGAACTGGAAACAGGTCACCGCTAGCCAGTGGGGTTGGTACAAATGGTTCCACGCACGTGGCCCCCAGTACGAAAGCAACGGCGACAGCGGCGGCGGAGGTCGCAACTGGGTGTTGATCGGTGACGACCGTCTGTTCTTCCTGTTCTGCACCAATGCAGCGGGCTACGGCTGGTATGGCCGCAACAGCTATTGCTTCGGCGATCTGATCAGCTTCAAACCCGGTGACAACTATGCGACGGTGCTGGCCGCCGACGACAACTACTCGGGGATGAGCAACTACTGGAGCTATCCAGGGCAGTTCAGCGGCTACGGGCTGGTTTCGTCCCTGGACTTCACCGGGAAGGTGCTGCTGCGCAATCACACCCAACTCGGCAATCCCGTCCGGTTCGGACTCACGTCGCTGAACACCAACAACGGCCAGCAGATTTGCGGTCGGGGCCCGATGCCGTTCCCGAATGGAGCCGACTACAGCTTGTGGCTGTTGCCCACCTACGTGCGGCAGGAGGACGGCCATATGCGCGGCATCCTGCCCGGGATGCTGTGGATGCCCCAAGACCGGCCCTACAGCGATCAGACCATCGTGGACAACGTGGTCGGTCAGGCTGGCAAGCGCTTCCTGCTGGTCAGGACGCAGTACAGCTCGGAGACGGAAGGCGCACAGATCGCGTTCGACATCACTGGCCCGTGGAGGTAAGCCATGAGCTACCCGCTGAGCGAGTCTTTCGCCACGGCTCCTGCGACCGGCTACACCGCAGTCCTCGGCGGAATGGCCGCGGCACACAACAACGTGCAGCAGTCCATCGATATCTCGGCCCCCAATAGCCAGTCCATCCTGCGCTTCAACGAAACCGCCCACGGCGACTTCTGGTTCGAGGCGGATGTTGAGTTTCTGACCGACCCGAGCGCCCGCAAGCACATCGGCCTGTGGATGACCACCGGCAACGGTTCCGAGGGCTACCGGTTCGCACATATTGACGGTGCCTGGAGCGTGACACGCTGGAACAGTGGTTTCGGCGACGGCGCGGCAGTGACGGGCGGCGTCAACGATGGAGCGAAGCCGGTCGCGGGCGTTATAGACGTGGCCCCGACCTTCAACGTCGGCCAGCGGATGACCCTGCGATGCGAGGTCATCGTCGGAGCCTTCGACGCCAACGGCGTTCCGTGGGCTCGTCTGATCCAGTTCAAGGCCGGTGGGGTGCTGATATTCCAGGTCGGGGATGCTGCCTACCGGGGCAAGCTGATCCCGGGCGTGTTCCTGTATGGGGCCACGGCGCGCGTCCACGCGATTGCGGGTGACACGCCGTCAGGTCTGCCCGCGTTTCCGGCAACCGTGGGCGTGAACGCCGCCGATGACCTGCTGCCGCTGGCCGGTGGATCGACTTCGGTGCTGCCTGATCCTGCCGCCAACATCGCCGTCAACGCCGACTGCGACCTGATGCGCTTGAACAGCCCCAACTCTGAGCTGTGGAACCGGGGTGGTGGCTACGACTGGCACTTCCACGCGATTCCGAATGGCCGCAAGGACATCCACTTCAGTGGCCACGGCGTGATCGCCGGAACCGTCAAGGAGAAGGGGCAGCCCGACCAGCCCCTGGTGCGGCGAGTGCAACTGGTCAGCGAGAACACCCGCGTCCTGGTGGCAGAAACCTGGAGCGATGCCACGGGCGCGTACCGGTTCGATCTGATCGACCCGGCCCAGAGATACACCGTGGTCAGCTACGACCACAAGCAGATGTACCGCGCCGTGATCGCGGACAACCTTCATCCGGAGATGATGCCGTGACCGTTGCCATCACTGTCGAACACAACGAGGCGCGACTGGCGGGCACCCTGGCATTCCTGGATGCCGGTAGCAATCCGGCGCGTCTGCGCATCTACGGCGGGATACGACCCGCCAACCCGGCCACGACGCCGACCAGCGCGATGCTGGTCGAGATCAGGCTGACCAAACCCGCAGGCACGATTGCAGGTGGACTCTTGACGCTGACGCAGCAAGAAGACGGGCTGATCACGGCGACCGGCATCGCCACTTGGGCGCGGCTGGTCAACGGCAACGAGGTCACGGCCCTGGATCTGGACTGCAGCGGCACCGATGGCAGCGGTGACGTGAAGCTGGCCAGCACCAATCTCTATCTGGGTGGCGATGCCCGGATGGTGTCTGCGATCCTGGGGTAGGTCGTGCCTGCCGTTCTCAACGAGGTGACCCTGGTGGCCGCGTTGCCTGCGCCCACCGCCAGCGTGGTGGTCGGGCCTCCGCTGGTCGATCTGCTGTTTGACCAACCGGCTGCCACCGACGCCAACTTGGTGTTCGGGGCCAACTACATCGCGCCGCGCGACGACGTCGTGGTGCTGGCCAGCCTGCCGTTGCCGGTCGTGGCGATCAAGTTCATCCCGCCAGCGCGGGCCGAATTGCTGGCCGAGCTACCTGCCTTGACTGTCAGCACGTTACTGCTGCGCCCAAGCGTGCCCTTGGACGTGGCGGGCGCAAGCCTTCCCGGTGTCGTGTTCTCCGGCGAGGTCAGGTACTTCTCGCGCACGCAGCGACCGACGGTGGGCCATACCGCTCACCCTTGGCAATTGGCGAGACAAATCGAGGACGGTGCCACGCAGGGCCAGCAGGACGCTGCCGCGACACCCGCAGGCTGGGACACGTTCTGGCGACGCACCTTGGGTGTTCCTCAAGGCATCGAGCACAGGTTGCCGCCGGTGCTGGCGGCAGCGCCCGAGCAACGAGGCGCTCGCCACCAGGATGCGACCCGGCTGCAGGATTCGACGTGGTTCGCGCACCAGGACGCCACGCGTTTTGCGGCGACCCGACAAGGTCTGTTCCAGAACGCAGGCCCGATACGGGATGCCACGCGGTTCCGGCATCAGGACGGTGACCGCACCAAGCGCGCGGGGAGGTTGTCCCGGTGGCAAAGCGCTGTGTTGGTGGTACGCGGCCAGGGGAGCGATTTTCAGACCGCACGGCCGCAACTAAAGGGCTGGCGCGGCAGGTATCAGGAGGCGGTGCCGCCGCCACCGGGCATCAGCCGGTGGGTGGTGCCCGAGCCGCCCGTTCCGCAGCCTTGCTACACGCCCAGTCCGCACCTGCTGTTTGCCGCGCTGGCCGCGACCGATGGGCATCTGCTGTTCCTTTGTGAAAGCCACGTCACCCCACCACCTCCGGATGGTGAGCCGGTGGTCATTCCTGTTCGGAGGATCTATTTCGTGATCAACAACGTGACCCTGTACCGCGTGTCCGATGGCGCGCCGGTGCCGGTGTTCAACCTCTCGCTGTCGCTCGATGCATCGTCCTGGGCGTGGGGCTTCGATGCGGTGCTGCCTGCGAAAGCCGAAGCGCTGGTCGCGGGCAGCGCGTCCGGGCCCGTCGAACTCATGGCCAGCGTCAACGGCACCCCGTTTCGCGTGCTGGCCGAGAGCATCAGCCGCGAGCGCATCTTCGGTGACGCCAGCATTCGCATTTCCGGCCGGGGGTGCAACGCCGTTCTGGCCGCGCCTTACGCGCCGGTGATGACGTTTTCGAATACCGAGGGTCGCACTGCTCGGCAGTTGATGGACGACGTGCTCGCGGTCAACGGCATCCCGCTGGGCTGGACGGTCGATTGGGGCCTGACGGACTGGAACGTCCCCGCCGGTGCGTTCGCGCAACAGGGATCGTGGATCGACGCATTGACCGCCATTGCTGGCGCTGCCGGTGGATACCTGATCCCGCACCCATCAGCGCAGACCATTCGTGTGCGTCATCGCTACCCGGTCGCCCCGTGGGAATGGAGCACGGTCACGCCCGACTTCGTGTTGCCCGTCGATGCTGTCACCCGCGAGTCGCTGCGCTGGTTGGAAAAGCCTGCGTACAACCGCGTGTTCGTTTCCGGGCAGGACGTAGGCGTGCTCGGGCAGGTGACCCGAGCCGGGACTGCCGGAGAAGTGCTGGCACCGATGGTCGTCGACCCGCTGATCACCGAGGCCGCCGCCGCGCGGCAGCGTGGCGTAGCCGTGCTGGCCGACACGGGTCACCAGCTTGAGGTCAGCCTGCGCCTGCCGGTGCTCGCCGAGACCGGGATTATCGAGCCCGGTGCGTTCGTGGAGTACCAGGACGGCAGCGTCACCCGGCTGGGCATCGTCCGCGCGATCCAAGTGGAAGCCGGGTTGCCCGAGGTCTGGCAGACGCTGGGAGTGCAGGCCTATGCATAACCTCTACGAGCAGTTTCGCCAACTGATTCCCGACCCGCCGCTGCAGGCGGGCACCGTGATCGACGTCGGCTCTGGCGTGGTCACTGTCGCATTGCCCGGTGGTGGCCGAATCAAGGCGCGGGGCTCTGCGGCCCTTGGCCAGAAGGTGTTCGTCCGCGACGACGCCATCGAAGGTATCGCCCCCAGCCTGACGCTGGAAATCATCGAGATCTGAAACCGAACTGATTCAACCCTGAGACCCGCCCTGATGCTCACGCATCGGGCGGGTTTCGCATTTCTGGAGCACGCAAATGAACGCACCGACTGTGACAGAGGGCATGGTGACCATGCCCAAGGACGAATTCGAAGAACTGCTGGAGCGCGTCGCCGAACGCGGCGCTCGCCACGCGCTGGCTGACGTGGGCCTCGATGGCGAAGACGCTGCCAGCGACATCCGCGAGCTGCGGGGCCTGCTGGAAGCCTTCAACACGGCGAAGCACACCGCGTGGCAAACGGTGGTCAAGGTGATCACCACCGGCTTTCTGCTGGCGTTGGTAGCAGGCGCAGTCATCAAGCTCAAGCTGATGGGAGCCCCCCAATGATCGAGACATTACTCGGTGGTCTCCTCGGCGGGGCCTTCCGTCTCGCGCCCGAAATCCTCAAGTGGCTGGATCGCAAGGGCGAACGCGGCCACGAGCTGGCGATGCAGGACAAGGCGCTGGAGTTCGAGAAAATTCGCGGCGCGCAGCGGATGGCCGAAATCGGCGCGAGTGCCGAGGCCGCCTGGAACGTCGGTGCCGTCGATGCGCTGCGCGAGGCGGTTCGCACCCAAGGGGAGAAGACCGGTGTGCGCTGGGCAGACGCGTTGTCGATCAGCGTTCGGCCCGTCATCACCTACTGGTTCATGGCGTTGTACTGCGCAGCCAAGACGGCAGCGTTCGCGGCCGCTGTGACCGCTGGCGCTGGCTGGGGCACGGCCATCCTGCACGCATGGACGGAAGCCGATCAGGCGCTGTGGGCCGGGGTGTTGAATTTCTGGTTCCTGGGACGCGTGTTCGACCGGGTGCGCTCGTGACCAGGGTGCCAAAAACGGCTATCGAGCTGGCCAAGCGCTTCGAAGGGTTCCACCGCGTACCGAAGGCCGATCCTGGACGCGCACATCCGTACATCTGTCCGGCGGGCTATTGGACGATTGGCTACGGCCGTCTGTGCGAGCCGAAGCACCCGCCCATCACTGAAGCGGAAGCCGAGGTCTATCTGGCACACGACCTACAAACGGCGCTCGCCGCGACGCTGCGCTACTGCCCGGTGTTGGCCACAGAGCCTGAGGGGCGACTCTCGGCCATCGTGGACTTCACCTTCAACCTTGGCGCGGGGCGGCTGCAGACGTCGACGTTGCGGAGAAGGATCAACCAGCGGGACTGGCCCGCTGCAGGGCAGGAATTGCGCCGCTGGGTCTATGGCGGCGGCAAGGTACTCCCAGGATTAGTCGCGCGCCGTGAGATCGAAGCGCGCATCCTGTCGGCCTGACACACGACTCATACCCAAACTTGATCCAGGTTCTTCGCAGCCAGCAACTTGTCTCGAAGCGCGTAGCGCGACGACTGCATATTGACCTCGCTACTCTCCGGGCGCGGGATCGGAACAATTGCCGTTGCCGCCCCTTTGAACTTGATCATGTACTTGCCCGTATCGTTGTACGGAACGATGGCGTCGATCTCGGCGATGTGGGTGATGGCGGCAACGGGGGCGACCTGATAGGCCGCGATGAACTTCAGTTTCGAGATGTGCTTCGCATTTATACGCACGGCAAACCAGCAGTGTTCATTCAGAAAGCGTTGCTTGAACCCTTCCTCACGTGCCGGGACAACGATGGTGTCGAACTTGTCGTTCTCAGAACCGACGGGCTGTACCTGATCGCTCGGGTCGTCCTGCTTGGTCGGCGTGAAAGCGTTGATTCCAAGCATCGGCAGGATCAACAACATGTCAGCAAGGAATGCCTGGGCCGTGGCCTTTGCTGCGGGGGCCATCGTCGGAGCAGTCGGGTTATTCTTGTTCAGAAGAATGGCCCTGTCGTGTTTCTTGGCCAGAGCAACCAATGCCGACTCCAGGTACTGAACTTCCGTCTTGCCGATCTTGTGGTTGCGGTCGAAGAAGTAGACGCCCCAAACCCATCCCTCCTTGTTCGAGACGTGATTCTTCAAGCGGTCGCCGACTGGATCAGCCTCGCCGATGTAGATCGTCTCTTCGGCGGCATTGCCCACAAGGATGTAGATACCGGCCTGGGAGAAGCCCGGTTCCTGCTTCAACAAGTGAAAGAGCTCCCTGTTAAAGACGACGCCGTAGCCTGACCAGTTCGACTTGTCGAGATGGCGTATGCCTTCCGGATCGCCGGTGGTCGCGAAGAGGGTGATTGAAAACGGCTGCATTAGTTGCTCTCCACCGCTGGCGACATATGCTGGATAGCTCCCGGAAAATGTGGCGACCAGCTGCATCTTCTAAGGTGAATTTCTCGATCAGTCATTTCAAGCAGTCCCTCCGCGTGAGACAGTCCAACTTGACGACAACGCCTCTGCCTGCTGCAAAACGGTCTGTACAGCCGCGTCCTGTAAGTCAGGCGGATAGCCGTACTTGCGCAGAATGCGTTTGACCAGCACCCGCATCCGCGCACGAGCTGAATCGCGGTGAGCCCAGTCGACCGAGACGTTTTCACGCAAGCTCACCAACAACTCGTGGGCAATGAGTTTCAATTTGTCGTCACCCATCATCTGAATCGCGCTCTCGTTCTCGGCCAGCGCGTCGTAGAAGGCGATTTCATCCTCGGACAAGCCTTGCTCTTCGCCACGCTGTCGCGCGGCCCGGATGTCTTTGGCAAGCTCGATCAGCTCCTGAAGCACCTCAGCAGTCGTGATCGCATTGGCGTGGTAACGCGCTACCGCATCCTCAAGCCGTTCTGAGAAGGCCTTGGTCTGCACGACGTTGGACTTGCTACGTGAGCGAATGCCGTCGTTGATCAGTTTGCGCAAGGCCTCCAGTGCGAGGTTCTTGCGCTCCATCTGCTGGACTTCAGCCAGGAATTCATCGGACAGGATGGAGATGTCCGGGCTCTTAATGCCTGCGGCAGCAAGGATGTCCACAATCTCGGTCGAGACCACCGCACGGCTGACGATTTGCTGGATTGCCAATTCGCGCTCTTGCTGGGTTACACCAGAACCCGTGCTGGTCTTGACCAGCGCCGCTCGGATCGCCTGGAAGAAACCGACTTCCTCTCGGATCTCGCGGGCCTCGTCCGATGCCGACGCAAGTGAGAACGCCTTGGACAGAGACAAAACCGCATCCTGATAGCGGCGATGTGCGTTCTTCTTACCTTCCGCTGTTTTTTCCTTCTCTGCCAATTTCTGCTGTAGATCGAGAATCCACTCGATGGCCCCGGCCATCATTGCCAAGCGCTGCTGCGGTGTCCCGGACATTGCCGACGTGTAGTCGAAGCCGTGGTACATGTCCCGCACCACCTCGTACTTTTCCATCATCACCGCGACCGCTTGCGCTTCATCGACGCCGGTGTTCTCCTGGTCGTTCTTAGAATATTGCTGCAGCGCTGACTTGAGGTTCTGCGCGATGCCGATGTAGTCCACGATCAACCCTGCAGGCTTGTCGCGGAACACCCGATTCACTCGGGCAATCGCCTGCATCAGACCGTGGCCTTGCATCGGCTTGTCCACGTACATCGTGTGCATGCACGGTGCGTCAAAGCCGGTCAACCACATATCCCGCACGATCACGAGCCTCAGAGGGTCCTTTGGATCTCGGGCGCGCTTGGCCAGCAGATCACGCCGGGCCTTGTTGCCGATATGCTGTTGCCACTCCTGCGGATCACTTGCCGCGCCCGTCATCACGATTTTGACTGCGCCCGCGTTGTCATCAGCGCTATGCCAGTCCGGGCGCAGCTTCACGATTTCGTCGTACAGCTTCACGCAGATGCGACGGCTCATACAAACCACCATCGCCTTCCCATCCAGGGCCACCACGCGATCCTCAAAGTGGGTGACCATGTCCTTCGCCACCAATGCCAGTCGCTTGTCGCTGCCCACCAAGGCTTCAACGGTTGACCACTTTTTCTTGAAACGCTCCTGCTCGACTTCCGGGTCGTCCTCAGTGAGTTCGTTTACCTCAGCATCAATCTTGGGCTTCTCGTCCTCGTCCAACTCAATGCGCGCCAGCCGTGACTCGTAGTAGATCGGCACGGTTGCACCGTCTTCGACGGCACGACTGATGTCATACACGTCGATGTAGTTGCCGAAAACGGCCGGGGTGTTCACGTCATCGGCTTCGATGGGCGTGCCTGTAAAGCCAATGAACGATGCATTGGGCAGGGCGTCGCGCATGTGCTTGGCGAAGCCATAAGAAATTTCGCCGGTCTTCGCGTCCACCTTGGCTCTGAAGCCGTATTGGCTGCGGTGGGCCTCATCCGCGATCACGATCACGTTGCGGCGATCAGTCAGCGCTTGGCTGGTCTCGCCAAATTTCTGCAGGGTGGTGAAAATCACACCGCCGGATGCACGTGCCAAGTGCTTCTGCAAGTCCTCGCGGCTGTCTGCCTGTACCGGTGTCTGGCGAATCAAATCGCGGCACATCGAAAAGGTCGCGAACAGTTGATCGTCAAGATCGTTCCGGTCTGTCAGCACCACCAGTGTTGGGTTGGCCATAGCCGGGTGCTTGACCAACTGCCCAGCATAGAACGCCATCAGCAGGCTTTTACCGGAACCCTGTGTGTGCCAGATCACACCTACACGCTGGTTTCCGCCAGGGGCCGATGCCGTCACTGTGCTGTTGACGGCGTGCTGCACTGCATGGAACTGGTGGTAGCCAGCGATGATCTTTGCCAGTCCTGACCCTGTCTCGCCAAACACCGTGAAGTAGCAAAGCAGGTCGAGCAGACGGCGCTGATGGAAAACGCCCTCAATCAATGTAGATAGTTCGGGCGCTCCCCTCGGTGCAACGTCCTTGCCGTCAGTCGTGCGCCACGGCATGAATCGCTCAAGGTCGGCGGTAAGTGAGCCGACTCGGGCGGTGATCCCGTCCGATGTCACCAGCAGCGCATTGAGGTTGAACAGGGCCGGAATCTGCTTCTTGTAGGTCTGTAGCTGGTTGAATGCCCCGACCAATGTTGCGTTACCGCTTCCCGGTGCCTTCAACTCGATCACACCAAGTGGCAAGCCGTTCACGAAGACGACTACGTCGGGCCGCCGGTTGTGCTGCCCAGCAATCACCACGAACTGGCTCACAGCCAACCAGTCGTTCTGATCAGGCTGCTCGAAGTTGATCAGCGAAACCTTACCCGCAGTCAGGGTGCCATCGTCGGCGTAGTACTCGACATCGACACCCTCTGTGATCAGCCTGTGAATACGGCGGTTCTCTTCGAGTAGCGACGGCAGTTCATGCTGCATCACCTTCCGAATTGCATCCTGACGTGCCTCTAGCGGCAGTCCGGGGTTGAGCAACGCCACGGCATTCTCGAAGCGCTTTTTCAATATCACTTCGTCATGACTTTCGCGCTCGGGGCGGTGGCCATCGGGGCCAATGTTTTCCTCGTGCTCGATGCTGTATCCCAGCCCCCGCAATTGCTCCAGTAGAGCCAGCTCAACGGCGGCCTCCGACAAAAACGCCATCATTCTTCTCCTTGTTCTCCGCTTTGACCTACCAACGGTGCAGGTGCTCCGCGCGAAGCGTTCAGCGCCTCCACATAGGCGTCTCGATCCAGTTGGTAAAGCAAACGGCTGACTTCGATATTGATGGGCAGCTCATCACCGCCCGGCAGCAGGAACCGTAAGGTCGGCGAGTCGCCATCCTCGGCGTCCACCGCCAGCCCCACGTGCGCGTCGATCAGCGCGTTGTCTTCCGCGAATCGCTCCCAAGGTTCCCGGGAACTGATCGGGTCGAGCAGCGCATCCAGATAGGCCTGATGCAGAAATGCCACGATGGCGTCTGCGGCCAGAACCGCGCTGCGGCGGTGGTGCTCTGCCAACCGCGCCAGATACGGGTCTTTGCCGTGGCTGGCGGGGCCCGCCTTGTTGCGCAGATCGTTCAGGGCGTCGGCCAACTTGTGGTGGCTGGACACCAGCTTCTTGAACCGGTCATCACGGACATCGCCCAGTTTGAGCGCGCGAATGGCTGCCGTCAGCCAGTCAGACAGCGAGGGCGTTTCCTGCGTGGGCTTGAGCGGGGCTTGCTGGGTGTGGAAACTCTCCACCACAACGCGACAGACCACCTCGACGACGGTCTTGGCGCAGTCGATGCACGCATCGTTGTTCTGCTCCAGATTGCGCTCCATCGCCTCGAAGGTTTGCTGCAACATCGGCGCGTCACGCCAATGCCCGCAGGCCTCACGGATGCCTGGGCACCAGTCGAGGGTCATACGTTGCCTCTAGCGGTTTTCAGAACCATCGCAGCTCCCGCACCCAGGCTGCAAATGCATTGATCCCCGTGATGCACTGCTCGGCCGAATGGCCAAAGAGGCCGCTTCTGACGTAGGGCGAGTTATCTCCGAGATTTTCGATTGAGGACTGCATCTCCTTGAGGATGCGTTCCAGGCTATCCCTCCGATAGCCATAGCACCCTGGCGGTACCCAATATGGCCATCCTTCAGCTCGTTTGGCGTGATGCGCAAAGCTCAGTGCCATCAGAACTTCCAACCGGTCGAAGCCATACGAGAATCTGGCCTCTGATGGGATCAGGCTTCGGAATCGAGGTTGCAGCAGCGCATGGAGCCAGTCATTGAGCGGCGCATGCCGACGATCCATTCCCTCGAGAAGCTTCGCAGGCTCATTGCCCCGCTCGAACAGGCTAAACGCGGGCAAGAGTTCGACAGCGGTCTTATCCTCCTTATGTTCCCGGTGGACTGTGGTGCCGAATAGTTTCCCCATGAACAGCAATCCCCGTTCGCCAGCCTCGACCGCACCAAGTCCCAGGGTGTAGAGCAGCAAGGTGGCTGGATAGCGCTGCGATTCAACCCAAAGGTTGAAGCCAGCCTCTCCCCGCCGTGTAGCCAACCTTGTTAGTGCTGTCTGCCACGTGGCGCAATGCCAATCCTCCACCCAGTAGCCGCCCACGGCGGCCATCGCTATCAGCGTCTCGCACGCAGCCTCATACGCGCGCACCCGTGCTGTAAAAGTATTCGTATCCGGTGCTGGCCCGCCTTGCAGAGCGAATGCAGGGGTCGCAGTGGCGTCGAGCACCCGGTCTACCTCACCGCCGACCAGATCAGCTAGACGGATGCGGTGCTTGGGTTCGGCGAGGTAGCCCTTGAGGCTGGCAACCGCGGCATCGGTAGAGAGAGGATGTGGTCGCGAGAACTGTTCTAGCGCCTCAACCAGACGTCCGAGCTCCGAAAAGAAGCTGTCCGCATCTGCAATCGGTAATTTCTGCCCTTGTCGGTGCTCAATCAGTCGCTTGGCGGCGTTCCCCGGCTCACCGCGCACGGCCCAGAAGTGAGAGAAGCGGCGGGACACTGATCGCTCGACAGTGGCACGCAAAGCGGTATCCCATTCAGCCGACCAGCCGCAGACGATCAGTCCAAACTCGTCGAGGATGCGATCCAACAGAACGTCAAATTCCTTGGGGTAGTTCTCCAGTTCGGCGGGCGTGTTGCGGATGCGGGTGTCCAGGTAATCGCCATGCACTTTGAATACGCAGCAGCGGGTGTGGATCAAGGGCATCGCACCGTGCACCTGATCCGGCGAACTGAGAACGGTCGGCACCACACCAACATCCGCCAGGGCCGTCTCCATCAGACGGTCGAAATTTGTGGTGATGATGATGCGGATGTATCCCTTGGCGGCAAGGCTGGCAATGGCCCTGTGCGCGGCGGTGGGTGCCTTGAGGCCATCGGCACGTTCCACTTCGGAAGGTTCCAGATAGGCACGGAGCAACTGCTGGCGCTCGGCTGGAGTCTTGGCCAGTGCATCCAGCAAATCAGAATAGTCGGGCTCTTTGCCGTAACGCTCGCGATACCAATGAGCAGGATCGGTACTGCAGGTTTCGCCCGCTACCTCGGCCAGTTTGCGCACGAAATCGAGAGTGATTTCCCAACCTGTGGGAATCTGAGCGGAGCGCGACACGCCCGAGCCAACCAATACGGCATAGACGCCAGGATTCGCCTGGACGGAGAAAGCAAGGGAGTGCAGCGGATCGATCATGCCTTCTCCACCTCCCCAATAAGCCGCTCTGCATCCGCTACGCGCAGCTCGCCTGAAATGAGCTTTGGCAGCAGGGTGTCGCGGAGCCGTGCCAACGCTAGGCTCTCATTTCTCGACGTGTTTTCGAGCAATGACTGAGCTTGCGCCGTGAAAGCACTAAGTAATTTCTCTGGTGGCATAGCAACCATTTCAGATTCAAGGAAGTGCGTGGTCTGAAAATTTGCAATACCAGTGCTTTGATTTTGATACTCCCAAGTTCCGCCCGAGGCATAAAGATTCTGCAGGTGCATGAAAGCTAGCAGGCCTAGCTCTGCGCTCTTGGGGCGGAAGCGCCTACAAAAACTTGCGCAGACAAGAGCACTGCTAAATCGTTTTAGGGTCGCCTCGGAAACAAATATAGAACGACCTGTTGGCTGTGTAGGGCTGCCGCCGGAAATTTCCACAACGATATCGCCAGCCTGCAATTGACGGGATGCGAGTTTTTTTGCGGTTGTGAACCGAGTTGGTACTTTTCCGATACCACCTGAGGCGACGGCGGGGAAATCGGTTCCTCGGATGATGGATACTGCTCTGGAGTGGTCTTCGTCTGGGGTATCTTTCCCCCAATCTCCACCGATTGTGCTGTCGAGTAATGTGCCGAATGGGACGTAACCCCATCCCAATGGAATCTCACCAAACTCAGTTTCCACGAGCTGGTCGGGGAAGAATTCGTACAAGTGAGTTGGCATACCGGGAAGCGATTCGCCTTGCAACCAGCGACCTTCCACCTTGGCGCGCACCGGCTCAAAGTCCACAAACCACGCTTTAAAAAGAGCCAGAGCCATCCTCTCCATTGTTTCGTTTGTCCGACGGTTCGTGGCGATAAGGTCATCTATCGAAGACAAAATGCTTCCAATGCCTTTTCGCTCAGAGCTTGAAAACTCGGGAATGACGTAATCCGCGATGGCCTGCCAAGAAACCCGCTGCCGCCCAGATGTGCCTTCCATTCGTGTCTGGGCATAAGCTCGAAACTCGGGGTGCCGCGCCACGTAATAGACAAAATCCTGATCGATGTCTGGTTCTTTCGCGGACATGACGATGAATTCAGTCGATCCATGGCCAACAGCGTTTTCGGGTAGTCCGCTTACCTTCGCGGTTTTTCCGTTTTCGAGGCAGGGGGTAATTCGAGCGAACAGGGTGTCCCCATTTCTGAATTTACTACCACCACCATTGAAAACGCGCTTGCCGATTCCTGAAACGTCTCTTTCTCCCTCAGGTAGATCTGCCATCTCGATAAAGGAAGCCACGACACCCTTCTCAAGAGGGCGCTTTGGATTGAAATCAATCAGGTCGGAAAGCTTCATTGGTCACTCTCCGGAATTGGGAACCCAATGAGTTTCAATTGCGTTCGCATCGTGGTCTGGAGAACAGCAGAATCGGCTAGCTGTTCCCCGAGTTCGGCCGTAAGTCGTGTCATCCGTTCTTCGAAGGATTCGTCATCCTTTTCGACGCCGCCTGTTCCGACATACCGTCCCGGCGCAAGGACGTAGTCATGCTTGCGTAGGTCTTCAAGCGAGGCGGATTTGCAGAATCCTGATACGTCGGCGTACTCGCCTGCAGCATCCTCCCCGCGCCAAGCGTGGTAGGTATCGGCGATCTTTTGGACTTCCTCGTCCGTCAGTTCGCGTCTGGTGCGATCTACCAAAACGCCGAGCTTGCGGGCGTCGATGAACAGCACTTGCCCACGCCGGTCGCGCAGACCCTTGCCGGGGTTCTTGTTGCGAGCCAGGAACCACAGGCAGGCGGGGATCTGCGTCGAGTAAAAGAGTTGTCCGGGCAGGGCCACCATGCAATCCACTGCGTCGGCTTCGATCATCGCCTTACGGATCTCGCCCTCGCCGGACTGGTTGGAGCTCATCGATCCGTTGGCCAGCACTACGCCCGCTGTGCCGTAGGGCGCGAGGTGATGGTAAATGTGCTGCAACCACGCGTAGTTGGCGTTGCCAACCGGTGGAGCGCCGAATTTCCAGCGCACGTCCTCCCGCAGACGGTCGCCACCCCAGTCGGAGATGTTGAACGGTGGATTGGCGAGGATGTAGTCTGCCTTGAGGTCGCGCAGTTCGTCCTTGTGAAAGCTGCCCTCGTTGTTCCATCTGATGTCAGAGTCGATGCCGCGCACCGCGAGGTTCATCTTGGCCAGCCGCCAAGTCACGTAGTTCGATTCCTGGCCGTAGATGGCGATGTCGCCGATGCGTCCGCCGTGCTCCTGAACAAACTTTTCGGACTGAACAAACATCCCGCCTGAGCCGCAGCACGGGTCATAGATGCGGCCTTGGTAGGGTTCCAGCATTTCCACCAGCACCCGCACAACTGAGCGCGGCGTGTAGAACTCACCACCGCGCTTGCCCTCGGCCCCGGCGAACTGGCCAAGAAAATACTCGTAGACGCGGCCAAGGATGTCGCGCGATGCGTGGCCTTCTTCATTGAGCGCGATGCCAGAGATCAAGTCGATCAGCTCGCCGAGCATCACCTTGTTGAGGGCAGGCCGGGCGTAGTCTTTGGGCAGCACGCCCTTGAGCGACTCGTTGTCCTTTTCGATGGCGCGCATCGCGTCATCGATCAGCGTGCCAATGGTCGGCAGCTTGGCGTTCGCCTGCAGGTGCGACCAGCGTGCATCCTTGGGCACCCAGAACACGTTGTCCGCGAGGTACTCGTCTTTGTCCTCGGCGGCCTGCGGGTCTTCGGCCAGCAGTGCCTTGTGCCGCGCCTCGAAGGCATCCGAGATGTACTTCAAGAAAATTAGCCCGAGCGCGACGTGTTTGTAGTCGGACGGCTCCATATTGCCGCGCAGCTTGTCGGCGGCCTTGAACATCTCGGCCTCGAAGCCGAGGTTGCCGCCGTTCTTGTTTGTGTCGTTGGTTGCCATGTTCTTATCCCTGCGTGGTTGGTACATTGACCGCGTGTTGATTGGTAGTCTTAGATTCGGTGGTGGATAGTTCCCAGTGCTTCTCAAGGACACCCAAGAGGCGCCTCTGCCGGTCATCCAACATTGCCGGCGTCCACGTGGCTTCCGCCCGGACCTCTTGCGTCAGGATGAAGGGGGACGCAGTGCCCTTGCCCTTGAAGTACACATCCTTCTTCTTGGCAAAGTCGTAGTTGCTGGCAGACGAGTTCTTGTTCCTATCTAGCGGAACCAGATTGGCCAAACGGTGCGTCCAGCCATCGCGCTCGTCTTCATCCGGGAACCACTTGATCCAGTCCGAACCGTCGGGCGGGGTTTGCGGCAGAACGTGCTCTAGAGACACGGCATCTTGAAGCTGTACGCCGGGGGCGCGCACCAAGGACTCAAGGCGTAAGACCAGCGCCATCCGGGCCTTGGGCAGATCGTCGTACACGTCGCCATCGAGTGCCGCGACGAACTTGCGCTTTTGCGCGTCTGTCAGTGCCAGCGTGGTGAGCGCGGCCAGATCCCCCTTGAAGGTCTCCGGCTCGATTTCCTTGGTAAGCGCGGCGTAGGTTTCGATGCGCTCGTTGATGCCCACCTTGGTGACCAGCAGGAAATAGGTCAGGCGTTCCAGCGACTGGAAAAATTCTGCAAGTAGTTTTGGTTGCTGCCGGAAGCGCTTGAAGTAGACCAGCGCTGGTGGCACCCAGTCCTTGAAGTCCACGCGGTTGAGCCAAGACAGGTGTTCGTTGATAGTCTCGGCGTGTTCAGTGGCCTCGAAGTCGGCATCTCGCACGAAGTCCCACACCTCGGCGTAGGGTTTGATGACCTTGTCTACGAGGTCGATAGGGGTCTTGTACTCGGTGACGTGCTCCTGGAACTCCTTGACCAGGATGTACTTCTGCTTCTTCTTGGCGTAGATGCTGCGGATGTGACCAAACAGGTCACCGAAGGCTTCGCGGCCCAGCGAGTTTTCGATCCGGCTCCATTCCTTGGCGTAGGCGCGGCTCTTGACGTCGCCTGCCGTGGTGCGGATCAGGCCCAGCACCTGCGCCTTGATGATGTCGATAGGCGCGAGGTCGAGCCCCCGGTTGTTGAGCACGGAGAAGATGCGGTACGCGGCTTCGAGGTCGGGCGTGGAGATGACAACCAGCGAGCAGTCGTTGGCGAGGAATTTCCACAGAGCAATCAGTTCGGCAGGCGGAAGCGCCTTGGCCTTTTCGAGCAGCAGCGTGGCGTTTTCACGGTAACGCAGACGGCTGTCTTTCAGCTTGTCCGTACTGGCGACTAACTGTGCGATGCCACCCGGTTCCTGGATATTGGTGCGGAAGAAGTCAGCATCTTCCTCGCGGGCGGTCAGGCGATACTCGTTTTTCTCGCCAAGACTGACCTTGCCTTTTTTGTAGAGGAAGTCGGTGATGTCGTCTGCCGCATCCGGCATCACGGTGCGCAACACGGCGAACAGCATCGTGAGCGTAGACAGGCGTTGCTGGCCGTCGACCACCGATGACTTCGGGTCCCGGTCGTTCTTGATCAGAACGATGCTGCCCAGGAAGTATTGGCTGCTGGCCCCCGAGATACGCGCGTCCTGCATCGCCGAGTACAGATCATCGAACAGCTCCGTGGCCTGTTCGATTGTCCAGGCGTAGGGGCGCTGGTAGTCCGGAATCTCGAACTGGTAGCTGCCTTCGAAGATCTCCCGGATCAGCTTGTCGTGAGCTTCAAGTGTCTTGGCCATTGCGTTTGTTCTTCCCTATCGTTTCTTGGGGCTGCTCGGGGCTTGGTAGCCCGGAGCCAGCTTGGCGTTCTCAACGCCATAAAGCGCCAGCGGATCGCTGAGCCATAGGCGGTACTGTTCCTCTTTGAGGCGATGGTCAGGCGAGCAGTCCACGCTCCAGCGCAGCAGCATGTAGCCCGCGACCGCCGCGCGCACGCGCATCCGGATCGCGCCATCCTGCATCCCGTAGTCCATCTTGATGATTTCGGGGCGCTCAAGGCGCGGATGCGGCACGAAGTCCAGCTCGACGATGCGCGTCCACTGGATGTCGTTGTCCGGCCGTTCGTTGGTCTGTGGCTCCTCGTCGAGCAGGGTCGGGGCTTCGATGCGCGTGACGACGAAATCGCGGAACTCGCCGCTCTTGCGATCAAAGGCACGGACGTGCCAGCGTAGGCCGGTGTCGACAAGTGCGAACGGGACGATGACCCGTTCGGACTCACCACTGCTCATCGAGTGGTAGCGGATGGCGACTGGCCGCTTGGCGTAAATGGCCCGGCAGATCGGAGCCAACACATCCATCCTGGGGTTGCTCAGGGCGGTCGGAGATTCGCACGGCAGCAGCGGTTGCGTTGCGCCGTTCACGCCATCGCCGAAGCCGAGAGCCAGCGCTGACAGCACGCGCTGCGATGCGTGATCGAACAGCGGGGAGAACGCCTGCCCGATGCGGTAGACCTTGTTGCTACCGTCAAAGGTGATGTTCTGCGGCGCAACTTCCCGGTACAGCGCCAAGTCGCGCGTCGCCCCGGCCGGAGCCACGCCGAAACGGTCGATCAGGTCTGGCCGACCGATTTCGCCGAAAAAGTAGAGCCGGAAGTCGATGTAGGCCAACCGCTCGCGCTGGGCGTGGCTCAAGCTCTCGACGCGCTGGGGTTGAGTCACCGATGGCTCCTCATCCAAGACGGACGACCGAAAGGCTGTGATTGGTTTTATGTTTGTCCATTGCTAGGCGGTTCATATCATCAAACTGATGACATTATGCGCCACAACTTGGACTGCAACAACACGAACGTAGCTACGCCTCGGGAGTCGAGTTCGATTCCGTGTTTGGGAATTGAACCGGCGTCCGCAAGTCTCGCGTTACACGAGATGGGATTTGCAGCTTTTGGCGGGATCAGCCTACAATCTTCCTTGATTGGTGCTCAAGGGAATCCATTGCAGCCGTGATAGGCCGCGTGGCGTCGCCTCAGCTCCACCATTTACCCATCCAAACACATCCAGCAACATCCACCTAACCCGCCTAAGTGCGGGTTTTTTATTGCCTTACTGTCCATTTCGGGGTAACACTGTCCAATAGCATCCGGCTTTAGGTGGGGGTAACTCTTAGGGATAACTCCACAATTCAAAAAGGAGTTACCCCCAATGCCCCTAACTGATACCGCAATACGCAATGCCAAGCCCGGTGCGAAGCCTGCCAAGCTGTTTGACGGGCGCGGCTTATTCCCTGCTTGTTACCCCTGCCGGGGGTAAGTGGTGGCGGCTGAAATACCGCTTCGACAACAAGGAAAAGCTGTTGTCCCTGGGCACTTACCCCGACGTGAGCCTGAAGGATGCCAGAGGACGGCGCGACGCTGCCCGCAAGTTACTGGCCGACGGCATAGACCCCGGCGAAAACCGCAAAGCCGTGAAGGCGACAAAAGTGGAACGGGCAGCGAACAGCTTTGAAGTGGTGGCGCGGGAGTGGTACGCGAAGCACGCCCCCAATTGGGTAGAGCATCACGGCGACCGCATTATCAGACGCTTGGAGCGCGATATTTTCCCGTGGATGGGTGGCACCCCAATTGCCGACGTGACCGCACCCCAATTGCTGGCCGTGGTGCGCCGCATTGAAGACCGTGGCGCACTGGAAACCGCACACCGGGCGCTGGGCAACTGCGGGCAGGTATTCCGCTACGCCGTGGCTACCGGGCGGGCAATACGCGACCCATCCGGCGACTTGCGCGGCGCACTGCCCCCGGCGAAGGGCGAACACTTCGCGGCTACCACAGAACCGAAGCAGGCGGCGGAATTACTGCGAACACTCGACGGCTATCAAGGCACCTTCACTGTTGCGTGTGCGCTGCGTCTTGCGCCCTTGGTGTTTGTCCGGCCCGGTGAGCTTCGCACAGCGCAATGGGCAGACATTGACCTTGAGGCGGCGGAATGGCGGGTACACCGTCACCAAGACCGGCACGGCGCACATTGTCCCGCTGGCTACTCAAGCGGTGATGATCCTGCGCGAGCTTCACGCCTTGACCGGCAGCGGGCATTAAGGCTTTTAAGCGGATGATCTCGCGGGTCACCCAAGCCGGCTTATGCTGTGCCCGGCAAAACACAGGCGCTACCTCTCTGCGCCTCCGGCCGCCGTGCCTGCGCCGAAGCATCCCCGCAAACCATGCTTTGATCCGAACCACTACTCCCCACAAAAACATCAACGCCATGACCGCCTCCGCCAGCTGAAAGGGCGAAGCCTGACATGCACATATGACAACGTTCCTGTCACATTAGAAAGCTAAACTTGCCTGACCACTGCCAACATCAAGTTCGTTATGTTCAACCGCTGCCGGTTAGCCATTATATTGGGAATACTGCTGACCACCACCCTGGCTTACGCCGGCGGCTACGTCGACGGCAACGTGGTCTTTAACCCCGCCAAAGCCATCAACACCGGTGCTGTCTCCATCACCCCCACCTTCAACAACGACCAGTTCAACGTCACCCGCGAACAGGACGCCCTGGGCCGCACGGTAGACATGAGCTACGGCCCGCTGGATCAAGTGGCCACCACCAAGGACAAGCGCGGCAATGAGCATGTCTCGATAATGGGTGTAAATGGGTGTATTATTGGTTTATGCTCCGATCTGACACGCTCCAGATAACCCCGGAGATCCTGAGCCTGATCGCCGGGATCGACGAGTTCAAAGGCGCCTGGCGCGCCTTGGGCACGCTCGCGCCTGACCGGCTGTTGGCCCTGCGGTGGGTGGCCACCATCGAGAGCATCGGCTCCTCCACCCGCATCGAGGGCAGCAAGCTGTCCGACCGGGAAGTGGAGCAACTGCTGTCGAACCTCGAGATCAAGTCCTTCGCCACTCGCGACGAACAGGAGGTGGCCAGCTACGCCGATCTGATGGATTTGGTGTTCAGCTCCTGGCAGGACATCCCGTTCACCGAGAACCACATCAAGCAGTTGCATCAGATCCTGCTGCGCTATAGTGAAAAAGACACCTGGCATCGCGGCAACTACAAAACGAACTCGAACAGCGTCGCCGCTTTCGACGAGAACGGCGCGCAGATTGGCATCGTGTTCCAGACGGCGCCGCCTTTCGACACGCCCCGCCTGATGACGGAACTGGTGGCTTGGGTGAACGAGGAACGAGAAGCGGCCCGCCTGCATCCGTTACTGGTTATCGCACTGTGCATCGTGGTGTTTCTGGAAATCCATCCATTCCAGGACGGCAATGGTCGGCTGAGTCGCGTACTGACGACGCTGCTGCTCATGCAGGCGGGATACGCCTATGTGCCGTATAGCTCATTGGAGAGCGTGATCGAACAGAGCAAGGAAGCATACTACCTGGCCTTGCGGCAGACGCAGGGCACGATCCGCACCGATGCACCGAATTGGCAACCATGGCTGATGTTCTTTCTGCGCTCCCTGGCCGAGCAGGTGCAGCGTCTGGAGAAAAAGGTCGAACGTGAAAAACTCGTGTTGGCATCCATGCCCAAGCTATCGCTACAGATTATCGAATTCGCACGCGAGCATGGCCGCGTCACCATCGGTGAGGCCATCAAGCTGACCGGGGCCAGTCGCAACACGCTCAAGCAGCATTTCCGCGCACTGGTCGAACGTGGCACGCTGAACCAGCATGGTAGCGGCCGAGGCGTCTGGTATAACCTGCGCTGATCTTGGTTTCGGACTGCAGCATTTCCGCGCACTGGTCGAACGTGGCACGCTGAACCAGCATGGTAGCGGCCGAGGCGTCTGGTATAACCTGCGCTGATCTTGGTTTCGGACTAGGGTTCGATTCCGTATTCGGAACTGAATACGCACCGGAAAGCATATGAGGTTGAACAGTCTTTCCGGCGACCAAACCAGAGGAAAAACCGCTTGATTGTCCGCAGCCGAACGGCTGTCTGGGTGGCCGTTTCGATTGAATCCGCTTCGCAGGCGCGCTGGCTGGCGATATAGGCATGCCCCGCATCGCGCTGGGCGTCAATGGAGTTGTAGTCCTGATCCAGCCCCTCCTCGGTCGATTTACGGGTATAGACGGCGCAGCGTTGGCGCTTCCTGGCGGGATCGGCACTCATGCACGTCCCTCCTTGCGATCCTTCTTCAGCGAATCGCGTAGCCCGAAGAACGCCGGGCCTGACCAGCGTGAACCGGAGATTTCGTTAGCGATTCGCGTGAGGCTGTTGTAGGGTTTGCCGTTGTATTCAAATTGCCCATCGGACATGGCCACCACGCGGTGCGTCTGCCCCATGAATTCACCAGAGGGCGGCGCGACGCTGCCCGCAAGTTACGGGAATGGTGAACCGCAAGGCACAAAAAGCAGCAAAACAGGATCGAGCGGCGAACAGCTTTGAAGTGGTGGTGTGGGAATGGTACGCGAAAAATGCCCCCAATTGGGTAGAGCATCACGGCAACCGCATTATTCGGCGTTTGGAGCGCGGTATTTTCCCGTGGATTAGCGGGCGACCAATTGCCGACGTGACCGCCCCCGAATTACTGGCTACGGTGCAGCGCATCGAAAAACGGGGGTGCATTGGAAGAAGCGTTCGATCTAATCCCGACAGGCCGCTATTCCTACTGTGTCACAAAGTGATCAGGGGATGTAGCGCAAGGCAAAACCATGCGCCCTTCAGCACTTTATGACACAGCCGGACTATGCCACTTGACTGGCCGACGCCTGCTCCACCGGGCCAGGAACCGGGGCTGCGGCGATGCGGAATCTGTTGCGGCCCGACTCTTTCGCCTCATAAAGTGCCTCGTCAGCTATTTTCACCAAGTCTGCGGGGTTTCCGCCATCTCTGGGTACGATGCCCGCCACCCCCAAACTGATGGTAACGTGATCCGTCGTTTTGGAATGCGCATGAGCAAAGCCCAACGCATCCACGCTGGCACGCAGTTTCTCGGCAATCAAAGCCGCACCACCGGCATCGGTATCGGGTAGCACTACCGCAAACTCCTCCCCCCCATAACGCGCCACCACATCACCGGCGCGTTTTAGCGTTGCATCAAGTGTCTGCGCCACTTTGCGCAGACACTCGTCACCGCCCTGGTGACCGTAATTATCGTTGTAGGCCTTGAAGTGATCGATATCAATCAATATCAGAGACAGGATATTGCCATCCCGTGCGGCACGCAGCCATTCCTGCTCAAGATATTCGTCGAAACGGCGCCGGTTACCGATGCCTGTTAGGCCATCCAGGCTGGAGAGACGCTGCAATTCGGCATTTTTCATTTCCAGCTCAATTTGCATACTGCGTAACGCACGGTAAGCTTCGTCGCGCTGCTGCTGGGCAAGATAGGTGCGAGTGTGTGCGCGAATCCTGGCTATCACTTCAATCTGATCAGGAAATTTGACCAAATAATCGGTCGCCCCCAATTTGAACGCCTCGCTCTTGGTCTTGGGGTCCTCTTTGCTCGACAAGACAATGATCGGTGTAGTCTTGGTTACCGGATTGGCGCGAAAAAACCGCAGCAGCACCAGCCCATCAATTTCCGGCATTACCAGATCCTGCAGGATGACGGTAGGCTGAAATTCAATGGCTGCGCTCATCGCCCTTGTCGGATCCGCACAATAATGCCACGCGATATCCGGCTCGCTTTCCACCATGCGCCGTAGCGCCTCACCCACAATAGCTTGATCATCAATCAACAATACCCGAGCAAACACTGCTGATTCGGTCGATATGTTATCCACTGCTTTGTAATGTGTCTCATTCATAATGACGATACACCTCTCTTCCTTGTATCGGCAGATGTTGGAAAACGCTTAATAAGCGCAGGCGCGATAAGCTCGATAGACATCACCTCCACTGCCGCATTCAGATCGGCCGCCGCCTTGGGCATACCGTATACGGCACAACTGGCCTGATCCTGAGCAATGGTATGAGAACCTTTATTCCGTAATTTCAGCAACCCCTGCGCACCATCCCTGCCCATGCCGGTCAGCAAAACACCTACCGTTACCCCGCGCCAGTTTTCCGCGACACTGCAAAAGAACACATCTGCCGAGGGACGATATACTAGATCGCGTGGCAGAGGAGTGTATCCAAGCGACTGGTTTGGATACATCACCAGATGGTCGTTAGTACCTGCTATCAATACCGTACCTACAACCGGGTGATCACCCTCGCGTGCCAAACGCACATGCAGCGGCGTTTGTTTATCCAGCCATCGGCTCAACTCTTCGACAAACTGGGCATCGACGTGCTGGACAATAATGATAGGCACGGGATAATCCGCCGGCAGATGTGACAGGATATTGGCCAATGCCTGTGGGCCACCGGTGCTTGATCCAATCACCAGTAAACGCTCTCCGCCGCCAATCACGGGATTCACCTGCTGCTCAAATGGAATACAACGCGCACCTACAACACGACGGGTTAGTTTTTCAATCGTCATTATCTTTGACTGGAAGGTCTCGCAGGTATCACAGCCATACACGACACCCTGCATGCTGAGCACTGGCGTATTCACTGCATCCAAGGCTCCCGCGCCCATCGCCTCAAAAACACGGGGTGACTGACTATCCACTGAGCCTGTTACGATCAGAATAGGGCAGGGTGTCGCCGCCATGATGCGCCGTGTTGCCTCCACGCCGTCCATCACCGGCATCATCAAATCCATGAGAATCAGGTCCGGCTTGTCTACAGCACATCGTTGCACTGCCTCGGCACCATCGTATGCCACCCAGGCTATCTGGTGTGCGCCAGTCGCCAGCACGCCGCGGCGCAAGCTTTCCACAGCCAGGATCATGTCATTAACAATTGCAATTCTCATCGTACAGGCTCCCCAATCAAATCATGCACCGCTTGCCGCAAGGTGTCGTCGTGAAAACTGCCTTTTGTCAAATAATAATCTGCGCCGGCATTCAAGCCGCGGCGGCGATCTTCCTCCCGGTCTTTATAAGACACAATCATCACTGGCGTGTGCCGTAAATTTGCATCCTGCTTGATCATGCGCACCAATTCGATGCCATCCATACGCGGCATATCCACATCGGTAATCACCAAACTATATTCTCCAGCACGCACGGTGCTCCAGCCATCCACGCCATCCACCGCAACATCAACCTCATAACCAATCGACTCCAGCAGATTGCGCTCCACTTCACGCACCGTGATGGAATCATCCACTACAAGAATGCGCTTGCCATGCACCTGATTTGGTACGCCACCCGCATCATCCCCGATGCGGATCAATCGCCCCTCTTTTGCCACCACTTTAATCGAATGCAGCATGTCATCCACATCAATAATGAGTACCGGCGAGCCATCTTCCATCAGTGCGGCGGCGCTGATGTCCGCCACCTTACCCAGACGCGGCGGCAACACATGCACCACCAGATCACGCTCACCAAGAAAACGCTCAACCACGAGGCCATATTTTTCATCACGGTCTGCCAAAACCACCACGGAGAGAGTATCCGGCGATTCCGTAATGCCCTCTGCACCCAGGATCTGAGCGGCTGATACCAGACCGACGCGTTGCCCACCAATGCTTGTGAATTGGTGCCCCTCAATAGACTCTATCTCACTCTGTTCAGGCCGAAAAATTCGCTCAATACGGGCCAATGGAAAGGCATACGGCTCGCCTGCAATCTCCACCAGCAATGCCGGAATCACCGACAAGGTCAACGGTAATTGCATATGAAAACGCGTACCCTTGCCCGGATGTGAAATAACTCTTACCGTGCCACGCATTTCCTGAACAGTGTCATGCACCACATCCAGCCCCACGCCACGCCCGGAAATTTCACTGACAGCATCCCTTGTTGTAAATCCAGGCAAGAACAAAAATTCGAGCAGTTCCGCTTCGCTAAGGTTAGTCGCCATGTCAGGGCTTACCAAACCACGATCAAGCACTTTTTTTCGGAGCTTATCAAGATCCACGCCGCGTCCATCATCATCCAGTACAATCGACAACATACCCGACTGATGATAGGCAGACAGATACAAAGTACCTTTGGCTGGTTTACCTGCCTTGATACGTTCATCGGGCATCTCAACGCCATGATCAACAGCATTGCGCAACAAGTGGTTGAGAGGCGCTTCAACTTTTTCCAGGATCTCTCTATCCACCATGGTTTCTTGCCCGGCGATCTCCAACTGCACGTCCTTGCCCAGTGAACGCGCCACATCACGGACCATGCGTGAAAAACCATGGATCCCGTCTGCAAAGGGACGCATGCGACTGGCGATCACCTCACGGCGCAAACGCCAGGAAAGATTATTCAAGCGATTATCGAATGCCTCCAACTCAGCCAAACGCTCCGCAAGAAACTCACGGCTACTGGCAATCTTGCGCTGTGCATCACGCAACTGCGCTTGCACCTGATCATCACGCCGCCCAGCTTCCAATAAATCCCGCAAACCATCGAGCGAAGAAATCAGCTCGGCTTGGCCGCGTTTTAGCCTTAACATGGATTCCGTATAAGGCCTCACCCAACGCGACTCCACCATTGACTCGCCGGCCAACCCCATCAAGCGATTCAACTGTTCAGAGCTGATACGTAGCGCCCTGTCCTTTGCAGGAGCCTCCGGTTCTTTTCGAACAGGAACAAGGGGCGGCGACACCGCAGGCTGAGCGATAGGCGCCTGCGCGAGCTTTACGGGATATTTTTCACCCTGAAGAATGGCATCTAAAGACACCAGCAGAGCATCGTATTCCACCTGATTCTGGCTAACCCACGCATCTGCCGGGCCATCCAGCGTGGCAATACGCGAGATCATGTCTACACCCTTCAAGAGGGCATCAACATGATCGGCATTTAGCATCAACTTTCCTTCCTGAGCCGCTACAAAAACATCTTCCATGCGATGCGCGACCTTCACCGCCGCCGACACACCTACCAATCGCGCAGCACCTTTAACGGAATGTGCCGAGCGCATTAGTGGTTCCAGACGCTTTACTGATGCGGGATCTTGCTCCAGTGCCAACAACCCCTCCGTCAACACTACTGCCTGCTGTTCAACCTCCATGCGAAACAACGACAACATCGAAAAATCGCTCAGCCCACCGCCATGGGCTCCTTCAACCACAGCAGTTTCGTCAGAAACCGGGTGGGCAACAAATGTTATTTCTGGAGAAAATATCTCATGGCTATCGCTCGTCACCGCAGGCGGCGAATTCAACACCCCATCCAGCGCATTAAGCAGAGCGTCAAACTCGCCCTGATGCTCGCCAAGCCAAACCTCGTCCGCTTCATTCAGCGCGGCAATACGGGAGATCATATCAACAGCTTTCAAAAGCACATCGACATGATCAGCGGTTAAAACAATTTTCCCCTGCTGCGCGGCCACAAAGCCATCTTCCATCAGATGTGAAATGCTGACCACCGTCGGCACACCAACAAGACGAGCCGCCCCCTTGATGGAATGCGCCGCACGCATTAATGGCTCAATGTGATTCCGATCGACAGGCGTCTTTTCGAGAAACAGCAACCCTTCAATCAACGCCGCCGTCTGTTGTTCTGCCTCCACACGAAACAGATCCATCATGGAAAAGTTGCCAAGATCCATCATGAAATGCCCCGCTCAAGGGAGGGAAACAGTAGATTTTCATCCAGGCAACCAATGTGCCTCTCTTGGCCTTTTTCTTTCCAGTGCAACATGCCGCACAAATAATTTGTAGCATTATGTATCGCTGTAGCGGGCTGGCTTAACAATTCCAGATGGGTGTACCGCAGAACACCTCTCACCTCACCTACCGGGAATACATAACGGGCATCACCTTTTGCAATCAGCATCATCCGCTCATAGACACCATTGACAACATTATTGCCATGCACATCCCCGCGTCGAATGCCGAGCAATTGCCCAAGAGAAACACACAACTGAAGCTCACCACGTATGTTTACCAAGCCACGCAAGACCTTTCCTCGACGGTGTGGAACACTATGTATCTTGCGGAAATCTACCACTTCTTTAAATAAATGGGTCGGCAATCCAAGCCACTCATCACCTATTCTGAAGACAACCACCGACGAGGCGCTACGTTCCTTTTTTTTTCGCGACTCCCTGGCAACTTCCTCTGTTCTCTCATTTATATATTCCACAGAGGCATTGCGGTCCAACAACTTTCGCCCTGCTTCGGAATAGACCTTACAGTTAACGCAATGAATAACACTTTCTAGCTCAGGGCATCGCGGAACCTCACGGCCCCACACACCGATCTTGTTCCAGCAATCATTGATATCGATTTTATTATCCATAAATTATTATTAACTCTTATGAGAGCCTGGAATCCATTTATCATTCATCATAATGATTCTCTGGGCACGGGAGCGATAACCCTCCCCAGACTTCATATCACCTTGTTTTTCGGCATGCATGGCAAGATGCATCAGTGCCTGATAGTGCCTTGGATCAAGGTAAACTGCCTTGTGGAATAGTTCATTCGCCAAAATAGAATTACCTTCCGCCTCACGTATCACGCCCAAAAGGTAATAAGCAGGCGCCGAACAGGAATAATTCCTTAGGCAATCCTCACACAGGGCGGCGGCCAATGCCAACCCCCCCTGATCCGCATACCGCTTTGCCTCCTCTATAAAGTCAGCCTCAGTCCGCACCGCAATCGACGTGATTTTTTCAAACATATCCACTTTTTTTTGTTTGGGGAGATGCATCCGCTGGGAAGATGATGGAATCCGTCCATTTAAAATATCACGCGCGTTTACTTGCAAGGGGGGGGTTCGGGGGACGGCAGCATATTCCGTTGATTGATTATTTTTTATATAGGCAAATGCACCGCTACGGCGCACATATTTGAATAACGCATTATCAACGCAACCACCTTCAGCATGACCCAAAAAAAGCAATCCGCTTGACGTCAATAATCCGTGCAACTTTCTTAATGCTCTATTCTGGGTTGGACGGTCAAAATAAATAAGGAGATTTCGGCAAAATATGACATCGTACATCTCACTACCAAACAGAAATTCATCGTCAAGAACATTACCACACTTGAAATTGACCGAGCTGCGAATAATTTCATTTAACTCATAGCTATCGTCAACTTTTTTAAAATGTCGGTCACACGCATCACCCTCATCTCCTCGAAATGAATTTCTCCCATAGACACCACGCTTCGCCCGACTCACTATGCGTGTACTAATATCCACTGCATCAATGCGAAAGCTTCCTCGCTCCAGACCGATGTCAGTCAATATCATTGCGATTGAATATGGCTCTTCACCACTTGAACAGGGAACACTTAAGACACGCAGAACCCTTCCATCATTCGTGGGGAGCCATTCCTGAGAAACATGCTCGGCAAGTAAACGAAAAGGTTCAAGATCACGAAAAAACCATGTTTCAGGAACAGTGACCTCGTCAACCAGCTCCTGTAATTCGTTCGCGGAACTCCGCAGCAAGGCAAGATATGCGTCGTCATTTTCCACCTGGCACGACTCCATGCGCCTACGCACCGCTCTCATAACAGTAGCGGAGCCTACGGAGGCGCTATCCAGGCCCATGGCCTTTTCAAGCAGGGCCTCAATCGCCGCTATCATTGAGGCATCCATCACTATGATTTTCAGCGCTATCCGTTTCGTCCACTGAGGTGAAAAACGTCCTATGCAACTGTACAGGCAATAATTTTTCTATATCAATGAGCTGAATAATATTCCCTTGATAAACTGCAACGTCCCCAAGGAATCCCGTGTCGCTCGTATCGACCCCCGACGGCGAAAACGCTGACTCCGGCAGCTTAATGGTGCTTGCAATCCTTTCCGCCAACAGTGCGAGAAGATGGGGGTTTTTTCTGTCGTCCTGAATATTCACCAAAATAATCCGGCTACTTAACCAGGCACGTGAAATATTCCCTGTCATCAATACGGTCAGATCAACAACTGGGACGCTCCTTCCCCGGTAGTTGAGCAAACCCGCCACATAATCTGGTGCACGTGGAATCTCCTTTAACGTAACGTAAGGTATAACCTCAACGACCTGAGTCACATCAAGCCCGTAGCTATCCTTGCCAATCACAAAAAGCAGCAGCATCATATTCAGCCGTTCCGTTTATCAAAAGACTCAGGAGACACTCAGAACCTTGAATCGTGAAACACCATTTTGTAAACCATGAGCTGCGTCATTTAGCCGATCTATGACGACATTCGACTGACGTAACGATTCCACTGTCTGTTGTGCAGATTCACTCAATTGGACAATCGCCTGCTTAATCTGGTCGGCACCCTGAGATTGCTGATGCATGCTGTCATTGACCATTTCAAAGCGCGGCGTCAACGCCTGCACTTGATCAATAATATGCGTTAATTGACCACCAACCTGGCGCACATCCTCAACACTGCGGCGAACCTCATCGGAGAATTTATCGACACTCATCACACCCGCGTTTACCGCGGATTGCATCTCCTTGATCATTTGCTCGATATCCCATGTGGCGACCGCAGTCTGATCGGCAAGGCGACGTATTTCTGTTGCGACAACCGAGAACCCAAGGCCATATTCACCGGCTTTCTCCGCTTCAATGGCGGCATTCAGAGAAAGAAGATTTGTCTGATCAGCCACCTTGGAGATGGTCGTAACCACTGTATTGATGTTGCTGGCCTTTTCGCTGAGCACTTCAAGTTTGGCCGCAATGGAAGCCGATGCTTCGACCATCTTGCGCATGGTATCTTCCATCTTCACCAGCGCATCCTGACCGTTAGCCGCAGACTCGGCGGTACTTTCCGCCACCCTGGAAACTGCGTCCATGGTATTTGTCAGCTCTTTCGTGGTCGCGGAAATCTCTGTCGATGTCGCCACAATTTCATTCACCGTCGCGACCTGCTCGGTCATCGTCGCCTCCTGCTGCCGGGCGGTGGCCGCAATCTCCGTACTCGATGATGTCACCTGAATCCCTGAGCGCTGCACCTGGGCTACCAGAACGTTCAAGTTATCCATCATACGTTGCACACCGCTAGCCAAGTGTCCAATGGCATCTTCACCATGTACCTGAATTTTCCCTGTCAAATCGCCTTCGGCGGCCTTAGAAACCACAGAGGAAATACTATCCACTTTAGTCTTCAAATCCTCCATCGCCACACGTTTTTCTTCGATTGATGACCTAAGGTTATCAATCATTCCCTGTAATCCGGCTGCAAGTTCGCCTATTGCGTCGTTACCGGAAAAAGTGATTTTCCCCGTCAAATCACCCTTTGCCGCCTTGTTGACCACATCAAGAAGGATATTTACTTTATTTCTCAGATCCTGGGTGGTTTCTCGTTCGCGCGCATCTGCCATATCCATCTTGTCAGCCATGGCATTGAAAGCCTGCCCCAGATGGCCTATTTCATCAGCGCTGGAGACGCTAACTCGAGCGCCGATATCGCCATTGGCCCGCCGTGTCACAACATCAATCAATCCCGCCAGGGGCCGGGTAATCCAGCTGCGCAACAAGAAACTGGCCAGTATCAATCCCAGCGTCATTAACACCAGATTCGCGCCTGCACCAATCCACAAGTCACGCTCCACCGTAGCATCCATATCCGCCAGTGAATACGTTACTCGTATCGCGCCATTCACACTGCCGGATGGCACGTTATGACAGGCAAGGCAATTGACATCATTGGTATTTTCCGTCGCCAGGAAGGGGGTGACCACTGTCAGCGCACGCCCTTCCTTGTGACTATCCACCTGAACAATCTGTTCACCACGCAGCGCCTTAAAATCCAGCTCATCAACCGGCTTTTCCTCGGCACGCCCCGGCCCAAACTGATTATTAACGGGTTCGCCGCGAATAACACGCGCATCCATGACGCCCTGCCGCCTTAACACTTTCTTGCGCAAGATATCGCGTTGCGACATTGTGCCCGTCAACATCAGGGTATTCAGGGCATCAAAGTAAGAGGTTGTCATGTCTTTGGTGTGACTTTTGGCCAGATCCAGGATGCGCGCCTTTTCACTAATGCCGGAATAAAGCGTCACCGAGCCTACCACCAGAAGAAAGATCATGGCGATGGTCACATTGACCTTGGCCAGGACAGAAAGACGATTAAGCGCAGGAATGCGGTTGATCAGAGATAACATATATAGAGTGTCCTTTTCCCAAACGGAAATGCAACGAAGCAGCAAAGCAAAACCTACCCCGCTAATCAGCGGCAGGAAATTGCAAAACTTTAACGGAGTGTTTCGTCAGGAAAGGACGGAAAGAAGCGCCATCTGCACGCAGCCTGCGCGCACAAAACACTATCGCGCTTTTTACGATCGGAGAATCAAGGAGTTACAGGATGACAAACAGACAAAGAATCAAAGCTTGCGGTGATTAAGGTGGCGGCGCACATACCAGACAAGAGCTATCACCAGGATAACGCCAATGATCGCATCGAAGCGATGGAAATAAACACCTAATGTATTCCAGTTTTGGCCGAGCTTCATGCCAACCCAGGCCAATCCCCAGGACCAGATATAGGAACCTACAAATGTATAAACAACAAAACGCCCCATTGCCATACGGCTGATACCGGCGGGAAAGGCGATAAAAGTGCGAATCACCGGCAGCAGGCGGCCTACAAAGATAGTGATATCACCGTAGCGTTGAAACCAGCGGTCCGCCAGCGCCAGATCATGATGCGACACGAGAATATATTTGCCATATTTTTCCACCAATGGCCGTCCACCCCATGCGCCAACATAATATGCCACCAGCGAACCCAGCACACAACCCACCGCGCCCGCTAGTGCCACCAACCATAACTGCATTTCACCTGTAAATACCAGATAGCCTGCAAAGGGCATGATGATTTCCGAGGGCAAAGGGATGCATGCACTCTCGATTGCCATAAGCAGTACAACACCGCCATAACCCAAGCGGGAAATGGTGGCAATGATGAAACCTGCAAGCAGTGTAATGATCTTTTCGATCACAAGGCTTTACCAAAAATAGAGTAAAACAATCGCACCAAAAATAATGCGGTAGTAGGCAAACACCGTGAAGTCATGGCGCGCCACATAAGCCAGAAACAACTTCACCACTACCAGAGCCGTCAGAAAAGCAGCGATGAAACCCGTGGCAAAAATTGCTCCATCCTCAGCATGCAAAAGTTCCCGGCTTTTATATAACTCATAGAGCGTTGCCGCGAACATGGTAGGCATGGAAAGAAAAAATGAAAACTCAGTAGCAGCGGTACGCGACAGGCCACTCAGCAGCCCTCCCATTATAGTTGATCCAGAGCGGGACACCCCCGGAAAGAGCGCCAACATCTGCGCCAGACCAACCTTTAACGCGTCCATAGGACGCAGATCATCGACGCTCATCACCCGTGGCTGAAACTGCCGACGCTCAATCAGCAGAATAATGACACCACCCACAATCAGGGCCATAGCCACACTCACCGGGTTAAACAAGTATTCCTTAATGGCTTTATGAAATAACAATCCCACACACGCCGCCGGAAGAAATGCGATCGCCAGGTTCAAAACAAAGCGCTGCGCCGGTGGCTTATTCAGCCCCCCCAGCACACTGAACACCTTGTGCCGGTAATACCACACCACACCCAATACCGCACCGAGCTGGATAAAAATATCAAATGTCTTGGCGCGTTCCCCCGTGAAATCGAGCAGGTCATTCATAATAATTAGATGGCCTGTTGACGATACCGGAAGAAACTCGGTCAAGCCTTCAATAATGCCAAGGATCAACGCCTTTAGCAGCAGTACACTATCCATGGATACCCTCAACCCCATTATACAAACAAGTACAGCACTCTCTTCTTCAGGTGTGCAACCAGATCCAACCTGAAAAACCGGCGAACAAAGTCCTCCATTTTACCCTAAAAACGGTGACTGGAGCGGTTACCAGAAATGAATTGAAGACGCAGGCGGGTAAAAAACAGATGGGGTTTGGGTCACGCCCTGGTGCATCGCACTTCCGAGTGAAAGCTGTGTCCCTGGGAGATACAGTAATCCAGCCATTCGCCAAGGAATTTATTGATTTGCCGTTTCTCGCACAAATTCAACTCACTCAAGATTGGCGAAGGATGAAGGAACTGGAACCGGTGATTCTGGTAACTGAGCACCTCCGCCACCCTCGCATCAAGGTAAATACGAATTTTCATATATGGATCAGATACTAGAGCTCCGTCCGAACGAAAATAGTGCGTCAACGCTACGGTCAGCGTGTACCTGCAACGCTCCACAACTTCCAATTGCAGGTCCATCAAATCCCTCCCCTCGGACAGGGCCAAGCCTTCCATGCTTTGGAGGCCAGGAATAAGCCACGTCAGGCGCTCGAAATTAGCCTCGTAGCAACTCATGTGCATAACCATACTATATTTCATAGATCATCAGTCACCCTATTGAGGACACCCCCCTTTCCCTGTCGCAAGCCAGCCTCTTTGTTTGTATATATTATAGCGTCCATCATGGAGAAATAATTTATAACAACCCGCTTAAATCTAGAAATTCTGCCTCCGCGAATCATCTCAATATCTACAAAATATTTCCCTTGCCCACTAAAAATTCCGCATGAGCGGTCCCACATAGGGTTTGAAGGGTTTGTTGAAATAATCCATCACAAACCGCACAAAAAAGTCTTTTTTCGAGGAAAACGGCCATGACAGAGTTACTCGCAGAAGCAATTGTGGTGTCATTCGCGATAGGCAGTCTCGCAGGCGCGATTACCGTTCTTAATCTAAAGAGTAAAGAGAAAGCAACCAAGCGGGAAACAGAAAATTCGTTACGGCCATAGCTGCACGAAAACCCCGACCAGCCAGAAACGGCCAACTGCCATTCCCAGATCATCCTCTTGTTTGCACCATGGGTGAGGTGATATCTGAAAATGATCGATTGCGATATTGTTCTCGCGGCAAGAAATTTGCTACAGTGAAAAAAGCCGCCACCGAACAAAGGATATCGCTATGCAACCCTCTTCAATCCACTCCGGATCAATCTCATCAGCTCTTGGCTCAGTGAAGGCAATGCTTATGGCGCTTTTGTTCGCGGCCATCCTTGCACCTTGCCCATCCCTCATGGCCGCCGAACCCGCTACAAAGACTGGCAACACCTCCACAACCAAGGATCCACTTGCGGAATTCCTGAAGTCCCTCCCTCCCCCCGTCCAACAAGCCGTCAGCGACTCCATGTTGATCTACCGGAATTCGCCGCGCATCGCCAAGGCAGCCGATCCGAAACGCCTAACTTTCGGTAATGCCGATGCTCCCGTCCACCTTATAGAATGGACCGATATCCGCTGCCCCCACTGCAAACACCTGGAAGAGGCTCTCACGGAAATCCGCCAGGAAGCGCCTCCTGGCTCCTGGAGTGAAGAAGCTCGCCACTTCCCTCTGGATGCGGAATGCAACCCCTACATCCAGCGCTCCGATGGCAGCGGGGTCAGTTGCCTGGCGGCCAAAATACAAATCTGCCTGGCGGGATCAACCGATTTCAGCCGGGTACGTTCCACATTATTCAAGGAACAAACCCGGCTTAACCGTAACCGGATATGGGAAATTGCCGCATCCAACCCCGATCAGCGCAAAAAACTCGAAGCCTGCGTCAAATCACCGCAAACCGCTGCCACTTTGAAAGAAGACCTGGACTACGCAGTGCAACACAAACTGGAAGGCACACCGCTGGTGGTCATCAATAACCGCAAAGCAACGCCCGTACCCGCGATGATCTATACGATGATAATGGTGATGGGGCAGGACAATGCCCCTGGTTTTAAAGTTTTGCCACCGCCCAATACCCAAACGCGTTAAGGACACCACTCACATGGATATAGGCCGGGTAGCGCTGCTGCCCGGCTGATGGGCTGGAGACAACACTCCCGGATCAGCGCGCAGAGCGGCCGGACACCCCCCAGCGGCTGCGCAGATCATCGCGATTGAGTGCCAGCCATTGCAGGGCGATGATCGCACTTGCGGAATTTATTTTCCCTGTTTGAATATCGCGCATGGCATCCACAAACGGCATGGTGAATACCCGGATGTCCTCCCCCTCCGCAGCCAAACCATGGATACCGTTGGCGCAAGATGCGTCCACTTTACCGCAAAACAAACTGATGCGCTCCGATGTCCCACCGGGACTCACCCAATATTCACAAACCGGGATCAACGCCTGAATCAAACAGTTCGCCTCTTCCAGCGCCTCGCGCTGCACCACCTGTTCCGCCGTCTCGCCATGGTCAATAACCCCAGCCACAATCTCCAACAACCATGGTCCATCCGGCGCTGTCAGCGCTCCGACCCGAAACTGCTCGATCAACACTACATGATCCAGATCAGGATCGTACAGCAACACAGCAGCGGCATCACCACGCTCGAACAGCTCCCTCGACAACACCGGACTCCAGCCACCATTAAACAATTGATGGCGCAACCGGTAACGCTCCATGCGAAAAAATCCGGCGTAGCACACCGTTTTTTCGAGTATTTCAACATCTTTCCCCATCTATTCCTCTCCTTAAAGTTCAGGCAATCTAATCAGCATCCTTCAACTTGACATGCGTCATGGTAGGTGAGTATGCGTCGTAGGCATGTATGGTTCATTGCAACGTTAAGGAGCCAAGCATTGGCTGGAGGGAATATTATTCACATTGCCTTTGTGGTGTTGCGGTAATCAGCAGTCCAATTAATCATCAGGCCATGCCAGAAAGAGAATAATAATGCCCATGCCACCGAGCAACCACGTAAGCAGCGGCGCACCGCCAATCATCGCGGGGGCATTGCCATCCAGTCCCTTGATGACGGCGGCGCTGATAATCAAGGCGGCGCCGACGATGGCGGCAAAGGTGCGCTGGTTGGCGCGTTTGACCTCACGGTGAATCTTTTGCAGTTCTTCGGATTGCCATTCCACACGCAGCTTGCCGTCACGCGCTTGTTGTAATACGTCATGCACCAGGGCGGGCAATTGCGGCAGACTTGAGGCCCATCCAGGGATCTGGGCGCGCAGGTTTTTATAAAGTGCGCGCACCCCAAACTGTTCGCGCATCCAACGTTCCAGAAAGGGTTTGGCTGTGGTCCACAGATCGAGATCAGGGTACAGCTCGCGCCCCAGCCCTTCGATATTCAACAAGGTCTTTTGCAGCAACACCAATTGAGGTTGCACTTCCATGTTGAAACGGCGCGCAGTCTGAAACAGGCGCAGCAGCAGATAGCCGAAGGAGATGTCCTTGAGTGGACGCTCGAAGATCGGCTCACAGACGCTGCGAATGGCGGACTCAAATTCGTCAACACGAGTGCCTGCGGGCACCCATTCGGACTCTACATGCAGTTCGGCGACGCGCCGGTAGTCGCGATTGAAGAAGGCCAGCAGATTCTCGGCGAGATAACGCTGATCCTCGGGGCTGAGCGTACCCATGATGCCGAAGTCCACGGCGATGTAACGGCCCTGAGGAGAAACGAAAATGTTGCCGGGGTGCATGTCGGCATGAAAGAAGTTGTCGCGGAACACCTGGGTGAAGAAGATCTCCACGCCCTTCTCTGCCAGTTTTTTGAGGTCAATGCCCTGCTGCAACAAGGATGGAACATCACTGATCGGTGTACCGAAGATGCGCTCCATCACCATTACGTTGCGGCGCGTCTGTGGCCAGTAGATCTCCGGCACGTATAGCAAATCCGAATCGATAAAGTTGCGGCGCAGTTGCGAGGCGTTGGCGGCCTCGCGCATCAGATCGAGTTCGCCGAGAATGGTCTTTTCATATTCGGCCACCACATCGCGCGGACGCAGGCGCCGCGCCTCTTTCCAGTAGCGTTCGGCGAGGTCAGCGACGATATAGAGCAAACCGATGTCGCGTTGGATGACCTTCTCGATGCTGGGACGCACTACTTTGACCACCACCTCTTTGCCGTCGTGCAGGCGCGCGACATGCACCTGGGCGATGGAGGCCGAACCCAGCGGGGTTTCATCGAAGTCCTGAAATACCTCTGTGAGTGGCCTGCCATAGGCCTGTTCGATGATCACGCGCGCCTGCAGCCCTGGAAACGGCGGCACACTGTCTTGCAGTCGCGCCAGTTCCTGGGCAATGTCAGGGGGAAGTAAATCGGGACGCGTAGAGAGGGTTTGGCCGAATTTGACGAAGATCGGCCCCAGGTCTTCCAGGGCGCGCCGGATGCGCACACCACGCGCCTCTTGGGATACGCCAAACCAGCGCCACGGCATAAGATAAAGAAGAAAACGGAAGGGACGGAATAGGTGCGTGGCAAGGACGATTTCATCCAAACCGTGCCGTACCAGAATACGATTAATGTGCAGCAGGCGTAACGCCTGGCCGGGGCGGATCATCCGGCACCCCTATGTTGCATCAGCCCGTGCAAACGGTGGATACGCGCTTCGATCCGGTCAGCGTCGGAACGTAGCATATCGACGCCAGCAAGAAACTCTTCCACTTCATCGCGTTTGGGTAAATCACGGCTTTCCTCGTGCAGGAATTCGGCGGTATCGCGACCAAGAGTGTCCGCCGCGCGGCGGCTCCAGCCAAGTATGTCGCGCACCGCGTTGCCAATCTGGTGAGCAATGACATCGCCGGTCAACTTGGATAACTGTTCTTCCCAGTCAATGTCGATGGCATCGAGAATAGATTTGAAACGCTGCCCCAGCTCGATGTCGCCACGGATTTCCACATCACCGGAAAACAACGCGCCCGGCTCGCGCTTGGCCGCGCCCAGCCGTGCCAAGGCCAGAGGCGTACCGCTCAACAAGGTATCCGGCGCGCCTTCATGGACGCCCGACACCTGCATGCCATTCGCGCTGGGCAACAAATATAAGGTGAGATCCAAACCACGCAGTTCGATGGCGATCACCTTGCCGGACAGCGCAGTGAGACGCTGGAGAGTGCCAGGGTCGAGGCGCAGACAGGCGTTTAACGCAGCATCAAGTGCAGAGAGAAAAAGTGTAGGTACTTGCACTATAGTGCCCTTAAAAATTCGCCACGGAGACACAGGGTACACAGAGGTTTTTTAATGTGGATGTTACGCACCGTCCACGAAAAACACGAAAGGCACGAAAAAGCCTCATAGAACAATCCGTTCGACTGTTGCTTTCGAATAGTAACTGAAATTGCCTGGCAGGCACTATTGATAAGCAACCTCAAGAAAACCACAGCCCATTTTTTCGTGCCTTTCGTGTTTTTCGTGGATCACACTTTCTCGTTGGATGCGTTAGCACACAGGCTCGCCCCTACAACTTATACCCCCGGTGCAACGCCACAATCCCGCCCGCCAGGTTAAAATATTCGCAACGCTCGAAACCTGCGTGTTGCATCATCCCCTTGAGGCTTTCCTGGTCGGGATGCATGCGTATCGACTCGGCCAGGTAGCGGTAGCTTTCGGCATCTCCGGCGATCATCTTGCCCATCAGCGGCAGCAGTTTGAATGAATAGGTGTCATAGACAGATTTGAGCCCAGGCACCACTGGGCTGGAAAATTCCAGCACCAGCAACCGCCCGCCGGGCCGCAGCACGCGACACATGGAGCGCAGCGCGGCATCCTTGTCGGTAACATTGCGCAGGCCGAAGGCGATAGTGACGCAGTCGAAATGATTATCGGGAAACGGCAAGCATTCGGCGTTGGCCTGCACATAGCGCACATTGCCCACCACGCCTTGATCCATTAGACGCGCGCGCCCGGTATTGAGCATATTGGCGTTGATATCGGAAGAAACAACATAGCCGGCCGGCCCCACTTTGCGCGCAAACTGGGCAGCCAGATCACCCGTACCGGAGGCCAGATCCAGTACATGCTGCCCGGCGCGCACATTGCTCATCTCAATGGCAAAACGCTTCCACAAGCGGTGAATGCCGAACGACATGACATCATTCATCACGTCATATTTGGACGCTACGGAGTCGAACACTCCCGCTACCTTGCGCGCCTTTTCCGTCACCGGCACGCGCTGGAAACCGAAGTGGGTGGTGTCGTCTGTTGGTTCGCGTTTATCCATGAGCTTATCCTTTAGGAATCTATGCTGGGTTCATTACGAGCATGTCCGGCCTTTTCAAGGCGCGCCAGATACTCCCGCCAGAAGGTGTCGTAGTTTTCGCCCAGGGTGTAGATCACATTCCAGGAATACAGCCCGGTGTTGTGTCCGTCGTCAAACACCAGACGCACGGCATAGTTGCCGACCGGCTCGATGGCGGAGATATTTACGTTCTCCTTATCCAGCTGCAACACCTCCTGCCCCGGCCCGTGGCCGCGCACCTCCGCCGACGGCGAGTAAACACGCAGATACTCGCATGGTAGCCGGTAGTGCGCGCCGTCATCGAAGAACACTTCAAGCACCCGCGATTTTTGGTGCAGACGGATGTCGGTGGGCCTGGGTTTGTTGTCTGTGATCATTTTAAAAATAAATTCCGCGAATAGGTTCAAGCACGCTTGCTTAGCCATTCCTTAAAAGAAGTTTGGCTTTCGCCCGATGCCTTACCAACTATCAAGTCATCGACACTAATGTCTTCGTCAATGTCTTCCCAATGGATGCCCTGACCCTTGCCAATCAATCGCCAGTTGTTCCGCTCCTCTGGAGTGGCATATGAGAGCCTGGGAAACCAGGCCAGCGGCACTGAAATGGTTCGTCCATCGCTCAAATCCACACTCAAGGTATCCTCGGTTACCGTGACGCCCTCGGCATAGGGAATCTCCATTTCAATTGCCAAAATACCCATACCACGCCTCCGCTAACTGCAGGTGATGTTCATTGATAATCTTCTGGATTTGACCAATTTCTACCCGGCTGAACCCGCCACTACTCTGTAACCTGATTGGATCAAGCCAGAATTTCGCAATCTTGTCATCACGCTCAATATGAATATGCACGGGTTCGTTCCCGTCACCCGCATAAAAGAAAAATCGGTAAGGCCCAATTCTAAGTACAGTCGGCATCTGATTTATATCTCGTCTATGCCTGCCAACCCTACAAAATATACCTGCTCAAATCCTCATCCTTCGCCAGTTTTGCAAGGTGCTCATCCACATAGGCGGAGTCGATCTCAAGCGTTTGACCGCCGCGGTCGGAGGCCTCGAAGGAGAGAGTTTCCAGCAGCCGTTCCAGCACGGTATGCAGGCGCCGCGCGCCGATGTTTTCGGTGCGCTCGTTGACTTGCCAGGCCACCTCTGCGATACGTTTGATGGCATTCTCGCTAAAGGTAAGTGTTACACCTTCCGTCAGCAGCAACGCGCGGTATTGTTCGGTGAGAGAGGCGCTGGGTTCGGTGAGTATCCTGACGAAATCATCCACCGTCAGCGCATCCAGTTCAACGCGGATCGGCAGCCGCCCCTGTAGCTCAGGGATAAGGTCCGACGGCTTGGAAAGATGAAACGCGCCCGAGGCGATGAATAAAATATGATCGGTACGCACCGTACCGGACTTGGTGGATACAGTGGAGCCTTCCACCAGGGGCAGCAAATCGCGCTGCACACCTTCGCGCGACACATCCGGCCCGCCGTGCTCGCCGCGCTTGGCGATTTTGTCTATCTCGTCCAGAAACACAATACCGTTCTGCTCGACATTCTGCACGGCTTTGAGCTTGATCTCTTCTTCGTTGACGAGCTTGGCGGCCTCCTCATCGGTGAGCACCTTGAAGGCCTCTTTGACACGCATCTTGCGTGTGCGGGTACGCCCTGTCCCGATATTCTGAAACAGGCTCTGCAACTGGCTGCTCATATCTTCCATGCCGGGCGGCGCCATGATTTCCACGCCGACGGGCGCGACACTGACCTCCACCTCGATCTCACGCTCATCCAGCTCGCCTTCGCGCAATTTCTTGCGGAATTTCTGGCGTGTTGACGACGTCTCGGAATTGGCTGCCTCCACACCAAAACCCATGCTGCGTGCGGGTGGAAGCAAAATGTCGAGGATGCGCTCTTCAGCCGCATCCTCGGCACGAGTACGCACTTTCTTCACCTCATCCTCGCGTGTCATCTTGATGGAGATGTCCATCAGATCACGGATGATCGACTCCACGTCGCGTCCGACATAGCCTACCTCGGTAAACTTGGTGGCTTCGATCTTGATAAACGGCGCGTTGGCCAGTTTGGCAAGGCGCCGTGCGATCTCCGTCTTGCCCACGCCGGTGGGGCCGATCATGAGGATATTCTTCGGCGTGACCTCGCTGCGCAGCGGCTCGCTGAGATTCATCCTGCGCCAGCGGTTGCGCAGGGCAATGGCCACGGCGCGCTTGGCAGCGGCCTGGCCGACGATGTGTTTGTCCAGTTCCTGGACGATTTCTCTTGGGGTCATTTCGGACATGGTTTAGGACTCACGGATAACGCTCTCACCGTCAAGGTGATAATGAATCGGGGTTGACCGATTCCAGCTCTTCAATGGTCAGGTTATGGTTGGTGTATACACAGATGTCGGCGGCAATAGACAGCGCACGTTCGACAATGGTGCGCGCATCCATCTCGGTGTTTTCCAGCAGGGCGCGCGCCGCAGCCTGGGCAAACGCGCCGCCGGAGCCTATCGCCATCAAGCTGTTTTCCGGCTCAATCACATCGCCGTTACCGGAAATAATCAACGAGACATGCTTGTCGGCCACTGTCAGCATGGCCTCCAGGCGGCGCAGCATACGGTCGGTACGCCAGTCTTTGGCAAGTTCAACCGCTGCGCGTTGCAAGTTGCCGGAATATTTCTCAAGCTTGCCCTCAAAACGCTCAAACAGGGTAAAGGCGTCCGCCGTACCTCCGGCAAAACCGGCCAACACCCCGCCATTATAGAGGCGACGCACCTTACGGGCATTGCCCTTCATGATGGTATTGCCCAGCGACACCTGCCCGTCGCCACCGATCACCACCCGCCCGGCACGACGCACCGACAGGATCGTGGTGCCACGAAATTGCTCCAATGGGGACTCCTCGCGTTATTTCTATGAGATGGATGATTGTACACCATCCCGGCGAGTTTAAAGAAATGACGGGGCGCAGGATTCCCAACGCTACGATTTGGTCTTTTTGGAGGATTTTTTGCCGCCGGAAGCCTTGCATAGCGCCACGGACAACGCCTTGTTAGCCCACACCCGCAACTCTGCAATATCCTCGAGCACGTCTACCGGAACCTCGTAGTACTGCATGGTGTAGCCGGGCCTGTCAGCAAACGGCTGGAACGGCCCCATGCCCGCAGCCTCGTAATCAGGCCGATTAAAGTAGAGGGTGTCACTGGCAATCAAGGCGAAAAACATGCCCTTTAAATAAAGACCAACCCCGCCAAACATTTTCCTGGCGGTCACCTGTCCGGCGCAGCGCAACTGCTCAAGCACATAGTCACGGCACTGATCACTGACAGGCATGATAGCGATGGCACTCCACCGTGTGATCATTCACCATCCCGGTCGCCTGCATAAAAGCGTAACAGATGGTGGAGCCGACGAATTTAAAGCCGCGCTTGGCCAGATCCTTGCTCATGGCATCCGATTCCGCTGTTTTGGCGGGAACATCCTTAGCGATTTGCCGGGCATTGATGATGGGCTTGCCACCGACGAAACTCCAGATATAACGATCAAAACTGCCAAATTCTTTTTGCACAGCCAAAAATAACTGGGCGTTCAAAACCGTTGCGGCCACTTTCAGCCGGTTGCGCACAATGCCGGGATCAGCAAGAAGGGCCGCGATTTTATGTTCATCGTACTGCGCGATTTTTTGGGCATCAAAATCATCGAATGCCACTCGATAATTCTCACGCTTTTTGAGAATTGTAGACCAGCTCAAACCCGCCTGTGCGCCTTCCAGAATCAAAAACTCGAACAATACCCGGTCATCATGGACAGGCACGCCCCACTCGCTATCGTGATACTCCATTTCCAATGGGCTTCCGTTTGCCCACTCACAACGCCGCATTGTTTTCACTCCCGTTTACGCGACACACAACAAAAAAATCCTGCAAGGTTTGGGGGAGTCCCTATGCCTCCGCCAAACCCGCAGGAGTCTCGATTTTTTGGGGTGATACTTATTGTGTTTCTAACTCTGATTCAAATTCTGCCAGATGCCAATGGTGTTGCCTTCGGTATCTTTAACATACGCATAAAGGCCCATATCGGCGATCTGCATTGTCTCCATCACGACGATGCCACCAGAGGCTTTCACTTTCGCAAGTGATACTTTAATGTCTTCGACGGTTATTGCAACCACTGGGCCTTGCACAGGAAATTTCGGGTTGCGCTCGAACATACCGCCATTGATATAGCCCGCCTCCTTCGGCATGTTTTTTTCGTCTACCGGGCCGGTGTGTAGCCCCACGTACTGCATACCCGGCATGGGAAACACCATCGTATTCCACCCAAACACGCCTTCGTAAAATTTTCTCGCGCGGGTGACATCATCGGCCGGGATTTCAAAATGCTGCACTTTGTCCATATGCCTCTCCTCCAGCTTGAAGTTAATCGACTTTGACCGCTTGGCTTATTGCCAAATGGAGGTACAACTTTACGACATCCCTCCTGACAGCATTATGTCAGGAGGGGTTAAAAGAAAGCTATACGACTTTAGGGTGGGCTTTTTCACCCGCCGCCTGGAGATCGGCGTGGTAGGAGGAGCGCACCATCGGGCCGCTGGCGACATTGGCAAAGCCCATTTTGCGGCCTACTTCCGCGAGACGATCAAACTCATCAGGCGTAACGTAGCGCGCCACAGGCAGGTGGTGTTGGCTGGGTTGCAGATATTGACCGAGGGTGAGCATGTTGCAGCCGTGAGCGCGCAAATCCATCATCACCTGTTCAACTTCCTCGATGGTCTCACCGAGGCCGAGCATCACACCGGACTTGGTAGGGATGGCGGGATGAGCCGCCTTGAAGCGCTGCAGCAGCTTGAGAGACCACTCATAATCGGAGCCGGGGCGTGCCTGTTTGTAGAGGCGCGCCACGGTTTCCAGGTTGTGGTTGAAAACATCCGGAGGATTGTCGTTGAGCACCTCCAGCGCGACATCCATGCGTCCACGAAAATCAGGCACAAGGATTTCGAGCCGCGTGTTCGGCGCCCTGCGGCGTATTGCCTGGATGCAGGCGGCAAAGTGGCCCGCACCGCCGTCGCGCAGGTCGTCGCGGTCCACCGAGGTCACCACCACATAGCGCAGCCCCATCGCCTCAATGGTACGCGCAAGGTTCTCCGGCTCGTCGGCATCCAGCGCATTGGGCCTGCCGTGGGCGACATCGCAAAACGGGCAACGCCGCGTGCAAATATTGCCCATGATCATAAAGGTAGCGGTGCCGTGACCGAAGCATTCCCCCAGATTCGGGCATGACGCCTCTTCGCACACCGTATGCAACCTGTGTTCGCGCAATACGCCCTTGAGCCGCGCAACCTCCGGACTGTTGGGCGAACGGGCGCGTATCCATGCCGGTTTTCTCAGGGGCACCGCAGCGGGCACCACTTTAACCGGGATACGAGACACTTTTGACTCGCCCTTCATAGGGTTGGGCGCCAGGGGAGGAAGTTCGTCGCTATCGAATATGGCCATGGGATTTTCTGGGAGTTGAGTTAGAAGAATTTACGCGGATTCAAACAGATATGATTCATGCTCAACCTGTGGAGTCTGACCTATCGTCAGCATAGTTTACCCCAGATGCCGCCCAAGATGCCTTAACAGCGCATCAGACACTTCGCCAAGATCGCCCGGCCCGCCCAAATCGCTCACCTGCGTAACCTCCATCCCCGCATAACCGCAGGGGTTGATGCGTTGAAACGGCTCCAGATCCATCGCCACATTAAGGCTCAGGCCGTGATAGCTACATCCTCGGCGCACGCGCAGTCCCAGAGCCGCGATTTTGCTGTTCCCAACATACACACCGGGGGCGTCGCGGCGCGCATGGGCAGGGATGCCATAGTCCGCCAGCAGGTCGATCACCGCCTGCTCCATGAAACCAACCAGTTGCCGCACCCCCCAGCCACGGCGGCGCAGGTCAACCAGCACATAGACCACCGCCTGGCCCGGCCCGTGGTAAGTGACCTGTCCACCGCGATCCACCTGGGTCACCGGGACAGCGCCCGGATCAAGCAGGTGCTCGGGCTTGCCGTTCATTCCCTGGGTATACAACGGCGGATGCTCCACCAGCCACAGCTCATCGGCGGTATCCTCCGTGCGCGCGGCGGTGAATTCCTGCATGGCGTGCCATACCGGCAGGTAGTCGCGATATCCAAGGTGGTGCACCACAACTTTCGGCATCTCTGATTTAGTCAAGCCCAGCGGTGCGGTGCCAAGATTCATCTATAACTTACCGGGATAAAGTTGCAAAAACGGTCTTGACTCGCACCACACTCGTGGTTTAGATTTCACGGCACATTATATTACATCCCGTCAGGATTGCGGGGATGCGGGGTTACAACAAAAACCACACGCATCACCACTAAGCGGCTTCGGCCGCTTTTTTTATTGCCTTTCATAGCGGAGGGCTAATGTTGGAGTTTGTCAACGAATGGGGGGTATGGGCGCTATTCCTGAGCGCTTTTCTTGCCTCAACGATAATACCGGGCGGCTCGGAAGCGATCCTGGCGCTGCTGGCCGCCAACAAGGGCCATGATCCTTTGACGTTATTCTGGGTGGCGACGCTGGGCAATACGCTGGGGGGAATGAGCTCCTGGCTGATCGGCCGGGTAATTGCATGGCGCTACCCGGCGCAAGCCATGGGCAATGAAAAGCTGCGGCGCGCAGAGCACTATATGCAAAAATGGGGTAGCCCGCTGCTGCTGTTTTCCTGGCTGCCAATAATCGGCGACCCGTTGTGCGTGGCAGCAGGCTGGCTGCGCATCCACGGCGGGCTGGCTCTGCTATTTATCGCCATCGGCAAAGCGGCGCGCTATGCGGCCATTCTGCTGATTGTCTAAAAGTTAGCTTTGCTGATTCTCCTCGGGCACGTTATCCAGACCACCCTTCAGTACGCTCGCCTGCAATCCGTACTGCCCCAGGATGAACGCGGCAGCGGAGCTGCGCTGCCCGGACTCGCAACAGCAGATGTAATGCTGTTCCCGGCCCAGCTCCTTAATGCGCCGGTGCAGCTCCTGAACTGGAATGTTGATCGCCTCCGCCAAGCGCCTGTGACCAAACTCGGATGGCAAGCGCACATCCAGCCACCGTGCGCCTGCCTTGGCTTTTTCCTGCCCCTCCTCAAAGGTCACCCATTGCAACACTGGCTCCTTCAGAAGTTTCAGGAAATCGGTCTTGGACAAACGCAGCAGCACACCGTCCGTGAGCATCGACACGGTGGCGTTGCGCGGTTTATTTGAAATAAGGGCGGCCTCGCCAAAGCTGCTTCCTTCGCTCAATTGCGCAATCTCAATGGATTCATATTCATATTCATCCTCAACAAGGCGCGTTACCAGCGCCGCGCCCTCGTCGATCATGTAAAAATAATCCCCCGCATCGCCCTGCCGGATGACTACATCTCCAGCGGACACTTTAAAAGGCTCGAGACGGTCGAGCAGTTGCTCGATGTTCGCGGGAGGCAAGCTGCGAAACGTTGGGGAACGGTACATTTTTTGCAGCCAGCGGCTTTTGTCTACGCTGAACACGCCCTCCGCGCTCATGATAATTTCAGGTTCCCTGGAAGCAAACTGGCTCCAGGCAAGCATGGTTTCGATCAGGTCGCTGTCAAGACATATCACTTCAAGATCAGTTGTGGCGCTCGCCGTGTAACGGTGGGGTTGAACTTTTGTAAGCGCATAATACAGGCCGCCCACACCGCCCGAGGTTTTACTCGAGATAGCTATCTGATCCCTGGCAGATTCCGAGGTAAGCAGAATATCTCCGCTCAGCAGATAGATAATCTTACGGTCAGCTTCACCTTCACAAAAGAGGCATACGCCTGGTGCTAGCTTCTCAATCGCGGTTTGCGTCACCAGATACTCAAGCTGTTCCGTCGCGAGCGCGGCAAGGGGCACAAGCTGCTTGAGCAACTCAATAGTCACTATGTTTGATTCTGTGCTCATATCATTTCCTGAACAACCAAAACAACAGGGTAAGGAGAAGGCTGACGATGATGGACGTCGTAATGGGAAAGTAGAAACGGAAATTGTCACGCTCTATCGCGATATCGCCCGGCAACCTGCCTAAACCAGCTTTCTGCAATACCGGCCATAGCAACCCCAAAACAACCAGAACGATGCCGACGATAATAAGTATACGGCTGATGTTCATGAATGTTCACCTCGCCAGCAATGAGTCTTCATACCAGAAAAAGCGATTAGCCACAGAGAACACAGGGTTCACAGAGGAAAGATGATGAGTTGCCGTGGACTTCCCCCCTCACCCGCCCGGTAATCAGGAAAAACACGCAGAGTCCTCCATCATCTCTGCGTTCTCTGTGGCTTGCATCTGCGGTTTTTCATACTTCTGTCAGCGCCGCCAGCGTCTCGCTGACCTCCAACCAATCCTCTTCAATCTTTTGTAATTGCTCCATAATCAACATTCGCTGTGCGATGCCCTCATTCAGGCGAACCGCGTTTTCCGCTTGATAACTGACGGGATCGGCGAGTAGCACGTCCACTGCGGTCTTTTCGTCATGGAGGCGAGATAGCTGTTTTTCGATCTCGCCCAGGCGCTTTTCCAGCGGGCGGCGCTGCTGTGCGGCCTGGCGGTTTTGCAGCTTGGAGTTATTATTAGCGGCAGCGGACGAATTTTTCGGAAGACCTGACTGTTTTTGCTTTTGCGACTGATTCAGCCAATCCCGGTAATCATCCAGGTCACCATCGAATGCCGCCACTTTACCATCCGCCACCAGCACCAGACTGTCGGCAATGGTACGCAGCAGGTAGCGATCGTGCGACACCACCACCAACGCACCCTGATAATCCTGCAGGGCCATGGTAAGCGCATCGCGCATATCCAGATCCAGGTGATTGGTGGGCTCATCGAGCAATAGCAGATGCGGACGCTGCCACGCGAGCAGGGCCAGCACCAGGCGCGCCTTTTCTCCCCCGGAAAATGGCGCCACTGCACGCAACGCATCATCACCGGCAAAACCAAAACCACCGAGAAAACTGCGCATTTCCTGCTCGCCCGCACCGCCCTGCTGATCGAGACGCCGTAGATGTTGTAATGGATTTTCCTCAGGGCGCAGTTGTTCGAGTTGATGCTGGGCAAAATAACCGATGCGCAAGCCATCGCCGTCAATCCGCTGCCCGCTCAGGGGCTTAATCTCACCGGCCAGAAACTTGATGAGGGTAGACTTGCCCGCACCGTTGCGGCCCAGCACACCCAGGCGCGCGCCCGCCTCCAGACCGAGATTAATGTCGCGCAAAACAACAGTATCGCCATAGCCGACATTAACCTTGTCCAGGCGCAACAAGGGATGAGGGTATTTGGCGGGTTCGCGGAAAGCAAAGCGGAATGGTGAATCCACATGGGCTGCGGCAATCGTCTCCATGCGCGCCAGGGCTTTGAGCCGACTTTGCGCCTGGCGCGCCTTGCTGGCCTTGGCGCGGAAGCGCGCCACGAATTCCTGCATGTGGGCGATTTCACGCTGCTGCTTCTCGTAAGTGCCCTGCTGTAGCGCCAACCGCTCGGCGCGCTGCCGCTCGAATTGCGCGTAATTGCCGCTGTACAGGTTGATATTGCGCTGCTCCACATGGGCGATGGTATCCACCACATTATCCAGAAAGTCGCGGTCGTGGGAGATCAGCAACAGCGTACCTGGGTAAACCAACAACCACTGCTCAAGCCACAATACGGCATCGAGATCGAGATGGTTGGTCGGCTCATCGAGCAACAGCAAATCGGAACGGCACATCAGCGCCTTGGCAAGATTGAGCCGCATGCGCCAACCGCCGGAGAAGGCACTGACAGGTCGCGTATGCTCCGCCACATCGAACCCCAGGCCGCTTAGGAGCTGCGCCGCGCGTATACGAACGGAGTAGCCGTCAATATTTTCATAGCGCGCATAGAGTGCGGCGATACGCACGCCATCATCGGCATGACCAGCTTCGGCAATCTGCGCCTCAAGCGTGCGCAGCTCCGCGTCGCCATCAATGACATACTCTATCGCAGCCTGATCCAGCGCCAGGGTTTCTTGCGCAACATGGGCGATGGTCAGCCGTGACGGCATATCCACATCGCCGCCATCCTGGTGGATTTCGCCGCGCAGCAAGGCAAACAGACTGGATTTTCCGGTGCCATTGGCGCCGGTGATGCCGATTTTTTGTCCGGCGTGAAAAGTGAGTGTAACGTCCTCCAGCAGAAGGCGTCCGCCGCGTCGCAGCGATATATTACGTAGCGTGATCATGGCGGGTAGTTTACCAGCTATGGGGCACGTATGGAGTTCAGGTTAACCCAGATTGTCCATTACCCCCAAAACCGTTCGCCCTGAGCCTGTCGAAGGGCCGTTCATGGTTCAACAGGCTCACCACGAACGGCGGTATACGCTCTATTTCGCCTAATGGACAATCGGGTGTTAATGCATCGGAGACTCGTTGCGAAAATTTTTCATGATCGCCTGCACAGACTGCCAATCATTGAACAACGCCTCCACACACGCCGGATCAAAGTGGCTTCCCGCCCCTGTACGGATGGTTTCCGCGACACGCTCCACTTCCCACGCTTCTTTATAGGGGCGATGGGATAGCAGCGCATCGAACACATCCGACAACGCAACGATCCGGCCATAAATCGGGATATCATCACCTTTCAAGCCAAACGGGTAACCCGATCCATCGTACTTTTCGTGATGAGTCAACGCGATCTGCGCAGCTACATTGAGAATGCGGGATTCACTGCCCTTGAGAATTTCAAAGCCGATCTGGGCATGCTGCCGCATGATGGTGATTTCCGCCGGGCTCAAGGGGCCGGGCTTGAGGAGGATATAATCGGGGATGCCGACTTTACCGATGTCATGCATCGGCGCCGCCTCCAGGAGGGCGTCCTGATCCTGACGGGAAAGCCCGAGATTTTTTGCAATCAACTGCGAATAATGGGCCATGCGCAGCACGTGCGCGCCGGTTTCCGGGTCGCGGTATTCCGCCGCCTTGGAGAGGCGGATAATAATCTCGCGCTCCCGCGACACAATCTCATCGGTAACCTTGCTTACCTCCTGAGACAGCCATCCCGCAAGATCAGAAAGTTGCTTGTGGCTACGGCTTAAAGCAAGCATGTTTTTAACACGGGCAATAAGCTCTATTGAATCGACAGGTTTAGTGAGAAAATCCGTTGCCCCCATCTCCAGCGCCTGATAGCGCACTGACTTTTCATGAACAACCGTCACCATCAGCAAAGGCGTCGCACCCTTTCCCTCCAAGGCACGGAAACGGCGCAGAAACTCAATGCCATCTATATCCGGCATGGCATAATCGAGAATCACCAGATCGGGATCACTCCGCTCGCACCACTCCAGCCCCTCATGAGGATCCGTAAAACAAATTATGCTACATTCCTCAAGTGAGTCCAGCATCTTTAACAACAGAGACACCGAATCCTGATCGTCATCCACTATCACTATATTCACAATTACCCTCCGATGGCCCGCATGGTTTTATTCATGAACAACATGCCTGTACTTTTTTAGTTTTTTTTATTTTATTGAAAATCCGCTTTATACAATGGGAAAATCATCACGAAACCGCTGCCCGACCTCCAATACTGCATCCCAGTCCTCGAATAGCGCGTCCACACACAGCGGATCAAAGTGTTTTCCGGTTTCATTATTGATCAGTTCCAACACACGATCCATCTCCCAGGCCTTTTTGTAGGGGCGACAGGACAATAAGGCATCAAAGACATCGGCCAGTGCCGTGATCCGCCCCACTATCGGGATATCGTCGCCTTTCGTTGCGTGCGGATAACCAGTGCCATCGTACCTTTCATGATGCGTCAGCGCAATCTGCGCCGCAACGCGCAATATGGGGGAATCACTGTCCTTGAGGATCTCATGGCCGATCTGGGCGTGCTGCCGCATAATCTTCAGCTCGTCAGGCTCCAGGCGCCCGGGCTTGAGCAGTATATTATCGGGAATACCCACCTTGCCGATATCGTGCATGGGTGCGGCTTTCTGGATCAGATCCTGCTCTTCTTCGGAAAGGCCGATACTCCGTGCGATAAGGCGCGCATAATGGGACATGCGAATAATGTGCGCGCCCGTCTCGGGGTCGCGGTATTCCGCCGCCTTGGACAGGCGAACAATGGTTTCACGCTCCCGCGCCACAATACCCGCCGTGGCTTTTTCAACCTCCCCGGCCAGCCATACCGCGCGATTAGCGAGCTGTTTCTGGTTACGGCGAATGGTCAGCATATTTCTGACACGCGCGGACAATTCGATTGCATCAACCGGTTTGGTGAGAAAATCCGTTGCGCCAATATTCAAAGCCTGGTGGCGGACATCCACCTCATTGCGCGATGTCACCATGATCACAGGTATAACCTCCTTACCGGCCATGCCACGGAAACGGCGGATAAACTCCATACCGTCCACCTCCGGCATCATGTAATCGACAATCACCAGATCGGGGACGTTGGTTTCACACCATGTCAGGGAATCGGCGGACACCGTAAAACATTGCGTTTCGCAGCCGTCCACCTTATCGAGCAGCGCTTGCACCAAGGCAATGTGATCCGGATCATCATCAGTCAGCAATACTTTCATTTCATTTTCCAGCCAGGAAGAATATTAAGCCCACTTCCTTTGATATTGGAAATTCCCTATATAATCACAGACTGGAACGCCGCCCGTCTCGCATACACGGTTAAATTTTGTGCAACCTTCACCAATCTGTCGTTTGTTAATTTTCTGTAAATACCCTATAAAAACCGTTCTCCAGCGCGATGCATGTCATCAAGTACGGCAGTTTTCATGTAGAATCTTCGCCAATACCGCCAGACACATTGGCGACCTACTTATGAGCACTGACAAATGTTGAAAATAGCCCTATTTTCTCATGACAAGCGCGGCTCCCGCTTCTGGCTGTTACTAGGCGTGCTACTGGCAACAACCGCCCAGGCAGACATCACCGACTGGGGTTACACCGTCCAACCCGGCGATACGCTGATCGGCGTTTCAAAAAACTATCTCGCCAATCCCAAAGATTGGCAAAAAATAAAAGCCGCCAATAAAATTAAAAATGACCGGCAAATCCCGCCAGGTTCGCAGATGCGCATTCCCATAGGGCTGCTAAAACGTGAACCCTTGCAAGCCGAGGTTATCCGTGTCCAGGGTAATGCCGAAGCGATTCCGGCACAGGGCGGGGCACCCTTTGCCCTCGAAGCGGGCCGCACCTTGAACATGGGCGACCAGATCCACACCGGCGAAGGCAGCAATCTCACCTTGCGATTTACCGACGGTTCGCGCCTGATGCTACTGGAAAAAAGCCATCTGACACTGGAAGCCATGACGGCCTATGGCAAATCCGGCATCATCAATACCCGTAGCCGCCTGAACAGCGGCCAGGTTGAAACACAGGCTACCCCGCTGAAAGGCCCGGCGGCGCGCTATGAAGTCATCACACCGACTATAGCCGTCGGTGTGCGCGGCACGAATTTCCGTATCAGCGTGGATGAAGATGCCAAGGTGTCCCGTAGCGAGGTACTGGAGGGCGAAGTAACCGCAGAAGCGGTGGGCACGCAACTGTCCGTCCCTGCCGGTTTCGGCACGATGGCCGAAGCAGGTAAAGCGCCGATACCTCCCAAGGTGCTGTTGCAAGGTCCGGATTTATCGGGCGTATCGACATTGCTGCAACGGGTGCCATTGCGTTTCAAGTGGGCAGCGATGGAGGGTGCGACATCTTATCGCGCCCAGGTGTTCGCCGATCCGGCGCTCCAGAACCTGCTGCTGGATGGCACGTTCCAGGGCAACGAAGCCAAGTGGGCGGATCTGCCTGATGGCAATTACATGCTGCGCGTGCGCGCTATTGATGCGCAGGGGCTGGAAGGCATGAATACGGACAAGGCTTTCAAGCTCAAGGCACGACCCGAACCGCCTTTTGTCAGCGCCCCCACGAACAAGGGCAAGCTGTATGGCGACAAGGCCGGATTTGAATGGACGCGTTCGACACAGGCCGAAAGCTATCATTTGCAAATCGCCAGCGATGTAGCATTTGCCAAGCTCGCCACTGACATTGCCGATGTGAAAGACGTGCAATATACCGCCACTCTGGCACCGGGCGAATATTACTGGCGCATCTCCAGCCGCATTCCCGGTGACGAGGGTCCATTCAGCGATACACAGCTTTTTACCCTCAAACCGATCCCGGCGGCGCCTGTAGCGTCGGCGCCCAAGATCAGCGACACGCAGATGGAATTCCAATGGTCGGCGGGAGAGGAAGGCCAAAAATATCAATTTCAAATGGCGCGCGATAAGGATTTCAAAGACATCCATACCGACCAGACGCTGACCAAGCCGCACATCACTCTGCCCAAGCCTGGTGCAGGGGATTATTTCATGCGTATCAAGGCGATCGACCCTGACGGTTTTGCCGGACCTTTCAGCGCAACTCAGCAGATTCAGGTACCGCGCAACATCCCGTGGTGGCTGATCATTCCGGTACTGCTGTTTCCTCTAGTGCCATAAAGGTACTATGACTGGGGTACGCCTACTGCTCGCGGTCTGCGCCGCACTGCTGATCACGGCGCTCCTCGCGCAGACGATATCGTACCGGCAGATCGACCTGTGGCTGGCGGAGAACACCCAGCAACCACTGGTCGCCAAAGAGTTTCACTTCACCGACACGCTGATCGTCGACGTGAACGAGGAGTCGATGGTGCGGCTCACCCCCGAGTTCGGTGCGTGGCCCTACCAGCGCGACATCTATGACCTGGTGACGCTCTACCTGAAAGACCTCGGCGCCAAAACCGTCGTTTACGACATCCTGTTTTCCGAGCAGCGCGAGGGCGACGAACAATTCGCGCGCGCCATCCAGCGCGCCGGCAATGTATTGCTGCCCGGCGTGGCACTGCCCTACACATCCCGACGGGATGATGCCTATCAAAAACAACTGGCGTCGCTGGCCTGGCCGCTCGCCAGCCCCGTGCCCACCACCCATTGGGACGACATCACACTGCCACGGCCGGTATTCACTCCGCCCGATCCAACGGTAAAATTCGGCGTCATCAACCTCATCCCCGACCCTGAAGACGGCATCCTGCGCCGCGTTCCGCTGTTTAACGAAACCTACAGCAAATATTTGCCCAACATGGCGCTAGCAGCCTTATTCGCCCACCAGCCTTACCCCCCCGTGAGCTACCTGCCTGATGAAGGAAAACTGCGTGTCGGGCAGCATTCCTGGCCCGTCACCAGCAAGGGTGAAATCATTTTGCAGCAGCCCAAAAATCGCAACTATTTCAGGGTGATGCCGTTTCACAAGCTGGTGTTTGCCGCCATGGGCATGCCGGGCGAGGAGATCGACCCGAACGAAGTGCGCAGCAAGACGATTTTCATCGGCAGTACCACGGCAATTCTCGGCGATCATCTCTCAACACCGCAGGGCATGACGCCCGGCCTGCACATCCTGGCGTTGACCTATCAAAATCTGGCGCAAGACCTGGCGCTGCGTCCACCGCGCCTCGGCTGGAACCTGCTGTTAATCGCTATCGGCATCGCTTTCCCGCTGCTCGCCTGGCATCGCCGTTTTCAATCCGCCCTGTCGATGACACTGTTGGCCGCTGCGAGCATGGCGGCAATCTATCTGTTCAGTCTCGGCCTGCTGGCGCTCTACAAGCAGCAGAGCATGTTGCTGTTCGCGCTGATCAACAGTTTCATACTTTATCTCGCGCTGGTGCTGTCACGCCTGAAAATACTCTACGACGAACGGCAGCGCTTGTATTATGAAAAACTGGCGGCGGAAGAGGCCAACCAGCTCAAGAGCCGGTTTCTGTCGCACATCACGCACGAATTGCGCACGCCACTCACCGCTATTCTCGGCTTCAACCGGCTGCTTGGCGAGGATCCGTCACTCTCTGCAGCCTCAGGCAAGACCGTCAAGACCATCGACCAAAACAGCGAGCACCTGCTGCGGCTGATCAATAACCTGCTCGACCAGGCCAAGATCGAGGCCGGACAAATGGAGCTCGACGTGCGTCCGATAGCCATACGCGGCATGATTGACGGTGTAGTCGACACGCTGGACAAGCTGGCCGCCGCCAAAGGACTGAAGCTCAATGCGGTGTATGACACCAACCTGCCGCAGGGGCTGTCGATCGACGGCTTCCGCCTGCGGCAGATCCTCATTAATCTGGTTGGTAACGCCCTCAAATTCACCGCTCAGGGACACATCCAGATCAAAGCCAGGTGGGAAAATGGATGGTTGGAGATTGCCGTGGAGGACACCGGGCCGGGCATACCTCAGGCCGCGTTGGACAAGATCTTCGAGGCCTTTCAACAGTCCGACACTTCCGTGGCCAGCACACATGGCGGCACCGGGCTAGGCCTCACCATCAGCCGCAATCTGGCGCATCTGATGGCGGGCACCATATCGGTTGAATCCACGCTGAGCAAAGGCTCGACATTTTATTTGCGCATCCCCGCGCCACAGGCGGAACTGCCCGGCGAGATTACGCACCAACCCAAACCCTCAGAGAAGCTGAGCGGTCGCGTGTTACTGGCCGACGATTCCGAGGACGCCCGCGCCCTTTTCAAAAACTACTTCGACAACATGGGTCTCTCTTCCATGTTTGCGGAAAATGGCCAGATTGCAGTGGACATCGCGCTTGCGGAACAACCGGATATCGTGCTGATGGACATGGAAATGCCAATCATGAATGGCCTGGAAGCCATACAAGTGCTACGCCAGCGGGGCTACACAAAACCTGTTCTGGCGCTTACCGCGCATGCCGGCGAGGCCATGCGCGACAAGCTGCTCCAGGCCGGCTTTGATGACTGCCTGACCAAACCCATCAAGCGCGAAGCCCTGAAAAATGCACTCGTTGCGGCATTATTACCGTTGCGCAAGTGATTTGAAACACGCAAGATATGCCACATGGATAATCCCAAGATCACGGTGCATATAGACGCCTCCCTCAAGGATCTGGCAGCGAACTATCTTGCCAACAGACGGCGGGATATCGGCACCATTATGGAAGCATTGAAGCGTGGGGATTATGAGCCAATCCGCGCCATCGGCCATAACATCAGAGGCACGGGTGCGGGCTATGGTTTCGATTTCATCAGCGAAATCGGGGATGGGCTAGAGCAGGCCGCACCACAAGGGGACGCTGCAACCATCAGCAAGCTGACCACTGAATTGGCCGATTATCTGCGGCGGCTTGATGTGGTGTTCGATTAACCAGAATATTTAACCCAGATTGTTCATTAGGCGAAATAGGACTCACACTGCCGTTCGTGGTGAGCTTGTCGAACCATGAACGGCTCCTCGACAGGCTCAATGTGTAGGTTGGGTCAAGGAGCGCACGCTCCGGACCCAACAAAATCATTGCTTCAGGCAATGTTGGGTCCGCTTCGCTTGACCCAACCTACTTTAAGTGCACAATTTTGGGGCTAATGGACAATCCGGGTTTAACCTTAAAACCTCTTTTTGTCCACGAAAAACACGTTGTCACGAAATAAAACAAAAATATGGATTGCTTCAGCAATTCACCGGATGGGTGGCAAGTAAGATAGCGATACGTATTTGAATATTTTCGTGTTTTTTCGTGACTTTCGTGGATAACTTAAGTTTTTTAGTTTAACGGAACAAACGCCTGCCGCTCACCGAAACCCGCCACGCCACCAGCATACCCAATACCGCCAACGACCATACCACTACCGCGCCCGAGGGCAAGTCGAACAGTGCCGACAACGCCAGTCCCACGGCGTAACCAACAATTCCCAAGGCATACGCCAGCGCCAGACGTGAGGATTCACGGCCGCAGCCGCGCGTCGCCAACGCCGGAATGATCAGGCTGGCGAATACCAGGTACACGCCAACCAGTTGCACGGACGCGGTGACGGTAACGGCGAACAAGGCATAAAAACCCAAGCCGCCAAGACGACTGCGCAGGCCAAACCATGCAGCCAATACCGCGGCATACAGCACCGCAATTGGGATGAGATCGGGCAACGTCACCCAAAGAATCTGCCCCACCAGCAAATCCTTGAGGTGCTCGCCGCCATGTGGATCACTACTCATCAGCAAAATCCCGCCCGTCGCCGCCAGCACGAATAGCACACCGATCAGTGCCTCCTGCATCTGCGGCCAGCGTTTTTCACTCCAGGTGAGGAGCAACGCACCAAGCAGCGCTGCGCCCACTGCCACGACCTGTGTCTGCCACCCTTGCTCTTCGCCCCAGCCCAGGGCGTGCGCGGCGATCACACCCAACCCGGCAAGCTGGGCAATCGCCAGATCGATAAAGACGATGCCGCGCGCCAACACCTGGCTGCCCAGTGGCACGTGGGTGGCGAGCACCAGCAGCCCGGCGAGCAGCGCCGGGCCGAGGATACTCCAATCGAGGCTCATCAGGTTCATTTGAGCAAACGGACCAGCGTGTCATCGAACAACCCGAACAGATCCTTGGCCTGCTCCGAACCACCCACTGTGAAGGGCAACTCCACCGCCGGGATGTTGGCCCGCTCCGCCAGCCAGAGCGAGGGACGGGAGTCCTGGTAGGCGGCGCGGATCACCATTTTCGCCGGTTTCTGCCTCAACTGCGCCAGCACTTGCGACAAATAGGCGCTGCTCGGCGGTATGCCCGGCTTGGCTTCGAGCGTGGCAATCTCCCGCAACCCCAGCCACAGGCTAAGGTAACTCCAGCTCTTGTGCTGCGTAACGATAGGGATGCCCCTGAGCGGCGCGCCCTGCTGTTCCCAGCGCCGCATAGCCTGCGTCCAGCGTTTGGCGAAGTCGTCGTGACGCGCCTGATACTGAGCTGCATTCGCGCCATCAATCTGCGCCAGCCGCTTTGCCAGCCCTGCGGCAACCAATGCGATATTGCGTGGATCGAGATGGAGGTGGGGATTACCCATCGCATGAACATCACCCTCCGCCCTGTCCAGCCTGCCTGGCACTTCCAGTAAGGTAACAAAGGCGGCCGCCTCGAAATAGCCCGGTCCACCGGGCTGCACCCGGCTATTACCTCCCTGCTGGAGCAGCAACGGCAACCACCCTTGCTCCAGGTCGCCACCAGTGCACACCACCAGGTCTGCCTTGCGCATTTGGGCGATGAGGCTGGGCCGGGCCTCGATAAGGTGCGGGTCTTGCAGGCCCGTTGTTGCCGTATAAACACTCACCGCCGGGCCGCCAAGCTCGGTAGCCAGCGCTCCCCACTCCGGCTCGCAGGCAAACACCCGCAATGCCGCCGATGCAGGGATGCTGAAAAGCAGCAACGAGACCCCCAATATGTGCAAAAAACCTTTTTTCATGACAGCCATCCCCAAAAAAATCGTAGGGCGCGTCACACGCACCCTACTCTACTCCTTAAAACTTGTGTGCGCCGTGCGCACCCAGGCTCATGATGTATTGCAGATAAATCTCGTTGGCATCCTTGGGCGCAGTCTGATTATGGCTGAACTGCACACGCAAGCGGCTAAACGCGCTGTTGGAGAAATCGAGCATCACGCTGGCGCGCTGCGGCTTGTGGCCTTCGGGGTCGAGAAGCGTACCTGCCAGCTCTACAGGCGGCATGCCGCCCTTGAGCTCGTCATAGCGCGCCCCTACCCGCCAGCGCGGCATGAACTGATAAACCGCCTGGGCATACCACCCCGACTGTTTGGCCCCATAACGCACATCTTGCGCGGGCGAACCGAAAGTATAGGCGCCGCTCTCGTCACGCTGGAGATATTCCGCCTGAAACTTGAAATTGGTCACGGCGGGATTACGCAGCGGCGCCCACTTCCAGACAAAATTAGCGACGTTCAGAGGCGCTTTGCCGGTAAAGCTGTACTCATTGTGAGCATGGTCCTCAAACGTGCGCCCCTGCGCGTCGGCCTCCAGTCGCGCCACGCCCGCGCGCCAGCTATGGCTAAGGCCGACATCATCACCGAGATTGACAAAGGCGCTGCGCGCACCGATCCCACGCTTCGCCGCACCCGCAGCGGGAAAGTTCTCGCCACGCAACGCCTCGGCTCCAAACTCCACGAACAGCGGCGCAGGCGCAACCCAGCGCAACTGCACGCCGTCATCACCGTAATTCCCACCGAGCATGGCGCGATACGGCAGGGCAATATCAACGAAATCCCAGAAGTGCGGATGTTGCTCGTTGAGATAACCGATACCCGACAGGAAACGTCCACCCTTGACTGTCAAACCCTGAGGCAAACCGAGCGTCTGAAAAAAGGCCTCCTCGACCTGGGCCTTGCCATCTTCCAGCTTAAGGATCAACGAACCGTAGAATTTGTCATCCACATTGCTCGACAAGACCAGCTCACTCCCTTGAAGCGACAAGCCCTCCCTAGTCGCCCCATGGGCGTCACCGGCCGGGACAAAGCCATGAATGTCTTCCTGGTAGCTTTTGGTGAAACGGCTGTACGTGCCATATAGCAGCAGGCTGACTGCGGGATTGAAGGCATTGCTGGTGACGATGGGCCGCTGCGTTTGCCACGGCCGGCGCATCTCGTCACCTGTTCCCGACTTGGCTTCGGGCGGGGTTCTTTGCTGCGTTTCTTCCTGGGCAATAACTGGCTGAGACAGGACAGCCGCCATGCCGATGACGGCAAATTGTTTCTTGATCATTATTTTCTCCACACGATAAATACACCGCAGCGCAGCGCACACACGGCAAAAACACATACCAACCCGCTCTAAAGGGTATTGGCGATTCGGTTGTTTTTCAGGCGTGGAGAGATTGGGGCGGGGCGCGAGCGGAGAAATTGGCAACGAAGCGTTGAGCCGGTATAGCGGCATTCGCTGGCAAAACAATATTGTCTGCCACGCGCGACACCACCAGAGGCGTACTCTTGACGACCGGCGTGCTGCCCAGATGATGCGCCGTAAGACACATCTCGCAGGCTGTGCTGGGCTTGTGAAACTGATGATCGATCTCGTGCGCGATCAAACCAAATTGCGCAAACAGCAACGCCAGCGCCAGGAACATGGCGCCGTGCTTGGCGAGCAAAATGGAACGCAGCACTAGGATCATTCGGATGGATTAAACCAGAGTCAGATACAACACGGTACAATATAAACATATTCCATGACCATGACAAGCAAACCCATGACCATCGCCGAGGCACTGAATCAGGCCACCCTGCACCTTGTTGCCTTGCACGACACAGCCCGGCTCGACGCCGAAACCCTGCTCGCTTTCACGCTGAAACGTAACCGCAGCCATCTCCATGCCTGGCCCGACCGGCAACTCCAACCCGAGCAACAGGCGCGTTTCAATGCACTGATCGAACGCCGCGCCGCAGGCGAGCCCGTAGCCTATCTCACCGGTCGCCGCGAGTTCTGGTCGCTGGAGCTGCAGGTAACACCCGCCACACTCATCCCCCGCCCGGAAACGGAGCTGCTGGTCGAACTCGCCCTGCAACACACCCCCCCCAATGCCACATGGCGCATCGCCGATCTCGGCACCGGTTCGGGCGCCATCGCGCTGGCTATCGCCAGCGAGCTCCCCACCTGCCGGGTCATCGCCACTGACCGTTCCACAACCGCCCTGGAAGTGGCGCGCCGTAATGCTGTGACACATAGCATTCGCAACGTGGAATTCCGTGAAGGCAACTGGCTGGAACCGCTCAAGGAAGAAATTTTTAATCTGATAGTGTCAAATCCGCCTTATGTCGCCAGCACCGACACTCGACTGAACACCAGCGAAATCCGCTTCGAACCCCTCACTGCCTTGGCCTCTGGCCCGGAGGGGTTGGACGATATTCGGCTTATCGCCGATCAGGCGCGCCAAAACCTCGCCCCCGACGGTTGGCTACTGCTAGAGCATGGGTTTGATCAGGGCGCGGAGGTGATGCAACTGCTGCTGAATCTGGGATATCGGCAAGTACAAGGCCATCAGGATGTGGCAGGGCTAGACCGGGTGACATGTGGACTGAAAGGTAAGGCGGATTAGACGCCAGAAATATAGGGTGGGTTAGCGTTTTTTTGCGTAACCCACCAAGCGTTGGCCGCTTCCGGCATCCTGCCTCTCGCGGCACTTGTGCATCCATGCACGACGCGTAGCAACTCAACGCCTTATCTTTAACAACATTAAACTTACAGCTTTGACATTAAAGCTCTGCAGCGTGAGCAGCCAGATACTCGGCAACCCCTGCCGTGCTCGCCTTCATACCGGGCTTACCTTTCTGCCAGCCAGCCGGGCAGACTTCCCCATGCTGTTCGAAGAATTGCAGGGCATCCACCATGCGGATGGCCTCATCCACGTTCCGCCCCAGGGGCAGGTCGTTAACTACCTGGTGACGCACGATGCCGTCACGGTCAATGAGAAAGGTACCGCGCAACGCCACCGCATCATTGATCAGGACATCGTAATCACGGGCGATAGACTTGGTAAGATCCGCCACCATGGGAAACTTCACCTGCCCCAGACCACCATTGTTGACCGGGGTGTTTTTCCATGCCAGATGGGTGAACTGGGAGTCCACGCTAACTGAGATGACTTCGGTATTACGATCCTTGAAATCCTGGTAGCGGTGATCAAAAGCCAGGATCTCCGAGGGGCACACGAAAGTAAAATCAAGGGGATAGAAAAAAAGTACGGCGTGTTTGCCCTTGATATGCGAAAGCAGGTTAAAGCTTTCGTTGATCTCATTGTTGCCCATCACTGCGGTTACAGTGAAATCCGGCGCGGGTTTGCCAACTAAAACGGCCATTGTGTGCCTCCTTACGTTTTAATAATAGAAATAGAATAAGTCCAATTGTGGGTGAAGTGTATCAAATATTCAAGGAAGAATGGCCGTCATTTTTTCTCCGCCACCAGCCGCGCAAACTGCCCTTCCCTGAGCGGCGTATTGTCCAGCACCGAAAAACCGCTGCGCTCCAGCAGATAAGCCAGGTCATCGCGGGAAAAGCGGTTGTGCTCGATAAAGTGGGTGAAGATATCCTCCAGTTCGTCCAGCGGCGTGGCGGGATCGAACACCTTCTGCTCCGATGTCTCGTTGCGGACGTAAAAATCCAGTGGCGAGCGCACCCAATCAAGCACATAAAAACGGCCACCCTGCTTGAGGCAGCGCCGCACCTCGCGCAGCACGCGCACCGGCTGGCTGAGTTCGTGCAACACCACCGAAGCGATGGCGGCGTCTATGGAGTTGTCAGCCAACGGCAAGTGTGGATCATGCAGATCGGCGGGGATCACCTCGCAACCCGGGGGCAACTCCCCCATCGCCTCCAGCATATAGGGCGCACACTCCACCCCGATGGCACGCGCCCCCGGATAGCGCTGGGCAAGCGCTCGCAGGAAGAGTCCCGGACCACTGCCAAGATCGAGCACCACGGGCGGCGTAGACAGCACCGGCTCAATCCACTTCCCCCACGCCACCCAGAATTCCTCATTGAAACGGCCCGCGAAGGTATCCTTCATCAACTGGGCAAAATTTTCACCGTGGCGGTGATGTTTTGCGAGCATGGCCTGGGTACGTTCCAGCATTTCTGACATAAATTTCTCACGGTTAAGAATGCGCAATGGTCTAATATTTATGGCCTGTCGGCCTTATTCGATCTCAAATCCTATGATGTCCGGCACCTCGGTGGGTGTACACACTACATCTATGACATGCGCCAGCGGTGGGCCGTTCCATAGCCAGCCGCGCAACTTTTCCACCTGCTCCGCTTCCCCACAGGCCAACACTTCAACACGCCCATCGGACAAGTTTCGCGCCCAGCCGGTGACGCCCAACGCCAAGGCATGCCTGCGCGCAGCAGCGCGGAAGGCGACACCCTGTACCCGTCCTGATACCAGACAACTCACACAAACCGTCATATGGAAAAGCCCATCTCACACCAAGTAACGCTATAATTCACAGACAGCTCTACGCCCTCTGTGACAAACAAAATATCAAGGAGAATCCATGACCAACGATACCACCTGCCGCACTGAAAAAGACAGCCTGGGCGAACTGGCCGTGCCCGCCGATGCATGGTATGGCATCCAGACGGCCCGTGCCGTTGCCAATTTTCCCCATCAGCGGTCGCGGGCCGGACCGCGACTTCGTTGCCGCCCATGTGCGCATCAAGCGCGCCGCCGCCGCCGCCAACCAGCAAGTGGGGTGGCTGGACGATACCCTGGCCTCCGCCATCACCACGGCATGCGACAAGATCCTTGGCGGCGAATACCTTGACCAGTTCGTGGTGGATCGTTTTCAGGCCGGCGCAGGCACCAGCCACAACATGAACAGCAACGAGGTCATCGCCAATCTTGCCAATGTGGCGCTGGGTGGCGTGCGCGGCGCGTACACGCCGGTCAACCCCAACGATCATGTCAACATGGGCCAAAGCACCAATGACACCATCCCCACCGCGATCCGCCTCGCCGCGCTGACCAAACTGCCGCGCCTGCTTGCCGCCGTACGGACGATGGCAGACGAGTACGCGCGCATCGGCGCCAATGAGGCCGACACCGTTAAGAGCGGGCGCACCCACCTGCAGGACGCCGTGCCCACCACAATGGGGCGTGAATTCAACGCCTATGCCTGGACGTTGCGCCGCTGCTGCCAGCGTCTGGAGCAGGCCCGTCAACCTCTGTGCGAAACCGGCTTGGGTGGCAGCGCAGTGGGAACGGGGCTTAATACCGCGCCAGATTATGCAGTCAACGTGGCGGCGGAACTTGCGCGCTTGACCGGCGAGCCGATCCGCGCGGCGAACGACCTGGTGGCGCAGATGCAATCCATGCACGACCTGCAAACCCTGTCATCGGCGATCCGCGACCTCACCCTGGAACTGATCCGCATCGCCAACGACATGCGTCTGCTGGCCTCCGGCCCGCGCACCGGCTTGGGCGAAATACTGCTGCCTCCGGTACAGCCCGGCTCCAGCATCATGCCGGGCAAGGTGAATCCGGTGATGTTCGAAATGCTTAATCAGGTGTGCTATCAGGTGCTGGGCCAGGATGCCGCCATCGCCGCCATGACCCAGGCCGGACAACTGGAGTTGAACGTGATGATGCCAGCACTGGGCTCGGCACTGTTCGATGCCATGGACTGGCTGACCAACGCCATCAACGCCGCCACCGAACTCAACCTCAAAGGCCTGCGCGTGGACCGCGAGCGCTGCAAGGAATTCCTGCACAACAGCGTCGGCCTCGCCACCCTGCTCAACACCCGCATCGGCTACGCCGCCGCCGCCGAGGTCGCCAAAACCTCGGAAAAGACCGGCCGCCAAGTGCGCGACATCGTATCCGAACAAAATCTCATGACAGCGGAAGAATTCGATGCACTGGTGTTAAAGGCAGCGCAGGAGGGAAAGATAGAATAACGCCGGCAGATGATGCAAGCTACAGAAAACACTAGAGATGATGGGGTACTACATTACCGAAATATTTCAACATTGCTCGCCCTCCCTATTGCTTCGATTTACGCGCACCCGATAGCGATAGCGTCGACACCACATTGACCGTCACATCATCCACGTACCAGCCCGGACCCACACCACCATTGCCTAATCCATCGCGGCTCTGTCCCAGCAAAAAGCCGAGGCGCACCTTCTTGGCCGCATACGCCGACAAGTCCACCGAGGCGTTCGTCCATACCCCGGAAGTCAGCGTGTAACTGGCCAGCGTCGTCCAAGCTCCCCATACGCCGGAAGAGGTCTCCACGGAAATCTGCACATACCCTGCATCGGTATTATCGAAGGAGAACCAATGCCAAAAGCGCAGTCGCAACTCCTCGTCCGCACCCAAAGCGGGTAACCGCAGTGAAGGACTCACGAGCCGACCTTGGGTGTCTTCCGGATAATTGCCATTCAGGACGGTGCCGGCACATTGTGTGCCGCTGTGACACGCTGCCGGTCCCGCAGTCGGGGCACCGACCTCCCACATACCGTTGTCCGCCGACCAGTCACCCAGGCCGCTCTCGAAGCCGTCCGCATAAGGCAACGCCTTGGGCAATGGCTTTGCAATCTCAACCGCTACATCATCCACATACCAGCCCGGACCCACACCACCGTTGCCGAATCCATCGCGGCTCTGCCTCAGCCAAAAGCCGAGGCGCACCTTATTGCCCGCATACGCCGACAAATCCACTGAGGCGCGTGTCCATACCCCGGAACTCAGCGTGTAACTGGTCAGCGAAGTCCAAGCGCCCCATACACCGGGTGAGGTCTCCACGGAAATCTGCACATACCCTGCGTCGGTATTATCGAAGGAGAACCAGTGCCAGAAACGTAACTGCAATTCTTCGCCCGATTCCAGCGCGGGTAACTGGAGCGAGCGGCTGATCAGCCGACTCTGCGTGTCTTCCGGATAATTGCCATTGAGAACCGTACCGGCGCAGCGTGCTCCGCTGTGGCATTGCGTAGGAGCGGTGTCGTCCGGATCTCCGATCTCCCATACCCCATTGTCGGTCGACCAATCTACATCGAGATCCGCGTTCTCATAATCGGTGGTATACAGCGGCGCCGGACCCGGCCCCGGTGGGTGTCCATATAACGACTTGAATATGCCGAGATCCAAGGAGTTGATACGTCCATCGCCATTCAAATCGGCGTTCGGGTTATAGTTTGGATCTCCTATCACACTGCCAAAGGCCTTTTTGAAGAGCCCGAGGTCGAGCGAATTGGTTAGTCCGTCGTTGTTGAGGTCGGCATCACAGAGGTTGCCCAAACCGTCCTGATCAGTATCACGCTGATCGGTGTTTACTACGACGCGACAGTTGTCGCGGATATCAGGGATGCCGTCACCATCGAGGTCCGTTAAGGCAAAAGCGGGTGCTGCGAACAAGAACAGCGCGGCGAGAATCACTACCTTCCTCATAAAGCCTCCCTGAAATACAACTGTATCCCAAAAGTATCAACCCACCGATATCAGAGGGTCATATCAAAATAAGATACCCATCTTTTCCATTCCCTAACAATTCATCTCGCCGCCGTAAAACAAAGATCCGCGCTCCTTATCAAAATTGCTCGTCAAGCATTAAAGAAATGGCCTGACCCTTGGGCTTATGGATTTTCATGCATTAACCGGGCCGATCATATGATCGGCCGGTTTCTCCGGTTAAGGTGTGGTTCTCAGTGAGAGAACATTGCGGGTCAATTCAACCCCGACGGACCCGGCGGTAGACCGAACAACTTCTTGAACGTACCCAGGTCGAGGGAATTTACCCTGCGGTCGCCATTGAAATCAGCGGCATCCTTAAGGTCATCATTGGCAGTTGAGGTCGGCCCGAAGGCCCGCTTAAACAGCCCCAGATCGAGCGAGTTGGTCATGTTGTCATTGTTCAGGTCGCCATCGCAGATGTTGCCATATCCGTCACCGTCGCTGTCGAGCTGGTCCGGGTTAGGAATCTTTAAGCAATTATCGGCATAGTCAGGCACCCCGTCGACGTCGCTGTCCGCCTGCGCCCCGAACGGCGTGAACCCACTCGATGCAGTCATCAGTTTGTCCGTCCCTGCAAACAGACAGCTGAATTGTTGGGCCTGCAACTTCGGGTCGCGGAGTTCGCCGCTGAATCTGCCATCACGTCCTACAAATACCGTGATGCTAACCGGAAGAATCTGCCGCTTGCCATCGATTCCAACCACCTGAACAAACAGTCCCTGGCCAGTGGGATAATAATCACCAATACCCTCCAGCGTGCCTGCGAAGGTAATCAACCCGTTGCTATTCTTGTCACCGGTGCACCGTAACCGCGTGCGATTAAGCACACGCGAATCCACCTGCACACCACCGAGGGGTTTGTACTCGGGATGAACATCCTTCGGATTCATGTTATTCACCAGCATATTTAAGTACGATGCGGACACGTCGGTGAAGAAGCGCTTGCCGACTGGCTGAGGCGTAGCGCCGGACCGAATAATGATAGGCAGGTCGACAACCTGGGCAGGTGCCAGCTCAATGGTTTTCTTGCCGCCATTCAAGTCCACCTTCCAGTCATCCGGGACGTCTGTCTTATAGGTAAGATAGAAGGTTTTTTTCTGCACAAAATCATCATTGTGCAAACGAATGACATCCTTGAACTTCGGCACACCCGGGCCAGTTGACGGTGCCTGGAAGTAAGATATGTTCTCTTGTTCGCGATCACCATCCTGGTTGCCTAGCACCAGCTCTCCTGCCACGGCGGGCATCTTCACCCGCACACAGGTATGGAAGGCAAAAGTGCCCGCTGCGATTTGCGCAGGGGTCAACGCGAAGTTTGGCGTCCATTCCACATAGACGTCGACGGTGCCCCCGGCTGGAATGGAGGCGAGCGCAGGAAACTGCGCTGAGCTGACGCTGCCAATGGGCGCCCAACCACTCGCTCCGGCGATGCCGAGTCCGGGTGGGTCAGTAATCTCCCAGTTGACCACCACGTTAGTCGCCGCCTGAGTGCCGACATTCCGAACACGGGCGTAAAGCCGATTGACCTGGCCGACCGCAGGGTCATCACCATTCCCCACCGGGACAGTGCCGCCAGCAAGATCCGACCACATGCCATAACGGTAGGTGCCGTAGCCGTTGACGGGGCTGTCGACCCAGATATCCGTTGTTTCCCAGGTATTGCCCGGTGGAGAGGTCCAGGGATTGAGCATGATGTCGGGCTGTAGCGCTTGATCATTGCAGCGCGCCGTGACGGTGTAGTTGTCATCGTCTATTTTCTTTATGGCAACTGTGATGCCATCGCCGCTAAAAGTATCACCACCGTGCCACAGCGCATTACGATTACAACTTCCTGTGCAGCCTGGCGTCTGGTTGCGGCCGATTACTTGCACCACCGGGTTAGCGCCTTCATTGACGCGCTCAATTATCACGCCTTCGTCGGGAATGCCATTGGGCGTGAAAAAGGCATTGAGTTCATCACCCAGCACACGGCGGCGTACGCTCATCATATAGTAGAAGGAACCCGTGAGCTGTACTTTAAATGCCTGTATGTTGGGTTTGCCGGTCGGGTCATACTCCATGGCCCAAAGGTTGGCGATCTCTCCCCCTTTGGCACAAGAAATCGTCTGGTATTTTGAGGGTGGTAGCCAACCTGGAAAACCCTGGGTAGTCTGCTTCTCAAATGGTCCTGTCTGACCGGGATAATTAGCATCCATCAACTCAAATGCATTGTTGTAGTTGCTTGGATGCGCAGGCCCGGCTTGCTGGAAGGCATGTCCCATCTCATGCGCCCAGCGCCCCCAGACTGCCCTGTCACTATCACTCGGGTTTTCGCTGAAGATAGCACAGCCCACATACTTTACTGGCCCGCCAGGACCCATATTCAGATTGCACTTGGTCGCCTGCCCACGGTGAAACTGTGCGGGATTGGTCTCCGCCATCACGACCATCACTTCATCCACATTGGTCCAGTCCAGTCCAGCGGGAGCGTTGGCGATGGCATCGTCAAGAACCTTGCCGAATTTGGTGCCGTTTGAAAGATCCCCATCAACGAAATCATCGATATAGGCGCTTCGATTGTCCGGCAACTGAATCAGGTTCGAAACAACGGAGGATATGTTGATTTTGGTATAGGAAGTGTGCTGCCAGAGAAGATTGAGATCGGTGTCGAAGAATGATTGAACTTGCGCTTGTGAGTAACGTGATGTCGCCGCGTAGTCGTGGAAGTAAACTCGTAGCACCATCGCTTTTTTGGTGCCAAGCACATCGGCCCCGAAAGAAAGGAGAGGGGTTATTAGTCCCCCACCAAGCAACAGCAACACGCAGAATTTTCTAATTTTTGTTCCGAAGCCAGTCATGGTGTTCCTCCCAAGCATGGATACTTCGAGAAACGCGCCCCCACACGCAAGGGCGCGGGATTAAATTGAAAAGGCTATATCACCGTGACCGCCACCAGGTTGGCCTCTCGTTCTGCAGTGAAATAGCCCAATGGTCACACCCACCGCATTTTACGTGCGAAACCGAAAATACCGAGACCGACAAGCATCATCCAGGCCTCTGAAATCTCAGGCACTGCTTGCACCATGCCAGGGTTTAGCGTCACAGAGACGAGTGATCCACCTGAGGCAAAAGGATTAGTAACGTCTTCGCGCAGAATTAAAGGACTGGCGCCCATTCCAACCGCAGAAAGCTGAATACTGCCGATGGGAAAGTCGCCTTTTGGATTACTGGCAAAGCTATTGAACTGGATATTCGAGACATGGCCTCCCACATTGTCGATTGTTCCTGGGCTTGGCGAGAATTCCCACAGCGGATTGATTGTCACTCCCGTCACATGAATGATGGCCGGGTTAAAATCCAGATTTATCCCACCACCGTCAAGCACGTCAACAAAACTGTGGCCTTCCAGGTCAATCGAGAACGAATCCCCGACGTTCACTATTTTGGGTGTCGGATTAAAATCAACTGAAGCGGCATTTGCGACGGCAGAACATAACAGACACGTGGCGAGTACAAATGATTTTTTCATTGCATGCTCCTTGCGTTGTTGGTGACTTTTTAATCTTCGACGTTGTCTTCCCTCCCCTCCCTATCATTTTTGTTTAAGAAACCACACAACATAAGTAAACGAGTAAAATAGTGGGTTTATTCATCGGGTGCATTTTCCTTTCTCGAAGCGCAGCAACGACCTCCCACGCAATTCAAAAAGTTTCCTCAGCACTCAAGGGGACATAGAATCACAATTTATTGATCCTGTCAATAACATAACAGTGTATGTAGCGAGCAAGTAAACTGTCCTGAGTTGTAGCACATGATCTGTCCGGTTTTATAGTGGCCTTCCACGGGGGGGCAGACTATGAACCGGGCAGAATTCATGCAGGAACTACGTAAGATGCGATTTGAAGAGGCGTATAAAGGCTGGACAGAGAAGCGCTTAAGCCAGCGCGAAGCGGCAGAGATACTCGGCGTGTGTGACCGCACCTTTCGGCGTTATGTGCAGCGCTTTGAGGGCGACGGCGTGGAGGGCTTGATTGACTATCGTTTAGGGCAAGTCTCCCACCGACGGGCACCGGTAGACGAAGTCATTGCGTTGACCACCCTGTATACCACACGGTATAGCGGCTGGAATACGCGGCACTTTCATGAGCGCTATCAACAAGGTGGCGGTAAGCGCAGTTACACTTGGGTGAAGAGTGCCTTGCAAAAAGAAGGCGCTGTAAAACGCGGGCAGGGCAAAGGCAAACACCGCAAACAGCGCGCCCGGCGCGCCCTGCCGGGCATGATGATTCATCAGGACGGCAGCACCCATCAGTGGGTACCAGGGGTGTACTGGGATTTGATCGTGACGATGGATGATGCCACCAACGTGCACTACTCGATGTTTTTTGTCGAGCAGGAAGGCACCGCCTCGAGTTTTCGGGGGGTGCGTGAAGTGATTGAGCAGAACGGCCTGTTTTGCTCGTTTTATAGTGATTGGGGCAGCCATTATTGGACCACCCCGGCGACGGGAGGAAAGGTTGATAAGGTGAATCTGACCCAGGTTGGTCGTGCCCTCAAGCAGTTAGGCATCGAGCAGATCGCGGCGTATTCGCCGGAAGCGCGGGGGCGATCTGAACGCATGTTCCGCACCCATCAGGAACGTCTGGTGAAGGAGCTGGCGCTCAGGTTTTCTGCCGCATACGCTCCTATCTGTCGACCTGTCGCAAACATGGCGTTGGCGTGGGTGAGGCGCTTGAGCGACTATTCCGCGACAAATGGCCAGATTTCATTCAAGAAAAGCTGGATGGGATGAAGGAAGGTGCTGAATAGTTACCATTACCGAAGTATTTTCATCTCTGTGATTTCTTCTGTGGCTAACCGCTTTTTAATAAGCTCAATGAGACACCGCCACAGTAGTCAAGGAATAAGGTCCCTTCCCTGATACAAACGGCGAACCCGCCACCAACGTCAGCGCGCCTGTCTTGGGGTTAATGGAATAAGCCGACACATCATTATCGCCATTATTGGCTACGTAGACAAAACGTCCCGAAGGCTCAACTGAAACCGCATAGGGAAACCACTCCGTAGCTACGGGGGAGCCGACGCCAAGGGACAGCGCGCCCGTCCTGGGGTCGATAGCGTGGGCGGTAATGTTGTTGCCACTCCAGCTCACCACGTAGGCGAAATGATCCACCGGGTCAATGCTCACCGAGTAGGGTCGCGGCCCCGTTTTGAAGGGCGACCCCGCCACCGGCGTCAACTCCCCGGTCGCCGCATCAATCACATACGCCGATATCGTCGTAGAACCATAATTTGTGACGTAAACAAACTTGCCGGCGGGGTCGACCGTGGCGAAAATGGGATGAACATCTGACGCCGCCGGCGACCCTGCAACGGTCAGACCTCCGGTCTTGGGATCAATTTTATAAGCGGAGACTGTGTTCGAATCATAATTTGCCACATAGGCAAATCTGCCTTTCGGATCAATAGTTACCGACAGAGGATTCCCCTGTGTCGCGGCAGAATGCCCTATGGGCGCCAGCGCCCCGGTGCTGGCATTAACTTTAAAGGCGGAAACGCTGCTGGAATCACGCGCCGTGACATAGGCGAATTTCCCGGAGGGATCAATAGTAACCGCAAGCGGATGCACACCCACCTTGCATGGCGAACCGGCAATCTCTTTCAGCGCGCCTGTTTCAGTGTCGATTTTGTATGTCGAAACGCTGCTGGAACCCTGATTCACCACGTAGGCAAAATGACCCGAGGGATCAACGGTCACCGAAATGGGAAACTTGCCCGACGCAAACGGCGACCCCGCCACTTCTTTTAACGCCCCGCTGGCAGGATCGATCTTGTAGGCTGACACATTGTGGGAAATCTGATTTGCCGTGTAAACGAACTCAGACCTACTTTCCCTGGCCGCGCCCTCGCCGGAAAAGACCGGCGCAGCGCCCAGCAGCATCACCGATGGAAAGAAAAGCATCACGGCAATTTTCGTTTGAAACCGCATCTTAAAAGTCCTCCCAGACCAAGCGTGCCTTCAGAGCACGACGAAAATTACCGATACCCTGCCCATCACAGGAATTCCCGACTTATATCGTTGGTCTTTAATTACCATAATCCGGCCTACCTTACAAGCCCATGCACCAAAAATCCTTGATCCTAAAAAACTCAGTTATCCACGAAAGTCACGAAAAAACACGAAAATATTCAAATACATATCGCGTGTTACTTGCCACCCATCCGGTGAATTGCTGAAGCAATCCATGTTTTTGTTTTATTTCGTGAATTTCGTGGAGAAAAAGAGGTTTTAAGGTTGATTGGACCGTGATAAAGCAGTGCTATCCTTCAGGCATAGCGACCGAACCGGCAAATGACATCGTTGTCTACAATTACGCCGCCACCCACCGCACATGAGACACCGCCATGCTAATAAAAAAACCCAGCGAGATTCGATCCTCCGAAATTTTGGACCATAAGAGTTACCTGACACGGCGAGAATTTATACGCAACGCAGTCGGCGCGACAGCAGCAGCGGCATTGCTGCCAACATTACTGACACCCGACAAAGCGCACGCAGGGACAAAGCTGGCGGGACTGCGCAAAGGTCCCTTTAGCACCAGCGAGGAGCTGACACCTTATGAAGATGTCACGAGCTACAACAACTTTTATGAGTTCGGCACAGAAAAAGAGCAACCCGCCCTCATGGCGAAAAATTTTCGCGCCAAGCCATGGACAGTCACAGTGGAGGGAGAGGTCAACAAACCTGCGGTTTACCAGCTGGAGGATTTCATCAAACCCCATACACTGGAAGAACGCATCTACCGGCTGCGCTGTGTCGAGGCCTGGTCGATGGTAATCCCGTGGGTGGGCATACCTCTGGTGGACATCATCAAGCGCTTTGAACCCACATCAAAGGCCAAATACGTGGAATTCACAACCTTGCACGACCCGGCGCAGATGCCCGGCCAGCGTCGCGCCGTCCTGAAGTGGCCCTATGTCGAGGGCCTACGCATCGACGAGGCCATGCACCCCTTGACGATGCTGGCAGTGGGGCTTTACGGGGAAACCCTACCCAACCAGAACGGCGCGCCGTTGCGCCTGGTAGTCCCCTGGAAATACGGCTTCAAGAACATCAAGTCCATCGTCAAAATCCGTTTCCTGGAAAAACCACCGATTACCGCCTGGATGGCGGCCGGCCCCGCCGAATACGGCTTCTATGCCAACGTCAATCCCGAAGTCGATCATCCGCGCTGGAGCCAATCACGCGAACGCCGCATCGGCGAACTCTTCAAACGCAAAACGCTGATGTTCAACGGCTATGCTGAGCAAGTTGCGCACTTGTATGCGCACATGGATTTGAATAAATACTTTTAGAACTCACCCGCACATGACGAAAACCGAATGGGTCCAGCGGGTTATCAAACCCGCCATCTTTCTAATGTGCCTGATACCACTGGTACTGCTGGCGTGGGATGCCCTGAACAACCATCTGGGCGCCAACCCCATCGAGAAGGTCATCCGCCGCACCGGCGACTGGACGCTACGCTTTCTACTGATCACGCTCGCCATCACTCCGGCGCGGCGGCTGTTTGGCTGGAACTGGCTGATGCGGCTACGTCGCATGCTGGGCCTGTTCGCTTTTTTCTATGCCTGCCTGCACTTCATCATTTACCTCGGGATCGACCAATCGTTCGACGTGAATGAGATCATCAAGGATGTGATTAAGCACAAATATGTCACCGTGGGCTTTGCCAGCTTTCTTCTGCTCATTCCGCTGGCGGCCACTTCCACCAATGCAATGATGAAACGGCTGGGCGGCAGACGCTGGCAGCAGCTACACAAATCCGTGTATGCCATCGCCATTGGCGGGGTAATTCATTACCTGTGGCTGGTCAAAGCCGATCTGCGGGAACCGCTCATCTATGCGGCAATCCTGGCCGTGCTATTAGGCTACCGGCTTTGGGTTAAGCAACGCCAAGCATTACTCCCGGATGTAGTCCGCCCCTCTATTCACCCCTCCACGATCAGACCCGCAAAATAAAAAGGCGGGCCTAAGCCCGCCTTTTTACGCTATCACGCTATCGTCTTGTTTAAGGCAATTGCTGCGACAGGTATTCCGCCACCGCCTCAACCTCGTCCGCACTGAGCTTCTTGGCGATCTCGGACATCATTGCGCCGGGATCATTGGCGCGCAGGCCACTCTGCAAGTCCTTCAGCTCCTTGATGATATAGTCACGATGCTGACCACCAATCACCGGGAAAACGGAAACAGTAGGCGCCTTGCCTTTGCCACGCTCACCGTGGCAGTTGATGCAGGCATAGAGGTCTTTTTCAGGCCTGCCGTTCTTGAAGATATCCTCGCCCTTCTCGGCTAGCTTCTTGTTAACCTTGGCAAGAGGCTCTTTCACCATCGCCTGCTGCGAGAAATAGCTGGCGATGTCCTTCATATCCTGGACAGTCTCGACAGTGGCCGCCATCCCCGCCATGGTCTCGTTATTGGCTCGCACGCCAGACTTGAAATCCTTGATTTGCTTTACAATATAACCGGCATACTGGCCAGCGAGCCGAGGAAACTCGGCGCTCTCGCTATTTCCCGTGCCCCCGTGACAGCCCTGGCATACCGCCGACTTTTCCTGACCGGCAACAGGATCGCCGATAGGCACACCCGCAGCCCATGCGCCCTGCGCAAAAAACGCCAGAGAAAACAACGCAAACAACCCACCCACTTTATTCATTATCGCCATACAGTTAACCCTTAGTATTTTAGAATTATGACGCCCTCACCCCGTAAACAATCCCTGCCCCGTTACCGCCAAAAGACAGGTGAATTGATTACTTGTTATAGCAAGCCCTATTTCTTCCGTCAATCCGCATTGCGAATCTTATCTGCTCGACACCCCTTTGGGGCAGTACGTGATTGCCAAAAAATCAGTGTGACTGCGGATCATAAACCCGACAAGTTCATGGTTTTTATTGCGGCCACTCCAAATGGTAAGGGAATTTGACCGCCTGAGACTTGCCGTTACAGTCGAACGCAAGCTCGACGACCCACTCCCCGCCCATTGAAAACTCACCGCCGCGTGCCCGATAAACGCCCGTGGAGCCGTCTTGCACCATGTCGAAATAGGTCTTGTCGCTACTCATCTCCATGCCAGGCATGTACTGCCGGAAGCGTACCCGGCAATTTTTCGCGGGCTGGCCATCCTGCTTCACGGTAGCGATCACCTCCGCACTACTGCCCACTTCCGGCGGCATGGGATTGGTGTTCACCGACAGAAAAAAATTACCCGCCTGCTGCGATTTGGCCTGCGAGCCGGACTGCTCCCCGCCGGTACACCCCGTCTGAATCCATGCAATAAAAATGAGTGATAAAGAGAGTACGCGCTTCGAGTTCAATATGGTATCCCCTTGGCGACCAATAGCGATACTTTCAAAATACCATCAATGACAAGAATTGTGAATCATCATTACAAACCTGCGCCTCACCGCTACAATAATGCCAAGTCAATGCAGGAAGCCACAAAAGTGAAAACCGGTGTAATCGGGCTCGGCGCGATGGGCATGCCCATAGCCATCAACCTGCACAAAGCAGGACATCTCACCACCGTGTGGAACCGCACACAGGCCAAGGCGCTAGAGCTGGCAGTCCAGACCGGCATACCAGTCGCGGACAGCCCGTCCGATCTCGCCTCGCGCTGCGACCTGATATTCACCTGCGTCTCCGCCGACGCGGATCTGCTGGAGGTCATCGCCGCTCTGGCGCTAGGGCTTTCGGTCGGCAATGTTGTGGTGGACACCTCCACCGTCAGCGCCGCTACCGCGCGCCGTGCAGCACAACAGCTTGCACAAGTCGGCGCGCACTTTCTTGATGCGCCAGTGACGGGTGGCGTGGAAGGCGCAAGGAACGGCACATTGTCGATGATGGTAGGCGGCGACGCCGCGCTATTGGAACGGGTGCGTCCCGTGCTTGAAGCTATCGCGCAACGCATCGTATATATGGGTCCCACCGGCAGCGGGCAATCCACCAAAGCAGTTAATCAGGTCATGGCAGCGGGCATCAACCAGGCGGTGACTGAAGCACTCGCCTTCGCCCAGGCCCTGGAACTCCCTCTGGAAAAGGTCATCGAAGCGGTGGGTGGCGGCGCGGCGGCCAACTGGTTTCTCTCCCGGCGCGGACCAAGCATGACACAGGGAAGTTTCGCGCCGGGCTTTAGAGTGGCATTGCACGCCAAGGACTTGGCGATCTGCAAACAAATGGCTGCAGACCTGCACGCCAAACTGCCCGTGGTCGAGATGACACTAATCCATTATCAACAGCTTATGGAAGCGGGCTATGGCGACGAGGATATCTCCGCCCTGTTCCGCCTCAAGCAGCGCCTATTCGAGGAAGGCAAATGACCAACATCGACGTGATACATAAACCCTCGCAAGAACATCTGAGCGAAATGGAAGTGTTTTTCTGGCCGATCTGGACCAAAGAAGTTTCCACTTTCCCCTGGACTTACGACTGCAATGAAACCTGCTATTTTCTGGAAGGTGACGTTGTAGTCACCCCTGAGGGCGGCGCACCGGTCACGATGGGCAAGGGTGATCTGGTCACCTTCCCTGCCGGCATGTCATGCACCTGGGAAATCCGTAGCGCGGTGAAAAAGCATTATTCGTTTGATTGAACCCAGATTGTCCCACGCCCCAAAACCGTTCGCCCTGAGCCTGTCGAAGGGCCGTTCATGGTTCGACAAGCTCACCACGAACGGCGGTGTACGCTCTATTTCGCCGTGGGACAATCTGGGTTGAAAAACCGATCAACCCCCGCGCTGCAGCAGCTTCTTTTCCCATTCCAGCGATGTCTTGACGATCACATCCAAATCATCATATCGAGGCTGCCAACCCAGCACTTCGCGGATGCGCTCCGCTTTGGCCACGAGCATCGGCGGGTCACCGGCACGGCGGGACATCTCGTGGATGGTCAATGGCTGACCATGGATACGTTGTACAGCGTCGAGCACTTCGCGCACGCTGTAACCGTGGCCGTAGCCGCAGTTAAGGGTAGTGGATGCGCCGCCGTTACGCAGGTAGTCGAGCGCCCTGATGTGGGCGGAGGCGAGGTCTTCGACGTGAATATAGTCGCGCACGCCGGTGCCATCCGGGGTGGGGTAATCGGTGCCGAAGATTGAGACTGAGGGGCGCTTGCCCACGGCGGCTTCGCAGGCGACTTTGACCAGCAGGGTGGCATCGCGGGTGGACTGGCCGATCCGGCCTTGCGGATCGGAACCGGCGACGTTGAAGTAACGCAGCACCACATGGCGCAGATCGCTTGCGGCGCTGAGGTCGCGGAGCATCCATTCGCTCATCAGTTTCGAGGTGCCGTAGGCGTTGATAGGCGCATTGGGGCTGTCTTCGCCGGCCAGGGGACCGTCCGGGATGCCGTATACGGCGGCGGTGGAAGAAAAGATGAAGTGTTTGACGCCCGCCTCGGCGCAGCATTGCAGCAGATTGCGCGTGCAACAGGTGTTGTTGCCATAATATTTCAGGGGATTGCTGACTGATTCGGGCACGACGGTGTGCGCCGCGAAGTGGAGCACGGAGTCGATGTCATGTTCATGCAGCAGGTGTGAAACCAGTGCGTGGTCGCCGGTATCGCCGACGACGAGTTCACCGTGCAGCACTGAATCGGCAAAGCCACTATAAAGATTGTCCAGCACGATGACGCGCTCGCCGGCCTCGCCCAGTTGGCGCACCACGTGGCTGCCTATATAACCCGCGCCGCCGGTGACTAATATGCCTTTTTGTGTCATGTAGTGATCCTTTGCTGTTTTGTGTTTGATTGGCAGGGTGCGTTTTGCGCACCCTGGTGGTCTGGCCCTAGCACTTAAAGTTGCGCAAGTTTATGGTACATGGAAGTTGTTACAAATCGAATGTATGGCCCATAAGGATGGCGGATTTAGGCCGAATCTGACCCTTTTTTCGCCAAGGCGCGTAGACGCTCGCCCATCTTCTGAAGCCGCTCCAGCACTGCCGCGTTGACGGTGCCTTCGGGATAGCTGCCATCCACCTGAAGCTCTCCTGCGGGGCACCCGGTGAGGATCTGCAATGCCTCGTCCACGGTGGAAACGGCGTAGATATAAAATCGTCCATCGGCTACGGCCTTGACCACCTCCTCCTTGAGCATGAGATGCTGGACATTGCGCCGGGGGATGATGACGCCTTGCGTTCCGGTCATACCCAAGGCCTTGCACACGGCGTAAAAGCCTTCGATTTTTTCATTGGCCCCGCCAATGGCCTGGATCTCGCCGCGCTGGTTAATGGAGCCAGTGATGGCGATGTCCTGGCGGATCGGGACGTCGGCGAGGGCGGACAGCAGGACGATCAGTTCCGCCGCAGAGGCGCTATCGCCTTCAACTTCGCCATAACTCTGCTCGAAGCCAAGACTGGCGGAGAGCGAGAGAGGGATATCACGGGCGTAACGTCCACCCAGGAAGCCGGACAGGATAAGTACACCCTTGCTGTGGGTTTTGCCGCTCAGCTTGGCCTCACGCTCGATATTGACGACACCCTCCTCACCCAGAAAGACACGCGCGGTGATACGCGCGGGCCGGCCAAACGCGAAACCTCCCAAATCGTACACCGACAGGCCGTTGATTTGCCCCACCACGGCCCCGGTGACGTCCACCATCAGCGTCCCTTCGGTGATGAGCTCGTGGATGCGCTCCTCCAGGAGGTTGGAACGGTAGATCCACTCCTCTGTGGCTTTTTGGACATGCGCTCTTGAGACCAACGCCTTGCCGTCCCGCTGAGTCCAGTAGCCGGATTCGCGAATGAGATCGGAGAGGTCGCTGAAGCGTAGCGAGAGCTTCTTTTGGTGATCTACCCAACGCGATGCCTGCTCCAGCACGGCGGCGCAGGCATCGCGTTCAAAGTGGGGCAGTCCTTCATCCTTGCACAGCCGGGCAATGAAACGGCTGTACTGCAAGGGAGTGTCGTCCCTGCGATTTTGTTGAACATCAAAGTCCGCCTTTACCTTGAAGATGCCGGGGAATTCCTCATCATAGGCCTGGAGCAGGTAATAAAGGTATGGGCTACCCACCAGTATCACCCGCAGGCTGATGGGGATGACCTCGGGCTTGATGCCGGCGGAAGCAATGAATCCGTAGGTTTCCGCGATGTCCTCGATTTTCACCTCGCGCATTTTGATGATGCGTTTGAGAGCGTCCCAAGCAAAGGGACTTCGCAACACATCCAGCACATTGACGAGCAGATAGCCCCCATTGGCTTGCAGGATGGAGCCGGCCTTTATCATGGTAAAGTCCGTGTACAGAAACCCCAGATGGGCCTTTTTTTCGATACGCCCCACCAGATTGTTGTAGGTCGGGTTGCTTTCCTCGACAAGGGGGGCGCCCTGCCTGCCGCTGTTATCCACGACCACATTCACCGCATAACGGATCATGGGCCGACGAACGGACTCCGCAGCCATGTCTGGCAGTTGGAGAGGGGTTTCCGGTTCCGACAGGAAGTCCTGAAAGTTTGCGAGCACGTCCTGCTGCACGGCCTCGACATATTCCATGACCTTGGCAAATGGCCGGTACTTTCCCTTCAAATTCTCGAAGAGGTGTTGCGACGTATAGAGTGCCACACGAATATTGAGATCATCTATCTTTTGGTCCACCTCCTCCCGCAAGGCACGCACTCGCTCCAGAAAGGTTGCGATATCCTCGCGCAACGCCCTTTCCTTGTGCTGAATCTCCGCCTGGGTCTCGGGCGGGAGCGCCGCGAACTGCTCGGTCTTCATGGGCTCGCCCTTGTCGAGAGGAACAAGGATGATGCCCGCCCGGGTGCTCTTGATCAGGAATTCACGCTCTGCGGCCTTCCGATCAAGCTCACTGCTGAGGTCCTCGCGGGCATTGGAAAAACCTTCTTCCAGCTCACGACGCTGCTCCTCATAGTCTTTGCTCTGGAACACCCTGGGGAACTCTTCTTTCAGGGAGGCAATGAGATGCGCCATGTCCCGCTGAAACTCGCGCCCCTTCCCGGCGGCAAGACTCAAGGCACGCGGGCGATCGGCGTCCTGGAAGTTGTGCACGTAGCACCAATCGTCCGGGGTGGGCTGGGTTTCGGACACCTGCTTGATCATGGACTTGAGGATGGTGTTCTTGCCTGTGCCGGGAATGCCGGAGGCATAGATGTTATAGCCATGGTCCTTTATCTGCAGGCCAAAGTCCACGGCCCGCACCGCTCGCTCCTGGCCAATAATGAACTCCTCGACGGAAAGTTCAGCGGTGGTTTCGAAGGGGAGCAGCGCGGCATCGAAGCGGGCACGGAGCTCGGCAGAGGAAAGTTCCCAGTGGCTCAGGTTGGCGAATTCGGGTTGAAGTTGCATGATTTTCTCGGCGCCTGGTTTTTGTGATTTGATTATATCCGCTTTTTTGTCCTGCACCCATCCGTTGCTGATGCGCTATCTGGCGCGACTTTCAGGATAAGACTGCGTGTTAGATATTTGGCCGCCATGAAGCGTACTTCAGGTATAATTTAACGTTTACAGTTATTTGCCGTGATGCGCTGAAAAAATCGGGGATCGTTACATGTCTGATGTCAAAAAGGTTGTACTCGCCTATTCCGGAGGACTCGATACCTCCGTCATTCTCAAATGGTTGCAGGATACCTATGGCTGCGAGGTGGTGACATTCACCGCCGATATCGGCCAGGGCGAGGAACTTGAGCCGGCACGCGCCAAGGCGCAGCAAATGGGCGTCAAAGAGATTTATATTGATGACCTGCGCGAAGAGTTCGCACGCGATTTCGTGTTCCCCATGTTCCGCGCCAACGCCATCTACGAAGGCGAATATCTGCTCGGCACCTCCATCGCCCGGCCTCTGATCGCCAAGCGCCAGATTGAAATCGCCAAGGAGACTGGCGCCGATGCCGTCTCCCACGGCGCAACCGGCAAAGGCAACGATCAGGTGCGTTTCGAGCTCGGTTATTACGCACTCAAGCCCGATGTGCGTGTTATCGCACCGTGGCGCGAATGGGATCTCACCTCGCGTGAAAAACTGCTCACCTATGCGGAAAAACACGGTATTCCTGTTGAAATGAAACGCGGCAAGAAATCACCGTATTCCATGGATGCCAACCTGCTGCATATATCTTATGAGGGCGGTGTTCTGGAAGATCCGTGGGCAGAAGCCGAAGAGGATATGTGGCGTTGGTCCGTGGCCCCTGAAAAGGCGCCGGACAAACCTTCTTATGTTGAATTAACCTACGCGTGCGGCGATATCATCGCCATCAACGGCGAGAACATGAGTCCAGCAACCGTGCTGGCCACACTGAATCGTATGGGCAATGAAAATGGCATTGGCCGCCTCGATATCGTCGAGAACCGCTACGTCGGCATGAAGTCGCGCGGCTGCTACGAGACACCCGGCGGCACCATCATGCTCAAGGCGCATCGCGCCATCGAGTCCATCACGTTGGATCGCGAAGTAGCCCATCTCAAGGACGAGCTGATGCCGCGCTACGCCAGCCTGATCTATACCGGCTACTGGTGGAGCCCGGAGCGCAAGATGCTGCAACAGATGATCGACGCCTCGCAGGCCAGCGTCAACGGCGTGGTGCGGGTCAAACTTTATAAGGGTAACGTCAGCGTGGTAGGCCGCAAGTCCGATAGCGACTCGCTGTTCGATCCCACTATCGCCACATTCGAGGACGACGCGGGGGCCTATAATCAGGCCGATGCAGCCGGGTTTATCAAACTGAATGCACTACGCATGCGTATTGCTGCGCGGCTGCGAAAGAGCTAAACAGTGTAGGGTGCGCCGTGCGCACCCTATGCCATAGAAAAGGATAGAATATGACCAGCTTCAAAAACGTCGAAGTTACCAAGAAGGCCAACGTCTACCACGGCGGCAAAGTCACCAGCCGCTCGATCATCACGCCCGAAGGCGAGATGAAAACATTGGGCGTCATGCTACCCGGCACCTACCGTTTCAGCACCCAGGCGCCGGAGGTGATGGAAGTCACCCAGGGTCGCTGCCGCGTCAAGCTCGCCGATGACCAAGCGTGGACCGATTACGAAGCCGGCCAGAGCTTTGATGTCCCGGCCAATTCGCATTTCGAAATCGAAGTGGATGATTTACTGGATTATGTCTGCCATTTCGAAGCGGCGTAATACGGCCGCACGAAAATGGCGAGGGGATGAAAGGCGCCCCTACTCGGCGGCCTTGCGATACCAACTCAAGGCCTGCGCGTCATCCTTGGGAACGCCACGGCCATCGGCATACATGTTACCAAGATTGATTTGGGCGGCAGCGACACCCTGCTCGGCCGCTTTGCGGTACCACTGAACAGCCTGCACGTCATCTTTGGGAACGCCGCGGCCGCTTGCATACATGCTGCCTAGATTATTTTGGGCCGCCGCCAGCCCTTGTTCGGCGGCGTTTTGGTACCAAAATACAGCCTCTGCATCATCCTTGGGCACGCCGCGGCCTTCGGCGTATCTGCTGCCAAGGTTGTATTGCGCCTCGGCAATCCCCTGTTCGGCGGCTTTGAGATACCACTTTACGGCCTCGGCCTCATCCTGCGGCACAGCCCTGCCCCTGGCATAAATAACGCCAAGGTTGTACTGCGCGTCGGCAAGCCCTTGCTCGGCGGCCTTTTGATACCATCGCAAGGCCTGGAGATCATCCTTGGAGACTCCGCGGCCAGTAGCGTACATGACGCCCAGGACAAACTGGGAATAGGCATCACCGCCCTCGGCAGCCTTATGATACCAGCGTGCCGCCTGCACTCCGTCCTTGACGACCCCCAGACCACTGGCATACATACCGGCAATCAACCCTTGCGCCCTGGCATCCCCCTCTAACGCAACCGCAGAAAATTCCTTGAACGCCTGTGTATAGTCATTTGCCTCATAGGCTTCAACACCGGCATTAAAATCTGCTGCGGCATTCAGTGAAATGACCAGAAACAGTGTCATTGCCAACATGGATTTGATCATTGCCATTCCCCGGACCCGATGGATAACCGCTTGTTCTTTCTCTGTGAGCTCTGCGCCTCCGTGGCTAACTGCTTTTACAGGATAATCCCAAAACCTCTCAATAGGACGAAGGTTTCGGCCAGACAATAGGGCGATAGCCGCTGCATACGCTAGTATAAAACGTGCGCAGCACCCGCCCATCCGCCGTGCGCGCCTCGACGGGAGGGAGGGAAGAACAACGCTCAAACGCCTGCGCAAGCTCGGCGGGCAGTGATGGGTTAGTGTTAATAAAGACGCCATTACGCCCCGCCTCGCGGTCGATGCTGGGCCACAGGTCGTGTTGATTGTAGCGCCGCCCGGCATTTCCGGCCACATACACCGGGATGCGTCGCGGCCAGTAATAAGCCAGTTCGGCGGCCAGATCGTAAGAGCTGGTCAGAATAAAATCGGCGTCGCCAGCCTGTATGCCGATTTTTTCAATAGGCTGCCGCCACGACTTTGCATTTTTAAACGGTTCCGGCACACCGAAGGTGGATGGAAAGTAGGCGACAACGGTGAGCGCGACACCAAGCCCTATGCCGAAATAAAGCACGCGGCGCTTGACCAGCGAGAATGTGGGAATATGCCCTGCGAAGAGTATCAACAGGCCAATATAGCTGGGAGCAGACCAATTCAATTGCACCTTCGCGCTCAGTGCCTTGAAGACAAAAAAACCAATCCAGCACAGCGACAGCCACCAGAGAAAACGCTGATCCTCAGCCACCGGTGGACGCCATAACACGCCGAGCGCAAGCAACACGACGATAGGCGACAACGCCAGCACCTGCCCACCGCTGAAGTCGGCAATGTACTTCACCGACCATCCCTCATTTTTCACATGCCCCATCTCATGGCGGAACATGACCCAATCGTGGCTGGCATTCCACAGCAGCACCGGGCTCATCAACACCAGCATCAACAGCAATGCCAGCCACAGATGCGGGCTTTTTAAATGCTGCCAGAGCCGCGGCCTGAGCAACACCATCAGGCCGATGAAAAACGGCAGCAGGCCGATACTGAGCTTGGTGAGCGCGCCAATGCCCACCGCCGCCCCCAGCCCATACCAGGCGCGCGGCCGATCCCTGAACAAGGCGCGGTAGGCGGCCCACAGCCCCCAGGTCCAGCATGCGAACAGGAAAACATCGGTGGTCATCACCAGGCCAAGGGTAAAATACAGCGGCGTGAACAGCGCGAGCAGCACCGCCCACCATGCCGCAGCACGGCTCCCCCAGACATCGCGGGCAAAGGCAAAGACCAGAATCAGCAGCGCACCGTGGGCCAGCCAGCCGAACAGGCGCGTCTGCCATTCACCGTGACCAAACAGGGCCTCGGACAAGGCGATCAGCCATGCGACCAACGGCCCCTTGGAGTAGTAACTCCAGTCGAGCTGCTGCGACCACTCCCAATACTGGGCCTCGTCATAGTGGAGGTCAAAACCAGCGGCATGAGTCAACCAGGCCTTGAAACCAATCAGCGCAAAGACCAGCGCAGCAAGCAGCCACGCATCCTTGCCGTCATATTGCCGGTCAGGCGACATGATCAGACGGGGCGCATCCAATCCGCATCGGAAGCGCTGGCCACGGCCTGTGCATTGCGCACAACATAAGAACGCGTGTTGCTGGATTCAAAATAGGTACGCGCAATCAGCTCGCTCAATACACCGGTGGTGAAGAACTGCACCGCCACGACCACGAACAATACACCTGCCATGAGCAAGGGCCGCGTGCCGATATCCTCCCCGAGGAAAATTTTGACAATAAACAGATAGCCCAAGATCACAGCGCCCAGCGCGCCGAAGATGAAACCAAACTGGCCGAAGAAGTGGCCGGGGCGGCTTTTGTAGCGCATGAAAAAATACACCGACAGCAGATCGAGGATGACGCGGAAGGTGCGGGAAATACCATACTTCGACTCGCCGAACTGCCGCGCATGGTGATGCACCACCTCCTCCTTGATGCGAGATGGCGCAGTGCTCGCCGCAAGCCAGGCTGGAATGAAGCGGTGCATTTCACCGTACAAACGTACCGTTTTGAGGAGATCGGCGCGGAACACCTTCAGGCTGCAACCGTAATCGTGCAAGTGGACTTGCGTGATGCGCCGGATCAGGCGATTGGCAATGCGGGAAGGGATCTTGCGTAGCCACAAGCCGTCCTTGCGATTCTTGCGCCATCCTGCGACCAGGTCCAGATCCTCGTCCAGCAGGCGATCCACCATGCGCGGGATGTCGATGGGGTCGTTTTGCAAGTCGCCGTCCATCATGGCGATCACATCGCCGCGCGCCGCGTCGATGCCCGCCTGCATGGCAGCGGTCTGACCGAAATTGCGCTGCAAATTCACCACCCGCACATGGCTGCCATACTGCTCCTGGGCCTTGCGCATCTGCTGATCCGTGCTGTCGGCGCTGCCGTCGTTCACCAGGATCAGCTCCCAGGGGTGCGAATAACCCCGCAGCGCCTCATGCACGCGCGCCGCCATCGGCGCGACATTGAGCTCCTCGTTGTACATGGGTATCACCAGCGAGAGGCGGTGCGGCTGGCTGAGTGGCAGAGTAACTTGTTCAGTGGATGTCATTGGAGGCGCTTGCTTTCTGCGTGGCGGATTGAATACGTTTAATGAAAACCAGATAGTTTAACCCAATCCACGCGCCGAGGCAGCCTATTGTGGCGCCGATAGCGGCCCCGGCGAGTACCTGGCTGGGATAATGCACACCCAGATAGATGCGCGAAATCCCGACCATAAGGGCGACCATGAACGCCCCAACCACCCACGCCCGTGAACACATCATGAAACTCAAAAAGGCCGCCGCCGCGAAGAAATTCAGCGCGTGATTGGAGGGCATCCCGCTCAAATTATCGCCGCAGGCAACGCCAGGCGCACGACCCGGTTGGCGCACCAGCTCATGGATCGAGAAACACGGGCGCGGCTGTTCGGCGAGATGCTTGATGAGACTTCCCAAGGCATCGCCCATACCCACCACCAGCACCAGCACCAGCCAGAGCTTGACGCCATCCTTCCCAAAACGCCGCGCGAAAAACAGCAGCAGCAGTCCGGCCAGCGGAAAGGCAAAGCTTGCGCGCTGCGATATCCAGCGAAAAAAAACATCCAGCCAGGGATGCGCCCAGCCCTGGTTGATCCACAGCAACACCACCTCATCCATGGGCCTTTTTGCTCCCCATTAATAGGCTGAACGCGCCGCCAATCAGTGTCGATCCCAACAAAAACAGGTGCAGATTGACCGCCGCCGGCAGCGCGTTTTGCGCTGTGACGCCATACGGCAACAAACCCGCGACTACCCCCGCCTCGTAGGTGCCCATGCCCGCCACGCCATGGATGGGCAGCACACTGGTGAGGTCTCCCGCAATCGTCCCCATCAGCGCCCCGGCACCTGATACGTCCATAAACAGCGACAACACCCAGGCAAACACGCCCAGCTTGACCACCCAGGTGATCACCGTCCACGCCCAGGCTCGCCAGAAGGCATGCGAGGTCTGAGGCAGGCTCGCGAGCGCCTTCTTCAGGAGCTCCTTGATACGGCCCGGCTGATCATGCAAAAGGCGCTGCCAGCGGCCGCTCCCCCAGAACAGCAGGATGGGCAATACCATCCACGCCAATAGCAGGGCCATCATCAGCGGAATATTCCACGCAAATGCCGCCACCAGGGCGCACGCCCCCAAGGTGTGTAAATCCAGCAGGCGAAACCAGAACAGGGCGGGCACCGAACGCATCACAGGCACATCGAAATGGCGCGCCATCAACACCGGGAAGCTGATCTCGCCAGTGCGCATCGGCAGCAGGTTGTTGAGCAGATTATGCTGCAACATCACCTTGAAACACAGCCCGAATGCACCCCGCATCTCGTCACGAAAATAGTCATACAGTCGCACCGCCCGCGTCCAATAACTGACGAATGCCAAAACCACGGCGGCAAGTATTTGGCTGGGCGGCAACGTCCCCCACGGCGCGAGTAGACGCCGCCAGCCGAAATAGACTTCCACGAACACCAGGAAAACACCAAAGACAATGATACCCACCAAACGTTGCACGTGAGGTTGAGACCATAATCTGCGAATTGACAAGGAATTTTCTTTCACAGGCCCAGTATACCGGAACATAGGGGCTGTAGCGCCCCAAGCGTTGGCATAGTCTCTGCATCAACTATTGTGAAGTCTTTAGGAACAGCCAGCACCCCCTGATCGCCGCCTTGCTTTGCCCCTTCAGGAGCACCGGACAACCGCTCGCCGGTATATCGCTTGGCCGTAGACACCAAAAGCGGGATCTCTTAAAGGATGGAACGTATCATGTTTGAATTACTGGCTGAAACTGTAGTGATATCATTCGCGTTCGGCGGCGTTGTAGGGGCGTTGGTCGCCCTTGGCCTGCGCGACAAAAGGAAAGCGGCGGCAAGTTCAAGCTCGCAACAGGAAGACACTCAGGAAACATTCTGAGTCCTGAACGCCAACCCGGTTTTCAAGATATGTAGGTTGGGTTAGGCGAAGCCGTAACCCAAGAAACCAACCTAGCCCTGCTGGTGCCGGTTTTTAAGCGCCACATAGTGCGCTGCCGAGTATTCGAAATAGGCCAGTTCGTCCTCCGTGAGCGGACGCACCTTTTTCACCGGACTGCCCAGCCACAGATAGCCGCTCTCCAGCTCCTTGCCGGGCGGCACCAGGCTGCCTGCGCCCAGCAGCACACGCGAACGGATGATGGCGCCGTCCAGCACCGTGGAACCCATGCCGATCAGCGCGAAATCCTCGACCGTGCAACCGTGCAGGATAACGCGGTGACCAACAGTGACATCGCTGCCGATGATGGTCGGGTGTCCGCCCGGCGTAAAGCGGTTGGGCTGGGTGACATGCAGCACCGAGCCATCCTGGATATTGCTGCGCGCGCCGATGACGATGCGGTGCACATCGCCGCGCGCCACCACCATTGGCCACAGTGACGCATCTTCACCGATGGTGACATCGCCGATAACCAGCGCGGCATCATCCACGAACGCGCCCGCCGCAATGGCTGGGTGGACATTCTGGTAGGGACGTATGGCCATTAAGCGCTTACGCCTCCGTTTTCCACTTGATCGAACACCCCATGCTGGGAATCTGCTCGCGCGGGCCTTGGCCGGTGAGCGCCACCTGCTTCATCGCCTCAAAAAGGTCACGCGGGGCATCTGGCGCAGTCTCCTTGCGGCTGGCGTCGAGACGGCCACGGTACTGGAGCTTGAGATCAGCGTTATAGCCAAAAAAATCCGGCGTGCATACCGCGCCATAGGCCTTGGCGATTTCCTGAGTTTCATCCACCAGATAGGGAAACGAAAAACCGTATTCGCTCGCGACCTTTTGCATATTCTCGAACGAATCTTCGGGATATTCCGTGGCGTCGTTGGACATGATCGCGACGCTCTTCACACCGTAGTCCAATAACTCCCGGGTATCGCGCACAATACGCTCCATCACGGCCTTGACGTAAGGGCAGTGGTTGCAGATAAACATCACCAGCAGCCCCTTCTCGCCCGCGCACTCTGAAAGCGTCCAAATCTTGCCATCAATGCCCGGCAGCGCAAAATCAATCGCAGGCCGGTCAAAATCACACACTGGGGTTTCGAGACGTACCATTTGAAGAAATTCCTCCATGTTTACAGGGATAATCTGCCGTTTTGCGCATACAAGCACATTGTTAGTCGGCCAAGGCCAAGTTACACTATACCGGATATTTTAGCTCTACTTGAGAGGAACGGCCACGCATGTCTAACAATAACTATTTGTTCACGTCTGAATCAGTCTCCGAAGGTCATCCCGACAAAGTCGCGGATCAGGTTTCGGACGCCATTCTGGACGCCATTCTCACCCAGGATCGCACTGCGCGTGTGGCCTGCGAGACACTGGTGAAGACCGGCATGGTGATGATCGCGGGGGAAATCACCACGTCCGCCTGGGTGGACATGGAAAATGTGGTGCGCCAGACCATCAAGAACATAGGGTACGACAACCCCGCAATGGGCTTCGACTGGGAATCGTGCGCGGTACTCACCGCCATTGGTAAACAGTCGGTCGATATCGCTCAAGGCGTGGATGAAACGGATGAGCACGAACAGGGCGCGGGTGACCAGGGCCTGATGTTTGGCTACGCCAGCAATGAAACAGATGTGTTAATGCCCGCCCCCATCACCTACGCGCATCGCCTCGTACTGCGCCAGGCGCAGATGCGCAAGAATGGCGTGCTGCACTGGCTGCGCCCGGATGCCAAGAGCCAGGTGACGTTCCGCTATGAAAACCACAAGCCGGTAGGCATCGACGCCGTGGTACTCTCAACCCAGCACTCGCCGGACATCAAGCACAGCGACCTCACAGAGGCCGTAATGGAAGAGATTATCAAGCCGGTACTGCCCGCCGAATGGTTGGACAAGAACACCCGCTACTTCATCAACCCCACCGGGCGCTTCGTGATCGGCGGGCCGGTCGGCGATTGCGGCCTGACCGGGCGCAAGATCATCGTGGACAGCTACGGCGGCATGGGCCGTCACGGCGGCGGCTGCTTCTCGGGCAAGGACCCCACCAAGGTGGATCGCTCCGGCGCCTATGCAGGCCGCTATGTCGCCAAAAACATCGTCGCCGCCGGCTTGGCCGAGCGTTGCGAGATCCAGATCTCCTACGCCATCGGCGTCGCCGAGCCGACCTCCATCACGGTAGACACCTTCGGCACCGGCAAGATTTCCGATGAAAAGATCACCAAGCTGGTGCGCGAACATTTCGACCTGCGCCCCAAAGGCATCATCAAAATGCTCGACCTGCTGCGCCCGATCTATACACAGACCGCCGCCTATGGTCACTTCGGACGCACCGAGGCCGCGCTGACCTGGGAACGCACCGACAAGGCCGCGGCCTTGCAGGCTGCTGCGGGGGTTTGATTGAGACAATAATTTTCCAGGTGCCGCCGTAAACACGGCGGCTTGTAGCTTTCTTCGAGGAGCGTTGCGACAGGAGCAATCCTGCCAGGCTCGAAGCAAAGTAATCACGTTACAAACGGCGCTCGTTCATAGTATGGAGTAACAACGATGAACGCAGCAGTTAAACCAGGCTTCACCGATTACAAAGTTGCGGATCTCTCGCTCGCTGGCTGGGGGCGCAAGGAAATCGCCATCGCCGAAACCGAAATGCCCGGTCTGGTGTCCACCCGCGAAGAATACGCCGCGCAGCAGCCTCTCAAGGGCGCACGTATCACCGGCTCGCTGCATATGACCATCCAGACCGCCGTGCTGATCGAAACGCTGACGGCGCTGGGCGCGGAAGTGCGCTGGGCCTCCTGCAACATCTTCTCTACCCAGGACCACGCCGCTGCAGCCATCGCGGCGGACGGCATTCCAGTCTTTGCCTATAAGGGCGAGACACTGGACGAATATTGGGAATACACCCACCGCATTTTCGAATGGGCGGGCGACACCGGACCTAACATGATCCTGGATGATGGGGGTGATGCCACCCTGCTGATGATCCTCGGCGCAAAAGCCGAAAAAGACGCCTCGGTCATCGCCAATCCAACGAATGACGAAGAACGCTCCCTATTCGCCGCCATCAAGCAGCGCCTCGAAACCAAGCCCGGCTGGTATTCCAAGCGACTGGCCGGCATCAAGGGTGTCACCGAGGAAACCACCACTGGCGTACATCGCCTTTATCAGATGGAAAAAGAAGGACGCCTGCCCTTCCCCGCCATTAACGTCAACGACTCCGTCACCAAGTCCAAGTTCGACAACCTGTACGGCTGCCGCGAATCATTGGTGGACGGCATCAAGCGCGCCACCGACGTAATGATCGCCGGCAAGATCGCCCTGGTATGCGGCTATGGCGACGTGGGCAAGGGCTGTGCTCAGTCGCTGCGCGGCTTGGGCGCCACGGTATGGGTTACCGAGATTGATCCAATCTGCGCCCTGCAGGCGGCAATGGAAGGTTACCGCGTGGTCACCACTGACGACGTCTGCGACAAAGTGGATATCGTCGTGACCGCCACCGGCAACCTCAGCGTCATTACCCACGACCACATGGTGCGCATGAAGAACAACACCATCGTGTGCAACATTGGCCACTTCGACTCCGAGATCGACGTCGCATCCATGCGCCGTTATGAATGGGACAACATCAAGCCCCAGGTGGATCACATCATCCTCCCCAACGGCCGCCGCATCATCATGCTTGCCGAAGGCCGCCTGGTAAATCTGGGCTGTGGCACGGGCCACCCAAGTTTCGTGATGTCCAACTCGTTCACCAACCAGGTGCTGGCCCAGATCGAACTGTTCGTGCATGGGAAAAAATACGAGAATCAGGTGTACGTATTGCCCAAACACCTGGATGAACGCGTCGCGCGTCTGCACCTGAAGAAGATCGGCGCGGAATTGACTCAGCTCACGCCCGAGCAGGCCGCCTACATCAGCGTGCCGTCCGAGGGGCCTTACAAGCCGGAACATTACCGGTATTGATATTTGTATGAGAGGAGTCGCTACGCGACATCTGGCGGGTTACGGCGCGAAAAGCGCCTAACCCGCCCTACATTTGATTTTTTGATCGGCCATCATGAATCCCCAACAAAAATACCCACGGACTTTCAGTTTTGAATTTTTCCCACCCAAAACCCCCGAGGGCACGATCAAACTGCGTGCCGTCCGGGACACGCTGGCGCAATTAAAGCCGCTCTATTTTTCCGTCACCTTCGGCGCGGGTGGTAGCACACGCGACCATACCTTTGACACCGTCGCAGAGATCCAGCGCGACACGGGCATCGACGCCGCACCGCATCTGTCCTGTGTCGCCTCCAGCCGCGATAGCATCCGCACATTGCTTAATGCCTACATCGCCCAAGGCATCCATCGCATCGTCGCGCTACGTGGCGACATGCCCTCCGGGATGCGCGATATCGGCGAATTCCGCTACGCCAATGAGCTGGTGGCCTTCATCCGCGCCGAAACCGGCGATCACTTCCACATCGAAGTCGCCGCCTACCCCGAATTCCACCCCCAGGCACCCTCTGCCCACGCTGACCTGCATAACTTCAAACGCAAAGTTGACGCCGGAGCGGATAGCGCCCTCACCCAGTATTTCTACAACACCGACGCCTACTTTCGCTTCGTCGACGCCTGCGAACAACTGGGGCTCGACCTGCCCATCGTCCCCGGCATCATGCCCATCACCAACTACACCCAGCTCGCCCGTTTCTCCGACATGTGCGGCGCCGAAATCCCGCGCTGGCTGCGCAAACGCCTGGAAGACTTCGGCGATGACATAGAGTCACTGCGCGCCTTCGGCCTCGATGTCACCACCGAACTGTGCCGCAAACTCCTCGACGGCGGCGCGCCGGGACTGCATTTCTACACCATGAACCAGACGGGGCCGACACTAGTGATATGGGAGAATTTGGGGCTGGGGGATATTCAAAAATAGTCGTCAGGCTATTTCCAATGGTGCGCTCAGTGAGAACGGCCAGTGTTTTTGAGTATGTGATATACAGCGATTGACGGGCAAGTTTACAAATTGTCGAAAAACCTTACACTTTAAATTTGCAAGGCATTCAAAAACTTCTCAAAGATCAAAAAATATAATTTATATTTTCACTTCAGTAGGTTGCGCCATACCATGGACGCCCCCTATCATCATCAACGAACCCTGAAACTCTCTATCGCAGACTCAAAAAGCTTATTAACCTGGCAAAAAGCGTCGGAAATTTTTACACCCGGCTCTACATTTTTTAGGACAAAACGCTTTCAATACGTGTAACATATTGACGATAATGATTTTTTTAAAATTGGTACATTTATTGCATATCGATAACCGTGATTGGATGATCTGTCTTTGGAAAAGACCACGGGGCTTTAAACCAGATCAAAAAAGGCTGTGCTTGTTGCAGAAATACAAGTTGCTTATACTTTAAATAACTCATCAGCTTCATACTATCGGTCGGTGCCATGAAAAAAGACCAGCAAAATCCAGACTCAGCCACCCCTCATAAACCCGAGGCCGACGAAAATATCGATATTAGCCGTCGGCGCTTAGCCAAGGCCGGTGTGGCGGTGGCGGTGCTTATGACAGTAGCCAACCGTCCTGTCATGGGAGGGCAGGGGCAAGGTTGCACCCTGTCGGCATGGATGTCCGCCGGCTCCGGCCCCTCCAAACCGACATGTGGCGGTTTTTCCACCAGTTATTGGACAGCTAAATACGATAAAAAAAGTACCAGTAGTTGGCCATCGCCTTGTTATCAGGGTGGTTATGCTGGTACTGGTTGGGGCACTACTGGTTTCGGTGGTTCAAATTATTATAGTTCCGACAATACCCTAATCTTCAAAAAATGTTTCGGAAGTAATCCTCAAGGATATGGTAGCAGGGAATCGCCGTCGCTGTTGGACGTGCTGAACAAAGATCCGACTGGGAAAACCCTCGCCGCTCAGGCTTGCGCTGCATTGCTGAATGCCGCCGACGACAAAGTTCCATACGGCTATACGGTGGATGATGTCATCAAGCTTTATCAAGCTAATCCTCCGGGCCTGTACGAGATGTTCAGCCAGCTCAATAGCCGTTCATAATGGTGTGTTGGCGGTTGCTGCCTGTCCGCGATTTGTCCTTGCGCCGCTGGGATGATGAATGGGTCGCCAGTGACGCGATCTCAGGGGATACTCATCTTTTAAGTCTCGCGGCCGGAATCATCGTGACTCGGCTCCAGGCAGGTCCAGTCACGACGACGGATCTGACAGCGGCGCTCATGGGCACCGATCAGACGGAGGGCGGCACCGTGCAAGAGTGTCTCGATGCACTCGCGGCCTTGGATCTCATCGAGCCTTGTCCTGCTTGATTCTGGCTGATCTTAGTCTTGCGCAACTTCGGCAGCGTCTGCGGAATCGCGGCGTGTGGTTGCGCACAGGTCGTTTTACGACGCGCATACAAAGCCCGGTGCATTTGATTGCCGAGGGCTTGCACACCATGTACGCGGACTTTAGCCTCGGGGAAGAAGATTACGCCGATTTTCATATCCGTCTGCGCAGCCCACACGGCTTGCGGAGCTGGTTGCGCCCACAAGTGAATTTTAGTCTGGATGGCGGCGAGCCGTTCAACCCGCTGCCGTTAAACCAGGCCTACGCGATGCTGGAGTGGTGCCTTAATTGGTGCGTCACAAGCAACGTCAATACCTATCTTATCCTGCATGCCGCAGTCCTTGAGCGCGATGGTAGGGCGCTGGTATTGCCAGCCCCACCGGGCTCGGGCAAGAGCACCTTGTGTGCGGGATTGATGCTCAGCGGCTGGCGTTTACTCTCCGACGAATTGACCTTGATCGATCTTGCCAAGGGCACCATCATGCCCCTGCCGCGCCCCGTCAGCCTCAAGAATGCGTCCATTGATGTGATCGCGGCCTTCGCTCCCGGCGCCAGCTTTACCCGTCGCACGCACGACACCGTCAAGGGTACGATCTGCCATTTGCGGCCAACGGCTCCGAGCATCACGCGGTCGGATGATCCCGCGTACCCGGCATGGCTCGTTTTCCCGCATTGGGAGGCGGATGCCCCTGCAACTCTCACCCCGCGCCCCAAGGCGCGCGCATTTATGGAAGCAGTCAGCAATGCCTTTAATTTCAGCTTGTTGGGGGCGCAGGGCTTCACTGCGCTGGGAGGCCTGATCGAGCGCTGTGACTGCTATGACTTC